>CAXBKL010000112.1:0-12343 GCA_963976125.1 uncultured Sulfitobacter sp. | reverse complement strand
ATGCCTTCAACGCGCTCATGAGCGGTTTCGGTTGTGCGTTTTACGAATTCGCGGGCGCCTTCGGTGACTTTGCTTGTCGCCTCTGTTGCGGTGTCCGTTGCGGTTTTGGTTGTTTTCGCGGTGGTCTTCGTTGTCATTTCAATTCTCCATTCTTGATTAAGCCATGGTGGGGCCCGGTTGTTCATCAACCCAGGATGACATGTAATTGGGGATTGTTATGCTGCATTGCAACATTTTTCAGAAGTGACGTTGGGTCGCATAACGTCAACTTATTATAAACATTTGAAAATCAAAATGTTAGACTGCGACAGGGGCAAGAAGAGTTTTGCCAGTGGCGTGTTTAAGAGCGAATTCTCAAGCTCGCCGCCGCGCAAAATTGGTGATTCCGTGTTAATAAATGCTGCGTGGCAGCATGTTGTTCTCATTGCCTTGTATGATAGGTATAAAGGATGAAGCTCCCTGACCTTGACTGAGATCAACGATGCGCACCCTTGATGTCGAAGAAACCGTACGACTGGCCGCGTTGCGCCGGATCAAGATGCTGGCCACGCTGGTCCTGTTGGGCTGTTTCATCATGCTGATCGTCACCAAGTTGCTGGAGGCGCAATATCCATCCCTTGCCATCGTCGCCGCCTTTGCCGAAGCCGCCACTATCGGTGGCATCGCGGATTGGTATGCGGTTGTGGCAATTTTCAAACGCCCGCTGAACTTGCCTTTTCCGCACACCGCGATCATCCCCAGCAATCAACACCGGATCGCCGAGAACCTTGGCGGGTTTATCGAAAACAATTTCCTTGCGCGAGAACCTGTCGAACAAAAGCTGCGCGAGATTGATTTTGCAGGGGAGATGTCAAGCTGGCTGGCCTCACCTGCGCGGGCTGACTCGCTGTCGCGTTTCATTGTCCGGTTCATTCCACAGTTGTTGGAAACGATAGATGAAAAAGGGTTGGTGCGCTTTGCTTCCGAACGGGTGACGGCGCAATTGGCGCGGACAGATATTGCGCCATTGGTGGGCGACGTAATGACAAGCTTTACCAAAGAAGGTCGTCATCAGCGTCTGCTGGACGAAGTCATTACCGCGATGCACCGGTTCCTGAACAACAGCGACACGCTTGATGTGATCCGCGGCAAAGTGCAGGGCGAGTTGCCGTTGCTGTTCAATATCCTGCGGGGAGACAAGCTGGTGCTGAACCGCCTGGTGCATGCGGCGACGGAATTGCTGGACGAGATCAAGGAAGACAAGGAACATCCCCTGAGAGCGGAATTTGAGACCTTCATCAAGCAATACGTCCAGCGCACGAAACGTACCAAGACCTTCGCCAAGCGTGTTGAGGCGCTCAAACAGCAACTGCTGGCCCGCAAGGAATTGGCAGAGGCAGCAGAAAGCATCTGGGCGAACCTGCGGCTTTATGTGCTCAAAGACATCGAGGCGGAGGAGTCCGTGCTGATCGCCCGCATGACTGATATGTTTGTCGATGTCGGTACCAAACTTGAGAGTGAGCCCGATCTGCGCCGCGACATCAATGAAGGCATGGTTACGGTCCTGACCAATCTGGTGGATGAGCAACGTGGCAATATTTCGGCCTATGTTGCCGAACAGGTCAAAGGCTGGGACATCCAGCAGTTGTTGACCCTGATTGAGGTCAACGTCGGGCGCGACCTGCAATACATCCGGTTCAATGGTATGATTATCGGGGGTTTTGTCGGTGTGCTGCTTTATTTCCTCGAGACTCTGCTGTTGCCCTGAGTGGGGCTGGTTTCTAAGATGGCCCAATCCAAACGATAACGCCAGGAGGCGCATATGGCAGATAACAAAGACAGCAATCCATTTATGGACATGTTTCAGAATTTTGGTAGCTCGATGAATATTCCCGGCCCGGACCTGAGCAGCCTCATGGAAGGGCACCGCAAGAACCTGCAAGCCATTCAGGCCGCTACCCAGATCGGCACGCAGGCCTCGCAAGAGTTGCTGAACAAGCAGCGCGCCGCACTGGAGGCCGCATTGGCTGATATTTCCGATGCGGTGCAGGAAGCGCAGGCAAGTGGTGGCGATCCATCGACGATGATGACATCACAGATGGAAATGGCCAAACGGTCGTTTGAAACCACGATCCAGAACGCGACAGAAATGTCTCAGGTTGTGCAGCAAGGCAGCACAGACGCATTTGATGTCCTCAAGGACCGCGTGATGGACAGCATCGGTGACATTACGGGCGACAAAAAGGCCTGAGCCAATTGAATCGCAAGCAAAAGGCCGGGTCATTGCCCGGCCTTTTGCCTTTGAATTGCCGACGATCAGACCGGATAGGCGGGTTCCGCGTAGACCATTGACTTGAACCCGGAGCGGTCGAATTTTTTCCAGTCGCCTTCGGGTTGCGACAAACGGTCGGCGACCGCATAGACAACCGCCGGGTGATGGCCCAAGCCGCAATGGCTGCCCTTCACCTCGATGTTTTCGGTGGTGTCAGAGTGTTTTTCGAGGCAGTTCTGCCAGGCGCAGATACCATCGGTCTTGCTGTAGATAGCCGTTGTCGGCACGGACGGTGCCTTGTGCAGTGCGCCGCCCATGTGTTTGTGACCCTCGTCCACGCTTTGCCCGCTGGCCATTTGATAAACGCGCCATGCGTTGGTTGCGCGGGGATCACCGCCAAAGGGGCTGCCCATTGACACGACCTGCCGAATTTTCTCGGGCATCATCTTGGCCAGTTGACGGGCGTAGATGCCGCCCAGGCTCCAGCCGACAAGGCTCACCTTGCGTTCGTATTTGACGAACAATTCTTCAACCCGTGCGATGAGGCCGTCTTCGATGCCGGGCAGGGGACCAAAGTTCAGACCCAATTCCCATCCGTATGCCGAAAACCCCTTGGAGCGCAAAAACCGCCGCAAGGCAATTGTGGAACGGTCCGATGTGGTCAGGCCGGGCAGAACAAGCACCGGCTGCCCTTCGCCGCGTGGTGCCAGAGCGCTCAATGTCGGCAATGACGCGGCAAATCCAAACAATTCAGGAATGGCGCGCCCTTCCATCATCATCAACAGGCGGCTGGGCGGTGTTTCGGTGGTTGCGGTCATCTGGAATGCTCCTCATTCACGCAACAATGTTGCGCTGTTTGACCATAGGGCATGCTCAAAATTTCTCTGTCAACGGTTGCCTTACGTCAAGTGCCCTTTGCACCCTGTAAACAAGGCCTATGCGGCTTTTGCGACGGCTGTTTTCAGCTCTTCAAATGACGCCACAAGCAGGTCAGCCAGATCATCCACATCCGGCACTGCCTTGTAATCTGCGGTGATGCCGAAATCGAGGTGATCAAGGTAGCTTTGCACCGTTACATTCAAGGCACATCCGTGTGTCGCAATCGACACCGGATACAGTGCCGTCACCTTGGCTCCGGCGCAGAAAAGCGGAAAAGGTGGCCCCATGTTGTTGGAAATGCACATATTCACCGCTGATGGCAAAACATCGGCCAGTTTGGATGTGCCATAAAGCTGCATCAATCCCGGCAACAGGGTCGGTGCGCCAATAATGGTAAAGTCGGACGGTGCTACATCCTTGGCCCCGGAGGCCATCATTTTGGAACTGCCCGATTCCTGTTGAATTTTCTTGAGCCGTTTCAACGGATCGCCATAATTCGTGGCCAAGGGTACGTTCATGCCGAACACCTGATTATTGATGTCCGTATTGCCCATCTCGCGCATCGAGATCGGAACAAAGGCCACCAGCGCCGCATCGGGAAGTTGCTGCTTTTGCATCAAGTATTTGCGCACGGCACCGCTGGTGATCGCCATGACAACATCGTTCACCTTGGCACCTCTCGCCTTGCAGATCGCCTTGACATCGGGCAACGAAATGGACCGCGCGGCATAGGCGCGCTTGGCCTGAACCGTGACGTTGAAGGGGGTGCGTGGGGCCAAAAGCTGGGGCAGACCGGTTTTGCCCGACAACAGGGGGGCCAGCAGATCGGTCATCTGGCTCATCATCTTGGGCACGGATTCCAGCATGGTAAGTTGCTGGCGCGTCACGTTCGAAATGATGTCGTGCAACGTCAGCACAGCACGTTCGGGCTGTGACGGCACGCGCACCTCGGGCTTGGGTTGGGCCGGTTCTACCTCGCGCGGCTCTTCGGTCACATCATAAAGCGCTTGGGTAATGACCATGCCTGCACCGCCGTCAACCGCCGCGTGATGTACCTTGGAATACAGCGCCGCCTGTCGCCCTTCGATCCCTTCGATGATGGTGAACTGCCACAGCGGCTTTGATCGATCCAGCGTGGTGGAATGCAATTCGGCGACCAGGTCTTCAAGCTGTTTCAGGGTGCCGGGTTTGGGAAGTTTCGCAGATTGCACATGGTAGTCGAAATCCAGCTCCCCTGCGTCAACCCAACCGGGGTGGTCCAGCTCATAGGCGGCTTTTGCCAACTTCATTCCGAATATGGGAACCAGATGGACCCGGCCCTTGAAGAACTTGGTGAAATGCTTGTGGAACGATCCTTTGAAGCCCTTTGGCAAATCATAGAGCGTCAGGCCCGCAACGTGCATGGGTGTCTGGTCCGTTTCCATATACAAAAACGTGGCGTCAATGCCGCTGAGCTGCTTCATATATCGTTCCTTTTGTTGGGCGTTACGTAAGGTGCGCCCTTGATCGGATAGGCAACTCCATTAATCATGGACAAGAAGTTGCTACATTTACGTCCGGTCAGGTGCATGGGGGCATCCATCCGGGCGGGCAGGAAAAAAGGATCACTTTTTCCAACGATCAGTGATTTTTCTGGTTTCCTCAAGTGAATTATCCGTGCAGGCAAAATGCCTGGCCCCCGACCTGAACCTGGGAGAGATAAAATGACTGACCTCACGTTTGCCGGCATGAGCGCCAAGACCGGGGAGATGCTGGGCACGTCCGCCTGGAAGGAAATCACCCAGGATGTCGTGAATGAATTTGCCCATTGCACCGGTGACAACCAGTGGATCCACGTGGATGTCGAACGCGCCAAAAAAGAAAGCCCTTTTGGTGGGCCGGTTGCGCATGGGTATCTCACGCTGTCGTTGCTGAGCGCGATGGCAATGGAGATTGGCGTGGTGCCCAGTGGTACGGCGGCGGCTCTTAATTACGGGTTGGACAAGGTCCGGTTTCTGGCGCCGGTGCCGGTCGGAACCAAGGTGCGGCTTCAGTCCAAGCTGGTGTCCTTTGACCGCAAGGACAACGGCCAATATTTGATGAAGACAGAGAACACGATCGAAATCGAAGGCAGCGGCAAGCCCGCGCTGATTGCAGAGAGCCTCGCCATTCTGGTGCCCGGCCCGAATGCGCAGGTTTGACCCAGGAGGTGTCCCATGACTGATCCGAAGAAGTTGTCAAAGAATGCCAAGGCCATCGCGGAGAACGCGGCGGAAAATACGCTGGCGCTGAATCCGCTGGTGTCGCTGCGCGCCGAGGACATGTTTGGTGCAGGGACCAACCTGATGCGCGCAATGGCAGCCCAACCTCAGGCGATGATGGATCAATGGATGGCCTTTGCCAAGGACGCCGAGAAAATCCTCACACAATCGTCCGAGATTGCCCCTGATCCCAAGGACCGCCGCTTTTCCGATACCGGGTGGAACAACAATCCGTTCTCCAAGGGGATGATGCAGGCCTATCTATCCTGGGCGGGTAAGGTCACTGACATGGTCGAGGAACTGGATCTGCCGGACAAGGACGCCGCGCGCGCGCGTCTTGTGTCGTCGATCCTTGTCGACACGATGGCACCGTCCAACAACTTCTTTATCAACCCCGCAGCGATGAAGACCTTTTTTGAAACCGGCGGCAAAAGTGCCGTCAATGGATTGCAGAACCTTCTCAAGGATATGACCGAAAACCAGGGTCTGCCGTCCTCGGTCGATACATCCAAATTCAAGGTGGGTGAGAACCTCGCCATAACCCCTGGCGATGTGGTCTACCGCAATGAGGTGATTGAACTGGTCACCTACAGGCCGACCACCGACAAGGTTTATCGCCGTCCGCTGCTGGTGGTGCCGCCGCAGATCAACAAATACTATTCCATTGATATGAGCCCAGGCAAAAGCATGATCGAATTCCTGCTGGCCAATGGCATTCAGCCCTATTGCGTCAGTTGGCGGAACCCCACCGCCGAGCATGCCGATTGGGGCATGGCAACCTATATCGAGGCGCTCGATCAGGCCTGTGATGCGGCATTGGAAATTTCCGGCAGCGACAGCGTGAACATCATGGGGTCGTGTTCGGGCGGCATCACCTTGTCCACCTATGCCGGGTGGCTGGCCAAGAACGGGCATTCCGAGAAGATCAATCAGGTCATTCTTGCCGTTTGCGTGCTGGATACCATGGCCTCGACCGACAACGACATGGCAGCCCTTGTGACCCCGGAAACCGTCGCGGCGGCCAAGTTGGCAAGCCAGGCGCGGGGGGTTCTGGACGGTCAGGACATGGCCAAGATGTTCGCCTGGATGCGGCCCAACGATCTGATCTGGAACTACTGGGTCAACAACTATCTGCTGGGCAACGCCCCACCCGCATTTGACGTGTTGTTCTGGAACGCGGATACCACCCGCCTGCCTGCCGGGCTGCATGGTGATTTTCTTGACATGATCTACACCAACCCGTTCCTGGCAGATGGCCCCTCAGAAGTGGGCGGGGTCGAGATTGACATGACCAAGGTCAACCACCCAACCTATGTGATTGCCGGGACAACCGACCATATCACACCGTGGAAAGCGGTCTATGAAACCGCGCGGCTCTATGGCAAGGACACGACGTTTATCCTGTCCAACTCCGGCCATTTGCAAAGCCTTCTGAACCCTCCGGGCAACCCAAAGGCGTGGTTCATGAAAGCCACCGCAAAGGCCGACAATCCCGACAGTTGGGCCGAGAAAGCCGAAAAGAAGGAGGGCAGTTGGTGGCTGGATTGGGCCGCGCTTCTTCAGGGTGTGTCCGGCAATGAGATCAAAGCCCCCAAGACACCTGGGTCCAAAAAGCATCCGTCAATCGGGACGGCACCTGGAACATATGTGTTTGAACCATAATAATAAAACGGAGGCGTGAATGAGCACGGCAATCAAGGAACGACCTGAATTGAAAGCCCCCGAGGGGATTACGGTACAGACCATCGACGTGCGCGGTCAAAAGCTGCGGGTGGCGATCAAGGAGGGCAAGCCGGGGCGCATCCCGATCCTGATGTTCAACGGCATCGGGGCCAACCTTGAGCTTGGCTTTCCGTTTCTGACGGCGATGAAAGACACGCCTGCGATCCTGTTTGATGTGCCCGGCGTGGGCGGTTCACCAATGCCGAGCCTGCCGTATCGCCCTGCCAGTCTGGCGCGGATGGCCAAGAACCTGCTGAAAATTTTGGGTCACGATCAGGTTGATGTATCCGGCGTGTCCTGGGGCGGCGGGCTGGCGCAGCAGTTTGCCTATCAATATCCACGCATCTGCCGTCGTCTGGTGTTGGTTGCGACCTCGTCCGGCTGGACCATGGTGCCGGGCAAACCGAACGTCCTGTCCAAGATGGCAAGCATCAAACGGTACACTGACAAGGGCTACATGCGCTCGATTGCCGCCGAGATTTATGGCGGGGATTTCAGGACCGATGACACGCTGATCGACAGCCATGCCGCGGGGATGAAGCCGTCGTCCAACGCGGGCTACATGCTGCAACTGCTGGCGATGACGGGGTGGAGCAGTGTGCCATTCCTGTGGCGGCTCAGACAGCCGACGCTGATCATGACCGGCACGGATGATCCGCTGATCCCAGTGGCGAACGCGAAGCTGCTGCATCGCCTGATACCGAATTCACGGCTGGAACTTTTTGACAACGGTCATCTGTTTGTGGTTACGCAGCCTCAGGAAACGGCAGAAATGGTCGAGATGTTTCTGACCGAAGACGAGGGATAGCTTTCCCACCTCGGGCTTGCCACGGGTCTCGCTCTTCGAGCCAAGAGGTTCCGGGTCAAGCCGGGGCGGGGCAGGCAACCCCGCTCAACAAGTGCCCGTTACAGGTGCATCGTACACTTTTCATGCACCCATCTTCCGCAAATAGGCCGCGCCCAGTCTTGCCGTGGTGGCGGCAAAGCCGGGGGCGAGGGCCTGTGGCTCCGGCGCGTCCATGTGGCTGCCGATCCAGGCCAGCAGGGCCATACGGCGCAGCATGATGAGAGTGTCTATTTCATCAATGTCCTGCGGCGTCAGGTCGCGAACCCGCGTGTAGCCGCGCAACCACGCCGCTCGCCAGTCAGGCACTCGCGGGTCATCTTCGATAAAGCTGATCGCGGCGGCAAAGTCATACATGAACCAGCCCAGCCCGCAGTCGTCAAAGTCGATGACACGGGTCTGGTTGCCGTCCACCAGCAGATTGGCCAGCCGCATATCCGCATGGATCAGGTTGTAGCGGTCCGGTGTTTTCCCGTAGTGGGCAAGCCGCGCGCACACCGTGATTTCGACGTGCTCCAGCGTGGCCCGGATCTCGGCGTCGACCTCTGGTGCATCCCGCCAGTTGCCCCAGGTCGGGTCAGGCCCAAAAACCGCCTCTGCATCCCAGGTCAGCCGCTCGAACGGGTCCGGCCGGACCCATTCCATCACTTGTTGATGGCACCGCGCCGCCAACCCGCCCAACTCCTCGAAGCCGGCGGTCAGATCACCACTCTCATCCGGGGCAGCCCCCTCCAGAAATTCAAAAAGCACCAGAAACCGTGGCTCCGCCACATCGGGTATCACCGCCTGTTGCACGGCTTGCCCGTCACGCCCACGGTAGTATCCCGGCACCTCCAGCACCGCATCACGCCCCAAGGCATCAAGCCACGCCAATTCACTTTCGATGGCACGGCGCGAATGATACCCGGTGCGGTGCATGCGCAGGATCGAGCGGTATCCGGGGGCTTCCACAAGATAAGTGGTGTTCTCGGCCACGTTGATCAGCCGCACGGTGGCCGCTTGGGGGATTTCCCAAAGCGACAGCGCATGTTCGGCCAGCCGTTGAAGCCGGTGCAGGGGGTCAGTCAGGTGCATCGGGGCCACTCCCAAGGGTTTGGCCCGTTGAATGCGATTCTTGCGGGGTGCTCAAGGAGAAATTGCCAGCCCCTCATTGCAGGTCAAGCTCAGAGACCGGGGATTACTCGATTGGCGCCGCGCCACCACCACCATCAATATATATTGTAGCAAAAAACGGTCCGCTGACATCACTGAAGAGACCATCCGCCACATTTGTATCGTAGATGTTATAGGTGTTGGAACCGACGCCAGTCTCGATTGCCTCCCACCCCGAACCGGGGGCTTCACCATCGTCCAAGAAGTTCATGCTATCGCCAGCGTCTAGCTGGAATACAAAACTCTCCGGCGTTACCCCATTCCCGCGAACCAATTCAAGCAAGGCTGCTGTATCGAGGTCGAGAATTTCGTCCTGCTCGTTCTTGATGTCCAGCACCGAAAGGTTGTCCAGAACACCGGGGGCGTATTGCTCGATACTGTCAACACCGGTCAGGTTCACCGTGCCGCCGTCGCCGATCCAATCTGGTGCAATTTCGAGCACCGGACCACCATAGACCTGTTCATAATCTGTGTAGAAGAACCGCAGATCACCGGAGCTATCAACGGAATAGCCAATATTGACAGAATACGATTGTCCGTCGGCCTCATAGGCATAGATGCCATAGCCGGCTTCATAATCGGTCTCAGCTGCCGCGGTGAAAGAGAAATCAACAAATGTCGCGCTGAACGACACCCCTGTCGGAGCGTTTGTCAGGCCGCCCTCATCATAAAGAAGGTGGCTTATCCCTGAAAATTCATCGTCATCTAAGATACGCTGTCCAAATCGGTAGTCACTGGCAGGCGAGGCAAAACCATTCATTTCCGGGTCGGATACCACCGGGGGCTGGTCCATGTCAGTCAAGCCATTTACCGTAACGGTGACCGTGGCGGTATCCGTCGTCACCCCGTCCGAAATCGTATAGGTGAACGTGTCGGTATCGGTCTCGCCATCGTTCAGGCTGTTCAGGCCGAACGATGAGATCGGATTGTAGAGAACATCCCCGCCAGAAAGGGTAACGGTCGCCCCTTTGTCGCTGAATGTCTGAACGCTCGTGATGGTTGCCATGGCGTTTGGATCAACGTCATTGGCCAGCAGGCTATCGTCAGTAAAGGTGAACGGCTCGTTCTCGTTCACGTCTATTTTTTTCACGCCTGCGGCCCAGGCGAGGGCCTGTTCCAGCACAAAATCGGCGTCGCCAGTGCGCAGGCTGGTGGTATCCAGCAAACTGTGCAGATAGCCCCCACCAACGAAAGCCGTGTTGCCTGCTCCGCCGGTCCCTTCGGTATAGGAAATCGAATGCGGTACCATGTTGCCACCCGAAGGATAGGCCAGTTGAACGGCACCGACGTCCATGTATTGAGACGAAAACCAATTGGTGAATCCGTTGGTTATATTGCCAATGTCATCTGTAATTGGATGCACGGCACCGTTCATGTCGATGGACGTGCCAATGCTGGTGCCGCCGGACTGCTGTCCCAGAGGCGTGATGTCGTTGAGATAGGCCCGAGTTGCGCCACTTGTATCAAACAACTGCTGAACCACACCCCCCGTGGTGACAACGTTGCCGCCAGCAGCGTAGTAGCTCGACAAGACCTCGAACATGACGTTCCCATCAAATTGCTCGGTGTTATCCACGCCGCCAAGCAAGACGACATCTGCCGCCTCAAACTTGACCTGCCATTGAGGCGCGGTAAAGATTGCCGGTATCTGAAGGGTGGTCACGTTGAAATTGAACCGGTCATCGTTTGACCCATTCAACTGGTTTCCTGTCGCGGTCAGCGCAGTCATGTCTGTGCCAAGGATCAAAACATCAATTGTCTCGATGAAGCCGGCATCGTCATTGGCCACTACGGGTAGGGCATCCGTGTTGCCGATGATGTCGATGGATATGGTTTGGGTCGTGCCGTCTTCTGTCGTAATCGTGAAGCTGTCGAACTCCGTATCCCCATCGTTAAGAGCATTGACCGCCGTATTGCTATCGTCCAGCGTATAGGTCCAGACCCCGCCCGTCGTGACCGTGAAGCTGCCGTAGGTTGCTGTCCCGTTCGACACCGCCTGCCAGACATCGTTGGCATTGTTCAAATCAATGTCGGTGTGGGACGCATCTCCCGAAACGGAATCGTTGCCCATGTCCTCAGTGACAAGGCCACCAAGGACACCCGAAATTGACGCGGCATCATTGCTCCCGGTGACGATAACAGTCATTGGCACGGCATCCGACACCGACCCAAATTCATCCGTATAGGTCCTTGAGAAGCTGTCTGTGCCCGTTTGCCCTTCGCCCAGTTGATTGACTAAGAAACTCTCGTCATTCAGCGTGTAGCCCCAGAAGCCAGTAGTTGGGCTATGCGAAACGCTTGTAAAGAAATTGATGGTTAACGTCTGGAAACTCCACGTACCGCCCGTGGTCATGTCTGGGTCAATGACGGTCATGATCGCGTTGTCGGTAAGGATCCCGACGGTGTCCACGCCCGTTTCCCGCACATTCAGCGTCAAGGACGAGTCGCTGACGATAACCGGCTTGTCGTTCGCGCCATTGATCGTCACCTCAACCAATTGCGAGGTGCCGTCCTGGGTCAAAACGGTAAAGGTGTCTTGCAGGCTGCCACTTCCGGTAAGCGCATTCACCGTGGCATTGGCGTTGTCCAGCGTGTAGGTCCATTGACCGTCAACGTCGATTTCAAAAGTGCCATAGCCATTGTCTGTGGCCGCACCAGCGGTCACAACCTGCCAGACATCATCTGCGTTGTTGGTGTCCGCATCCGTGTGGGACAGATCGCCGGTTACCGTTGGCACGCTGTCTTCGGTGATGCTTGCCGCCGTTACGCCGCCAATGACAGCGGCATTGTTCGCGCCTGTCAATGTCAGGGTCAGCGAGCCGCTGGTTACGGCGGTTTGGTTGTCAGTGACACTGAATGTCGCAATGATGTCTTCTTCGGCACCAGCAGCGAGATAGTCATAGGCGGCATTTCCCTGATCGAAGGTCCAGCTGCCATCGCTTGCAATCGTCAACCCAGCCACCGAACTTGTTTGGGCAAACGTCAGGGGTCCGCTTTCGGGGTCGGCCGCATTGCCTGCCAGGCTGCCGGTGACAAAACTCGGACCGCTGTATTCTATGAAATAACCCATGGTCTGCGACGGAGAATCGATGATGTCGTTCCAGGTGCCATCGCCGAACATATGCAGCGCGTTTTCCACGCCGCCATCAGGTTGTATGGGGCTGTCCCAATTTGTATAGGCGCCGCCTATCGCGGCGCCGGATGCGGTTCCCTGCCAGAACTGCTGACCCGCCTCGGGACCGTCGACCCAGCGCC
>CAXBKL010000111.1:0-12350 GCA_963976125.1 uncultured Sulfitobacter sp. | reverse complement strand
CACGCCTGACCGCCTGTTTTTTGAGGCAGGACCGGTGCTTTTGCTGGTGGCGGGACTATTGGCGGTGGCGGTTATTCCGCTGGCGCCGGGGCTGATCATCACCGACCTGGCAACCGGCGCGCTTTTTCTGAATGCGGCGCTGGCGTACGTGCTGGTGGCGCTGATTATGGCCGGGTGGGGGCCGAACGGCGCTTACGGGATGATCGGCGGATGGCGGTTTCTGGGACAGTTTGTGGCCTATGCGATGTTGATCGTGATGCCGATTACCGCCGTGGCGATGCGGGCAGAATCGCTTTCCACCGTGGACATCGTCACGTCGCAGGCGGCCTTGTGGAATATCGCCTATCAGCCTGTGGGCTTTGCCCTGTTTGTCGCCGCTGCTATGGGGCTGTGCTGGTTGCCGCCGCTGGACCTGCCGACCGCGCCGGGTGAACTGGCAGGCGGGGTTGAAGCCGAATACACCGGCGTACGCCTTGCCGTTCTGCGGCTGGCGCGCATGGTTCTGATCCTGGCACTGGCAGGCGCGACTGTGACCTTTTATCTGGGTGGCTGGCTTGGCCCATGGCTGCCTGCCTGGGCGTGGAGCGGGGTCAAGATCCTGATTGTTGCGGGATTGATGGTCAGCGCCGGACGCCTGATACCGCGTGTCCGCGAGGCACATTATCTGGAACTGAGCTGGAAACTTGGCATCCCTCTGGCGCTTGCCAACATCTTCCTTGTTGGCATTATCGCCCTGGTGGTGCCGATATGACGGCAGAGATGGTTTTTCTGGCGTTTTTTGGCGCCGCCGCCGTGTGGTTCGGCATTGTCGTCTTTCGGACCCATTCGATGGTCCGCTCTGCGCTGGCGTTGTTGTTCTCACAAACGGCCGTAGGTGTGATGTTTCTGGTAATGCAGGCGGAATTCCTCGGCGTTTTGCAGATCATGATGATGGCCACCGAGATGAGCGTGATGGCGATCTTCATGGTGATGTTCATGATGGACCCCGGCGGCATGGGGGCGATGGATATGACGCACCAGAAACGTCTGTCGCTTTGGGCGGGGGGCATCGGGTTGGGTGCTGCGCTGGCGGTGATCTGGCTGGCCGATTGGGGACCACCGGCCCTTGGTGTCCCTGATGCGGCTGAACAAACTGCCGAACTTGGCCGCGAGCTTTTGGGCCGGTCCATGTTCATCTTTGAATCTGCGGCGTTGACGATCCTGACGGCGATGGTCGCCGCGACCATGGTGGCAATCCACCCAAGCGAAGGACACAAGCGATGAGCCCGGAACTCATCATCGCCCTCAGCACTGGCGCGGCCATGTTCGGCGTCGGGCTGTATGGCGCGCTGAGCCAGACAAATCTGGTGATGATTATCATGGGGGTCGAACTGATCCTTGCGGCCGCATTGGTCAATATCGTTGCCTTCTGGCGTTACCTTCATCCCGACGTACCTGCTGGGCAGATGTTCGTGCTGATTGTCATGGCGGTGATGGCCGTTGAAATGGCGGTTGGCTTTGGCATCGCCATCGCGCGGTTCCGGTCCCGTGGATCGGTCGAGATGGAAGAAGCCCGCGAGTTGAAGGGATGACGGTGCTGACGCTTACCCTGCTTGGTCCGCTGCTGGCGGCGCTGGCGATCCTGACGCTGCGCCGCGTTCCCGAGGCATTGGCGCTGATTGGTGCCGCGTTTGGTTTTGTGGGCGCGCTTGGGGCTTTTGTCGCAGTATCAGGCGGGAACGCAGTGGGCATCACACTGCCTTTCCTGCCGGATTTCCCGATCCGGCTTATCGCGTCACCGCTCACGGCAACCTTGTCGCTGGTTGTGGCTACGGTCGCGGCGATGGTGTTGATCTATGCTGCGGGGTACATGAAAAACGACCTCGAGCGGGTGCGGTTCTTTGGTACTTTGTTGTTGTTTGTCACTGCGATGCAGGCGCTGGTGCTGTCGGGCGACTGGATCACGCTTCTGGCCGCTTGGGAGATGATCGGTTTTGCGAGCTATCTGCTGATCGGGTTCTGGCATGGACGCGCGGGCGTGGCCGGGGCGGCGACACGCGCGTTCCTGTATACGCGGACGGCTGATCTGGGTCTTTATACCGGGGCCTTTGTGCTGATCGGTGTGGCGGGAACCTCCGAGATTTCGGTCACACTTGCCACGACCGGTACGTCCGCACTGATTGCAGGGCTGCTGCTGCTGATTGCCGCGATGGGCAAATCGGCGCAGGTGCCTTTGCAGGACTGGTTGATGCGCGCCATGGCCGGACCAACGCCGGTGTCCGCATTATTGCACTCGGCCACACTGGTGGCGGCCGGGGCGATCCTGCTGATCCGCATCGCCCCGATGTTGCCCGGCGGCGCGCTGTTGGTCATTGGCATTGTCGGCGGTCTCACGGCGGTCATAACCGGGCTGATTGCACTGGCTGAGCGTGACCTGAAGCGGCTGCTGGCAGCCTCCACCGCCAGCCAATACGGATTGATGCTGGTGGCCATTGGGGCAGGCGCGCCGATTGCGGCGTTGCTGCACCTGATCGCCCATGCCGCGATCAAAAGCGCACTTTTTCTGGGTGCCGGTGTTTTTCAGCATGACCGCGAAGGCACCGGGCTGGAGGCGTTGGCGGGGGCCGGTCGCGCACGGCCCGGTATTTTTTCTGGCTTTGCAATCGTCGCGCTGGCGCTGGCGGGCCTTCCGCCGATGGCCGCGTTCTTTTCCAAGGATGCGATCCTTGCCGCCGCGCTGGAAAGCACTGGAGCACCCTGGTTGTTGCCATTGGCGTTGCTGGGATCGGTGCTGACCGGGGCCTATATGGGTCGGGCGTTGAGTGTCCTGTGGGATGGGGACGCGGGACCAGCGCGAGGGCCGGTACCATCCATGGCCATCGGCATGGGCGTTCTTGTGGCGCTGGCAGCAGGGCTTGGGTTCAGCTTTGGCGCGCTTGAACACATGCTGGGGGCCGAGATCGAGAAACCCGGCTGGATCGTGCCTGCAATGGGGCTGGCTGTCGGCCTTGGCGGCCTTGCGCTGGGGTGGTTTGTAGCTCCCGCGCGGCTGCTTGGCCCGCTGCTGGTGCCTGCGCAAAACGGCTTTGCAATCGCGGGGGGGATGGACGGAATTATCCGACGTCCCGCCCTGAGCATCGCCGCCGCCTGCGAGGCGTTTGAGCAGCGCCTGCTGAGTGTACAAGTCGGGCTGGTCCGTGGCATTGGCCTTGGCGCCGCGAAGGTGGTCGACCGCGCAGACGCCGCAATTTTTGCCCTGTCGATCTGGGTCGGGCAACAGTCGATGCGGCTGGGTCTGGCAACAAAATTCACGGACACCAATGGTATCGACGCGGCGATCTTCGGCCTTGTGCGGCGGATGATTGCGGCAGGTGCCCAGGCCCGCCGCCTGCAAAGCGGCTTTATTCATCGTGAACTTGCACTGACAACGATTGGCATTGCGCTTATTGTGGCCGTTGTTCTGGCCGCCCCGTATTATTCCTGAGGAGACATCCAGATGCCGCTATTGACCCTTGCCACCTTCCTGCCGATTTTGGGCGGGCTGGCGCTCATGGCGCTGCCAAACCGGCCGGCCCGTGTCGCGCATGGGATGTCGATAGCGGTGACGGGGCTGGTGTTTTTGATCACGCTTGCGATCTGGTCGCGGGGTATTGTGCCGGGCGGGTTTGCCCAGATCGAGGAGATCACCTGGATTGCGGCCATTGGCGCCGCTTACCGATTGGGGCTGGACGGATTGAGCCTGCCACTGGTGCTGTTGACGTCCTTGCTGTTCTTTCTGTCAGCGATCTATTCGGCGCGGATCAGCGACCGCGCGCCCAGCTATGTAGTGTTGATGCTGATGCTGGAAACCGCAGCACTCGGCACGTTCATGGCGCTCGACGGCCTGCTGTTCTATGTCTTTTTCGAGGTGTCGCTGGTCGGCATGTATTTCATGATCGCCGGATGGGGGTATGAGGACCGACAGCGCGCCGCGCTGATGTTCTTCATCTACACGCTTTTGGGTTCGCTGCCGCTGTTGCTGGCCATCATCGGGCTGTACCTGAGCAGCGGCACATTTGACATGCGCGCATGGATCGACATGCCACCGCTGACAGGGATTGCGGCGATGCTGGCGCTGATTGCGATGCTGTTTACTTTCGCGGTCAAGATACCGGCCTTTCCGGTCCATACCTGGCTGCCCGCCGCCCACGTGCAGGCGCCCACCGCCGGCAGTGTCATCCTCGCCGGGGTCATGTTGAAATTCGGCACCTACGGCCTGGTGCGTTTTGCGTTGCAGATGACACCAGATGCCTTTGCACAAGCCGGGCAGGTGATCCTTGCGGTGGGGGTGGTGAGCGCGCTTTACGGGGCCTTCGCAGCGCTGGCGCAGAGTGATCTGAAAAAGATGATCGCCTATACTTCGGTCAATCACATGGGCTATGTCGTGATGGGGGTGGCAGTGGCCGCGCTCAGCGTTGATCCGCGTATCCGCACCATCGCGCTGGACGGGGCAACCTTGCAGATGGTCAGCCATGGTCTGGTGACCGGCGCGCTGTTCTTTTTGCTTGGCATGTTGCAAGACCGCGCCCACACCCGCGACATGGGCGCATTTGGCGGGTTGCTGGCACGGGTTCCCTGGCTGGGCTGGACCTTCATCCTGTCGGCCTTCGCCTCGCTTGGGCTGCCGGGGCTGGCGCATTTTCCGGCAGAGTTTCAGGTGTTTCTGGCAACGCTCAATGCGGCACCCTGGGCGATCGTTGCAATCCTCGCCATCGTGGTGACGGCGGGCTTGTATCTCCGCGCCATCGCCGCCGTTTTTCTCGGGTCCGAGAATGAGAAGTGGGCGGAAATGCCTGATCTGGACCGGCGCGAGAAGCTGGTGATTGTACCGCTTTTGATCCTTACGGTATTGGTCGGGGTCGCCCCCGGCTGGCTGATCGACATGATCCACACCACAATGGCAAGCCTGAGTTTCTGATGGGGCGCGAACTCTCCTTTCTGATCCCGGAGCTTTTGCTGTCGTCCGTTGCCATGCTGATGATCGTGGCCGAGATGGCGCGGGCGGCGCGTCTTGTGCTCGGGATCGGGCTGGCGGGGCTGGCGGCGGCGACGTTGCTGACACTGCCGGTGCTGCACGCCGACACAACCGTGTTCAGTGGCACCTACCGGATCGACCTGATCTCGGGCTGGGCCAAGCTGATCCTGTTGCCGGGTACGGCAGTGGCGCTGTTGATGGCCCGCGCTGAAATCGCCGGACAGGACCGCGAGGGCAGCGTTTACGCGCTGATCTGTCTTGTGACGCTGGGCGCGCTGATGCTGGCGGGCAGCGGCGACATGATGTTGCTGGTGCTGGGGGTGGTGCTGACGGGGTTGGGTTCCTTTGCGCTGGTGGCTTTCCCGCGCGACGATGCGGCGACGGAGGCCGCGATGAAATACCTTGTTTTTGGGGCGGTGACCGGATCGGTGATGATCTACGGGCTGACCTTCTGGTTTGGCGGCGCGGGATCGACGCTGTTCTCGGCCCTTGGCGCGCTGCAAGGCCAGCCGTTGATCGTGATTGCCGGGCTGGTCGCTGCCATCATCGGGCTGGGGTACAAGGCCGCGCTGGTCCCGTTTCATTTCTGGGCCCCCGACGCCTACGACGGCGCGCCGGTGTCCGTCGCCGCCTATCTGTCGGTCATCACAAAACTCGCGGCGATATTTGCTTTCGCACAGGTGCTGCGCGATTTGCCCGTTGGCAGTGGGTGGCCTCTGGTGATCGCGTTGATTGCAGCGATCACAATGACCTACGGCTACCTGACGGCGCTGGTGCAGACCAATCTGGTGCGCCTGATTGCCTATTCGTCGGTCGCGCAGTCGGGATATTTTCTGTTGGGCATTGTGGCTCTGGGTGCCAGCCCGTTTGCAATACCCGGACTGATTGTCATGGGGGCATCCTACGTGGCGATGAACCTGGGCGCTTTTGCAATTGTGATGCTTGCCGGACGCAGCCTTGACGACATGCGCGGATTTGGCAGAAAACGCCCGGTGCTGGGGGTCGCAATGGTGATATTCCTGCTGTCGCTCACGGGCATCCCACCGCTATTTGGATTTGTGGGCAAGGTCTACCTGTTCACGGCGGCTGTTGAGGCTGGATTTCTCTGGCTGGCCGTCGTCGGGATCCTCAACTCGGTGCTGGCACTTGGTGTTTATCTGCGGATCATGGTGCCGATGTACCAGGGTGCTGATGCTGAAACCGCCGCCGATACGCCGCTGCGCCACCCGCTGCTTGTTGGTGTCGTGGCTGTGACCGCGCTGATCACCCTTTTCATGGGGGTATTTGCAGGGATATTGCCCAGCTAACCGCTCAGCTTACATGCGGCAGTGGGGCGGGCTGTTGTCTGCGTTTTTCGCACGCAAAAACACCGCCCCCGGCATGAGCCAGAGGCGCCGTTCTGTTGCACTTTGTAAGACTAACGCAGGCTGAACTCGGTACTCAGCGATACCACCAAGAGACCGTCACTGATGCTGGTGTCATGCCATGCAGCGTCAATTCCGAAATTATCAGAAATCGCATAGCTGCCCCCGACGCTCCAGTATTCGTGTCCGCCGTTGCTGATGTTGCCATAATTGGCGGACGCACCAAATTTGTCGTTAACGGCATAGTCCATCGAAACGCTGGTATTGACGTAATCCGCAACAGGATCATGAGCAAAGCGCAGCCCGACATCCAGTGGATCAATCACAGAGTATCCCAACGACACGATGTATTCCCCGCAACAGTCATTGCTTGGATTGCGATAGTAATACCGCGTGTAGCCAATATCGTAATTGAACCTGCCCAATTCGTTGCGGTAGCCCAGATAGAGGTCCACTTCAGCTGAGCTGCCGACAATCGCCCGCGTTGTGTTGGAGGCCCACAGCCCCGCGTAGAAGCCCTGGTATTCGGCTTCGGCCCAGGGTTGAAACGCGGCACCTGTCGTTTGTTCAAGCCCATTGAAAACATATCGGCTGGTGAGGGTTGCACCTGCGGACAGGCTTAGTTCCTGAGCCATTGTCACGCCGGGGAGCCCCAGGCCAATAACGAACGCGGAAGTCGTAAAAATAGATCGCATCATTTTTCCTTACTGGACGATTTTCATGTCTCACTGTTGCGACGAAAATCGGCCCGCTTGAAGTAGGGCGCCCGTAATTTTGTGGCCCCTGATCCAATTTTGAACACCGATCGGGGTCTTTGCCCAAAATTGACGCGGATAAAAAACCGGCACCGGCAGTTTGTCTGTAACGAAGGTCCATTGCGGGCGTCTGTAGTATGTAACCTTAGTGTCAGGAGGCCCAAATGGACCACACAACAAACCAAACCGATCAATCTTCTGTTGAAGCTGCAAAAAGCGGAGGATGCTGTGGCGGACATAAAGCCAGCGCCGATGTTGACGCCCGGCCTGTACCTCAACCATCCGTCGAAGCGCCAGCTGCGAAATCGGGCGGCTGCTGTTGCAGCAGCAAGGACTGAGGGCGGTCGGCAACACCGAAGCCGCCAATGCCGGGACCGGACCCGAGCGGTGAATGCGTATCATAACGTAATTGCCGCTTGTGGACCGGTCGAGCCATTCTTGATGGCTCCCGCTCAGGATTGCCGATGCCGATGAACAACAGGCATCGGTGCAGTCAGGGGCGCCGGTGAAGGCACCTAATTGGCCGTGCTCCGGTTGCGATTGTTGTCGGGTACGGGTGCCAGGCGTGCCTGATGCCCGTGCCGATTCCCTGCACTGTGTTCCGGGTCAGATATTCACTCCTACGTCACTCATCTATATGCTAGTCGCAAGAGACCTGGTGCGGACCACCTGTCTCAGAGTAACTGACACCAGAATGTGTCGGCCTGGGCCTGTGTGCTGACGGGGCCGTCGCAAAACCTGCAACGAAACGAAAATGAAAGCTTAATAAATGGATCACCAACACGGTGGCGACACCGAGAAAAAGGGCTCGATCAGCCTGAGCGGCGGGGTGGCGATGGGCACTGGCGTGATGATCGGTGCCGGGATTTTCGCGCTGACTGGTCAAATCGCGCAATTGGCCGGGCCGCTCTTTCCCCTCGCGTTTGTTGCCGGTGCCATCGTCACCAGTTTCAGCGCCTACAGCTACATCAAGATGTCGAATGCGTTTCCCTCTTCGGGCGGCATCGCGATGATCCTGCAAAAGGCCTACGGACCGGGCGCGATTGCCGCCGCCGCAGCGCTGTTGATGGCGCTTTCGATGGTGATTTCCGAAAGCCTTGTTGCGCGGACGTTCGCCACCTACGTCCTGCGGCCCTTCGACGTTACCAGCGGCCCCCTGGTGCCCATTCTGGCAGTGGCTGTTATCTTTTTCGCCTTTCTGGTCAATATCGCCGGAAGCCGGTCGGTTGGGCTTCTTTCGCTGATAATGGCGGTGGTCAAGATTGGCGGTATCGCGCTTTTTGGCATTGCAGCACTCTGGGCTAGCGGATTTCAATTTGCCGCCGCAAGCGAGGTATCTTCCGGGTTTGATGTCACCGGATTTATCGCCTCCGTGGCGCTTGCCATCCTTGCGTTCAAGGGCTTCACCACGATCACCAACAGCGGCGGAGAGATCACCGATCCGCACCGCAATGTCGGCCGAACAATCATGATCTCAATTGCGATCTGTGTTGTTGTCTATCTGATCGTGGCCTTTGCGGTCGGGTCAAGCCTGACGATTGATCAGATCATTGCGGCAAAGGACTATTCCCTGGCCGAAGCCGCCGCGCCCGCACTCGGAAACGCCGGGTTCTACTTTACCATCGTTTTGGCCGCTGTCGCCACGGCGTCGGGTGTTCTGGCCAGCGTATTTGCGGTGTCGCGGATGTTGGCCATGCTTACGGATATGAACATGATCCCGCACCGGCACTTTGGTATGTCGGGACCGATCCGCAGTCACACGCTGGTTTATACGGTTGTGATTGCCTCAACGCTTGCGGTGTTTTTCGACCTGACACGGATCGCCTCACTGGGCGCGTTCTTCTATCTGGTGATGGACATGATCGTGCATTGGGGCGTCTTGCGCTACATGCGAAAAGAAGTGCGGGCCATACCCGTTGTTGTCATCCTTGCCCTTATCTTCGACGCTATTGTGCTGGTCGCATTTTCGACGATGAAACTGCGCACAGATCCGGCAATTGTGGTCTACGCCGCAGTCGCAATCACCGCAGTGTTTATTTTCCAACGCTTTTACCTGGGGCGCTGGATGGCACCGCAGGCGGAAAACAGCCACTGAAGCAGGTCTCTGAATACCTGATACATAGGGGACCGCGTAACGCTGCCTGTCATCTTTGATTTCAGGCGGCGTTCGATGGCTGAGGCTTCTTCCTAAGGGCCATCGGGGCATTTGACAGGCCAGGGCAGCGCATCACCGTTTTCGATTTGCGGTTTGATCGGGCTCGGCACAGGGCGGCCAATCCCAAAGCCGGTTCATCATCGCAAAAAGAAATGCGCCCGACCAGGCAATGAGCAATAGACCATTCAGCGCCTCGACCCCCGTCAGAAACCGTAGGTGATCTTTGGGAAAAATGTCGCCAAGGCCGAGGGATGTATAGCTGACAGCCGAGAAATAGAAATAATCCAGGACCGTTTCAACGCTCTCACCGGAAAAGCCCCCCAAGTTCAGAACCTGTTGACCGATGCCGAATCCCGCCGCAAAAATCGCAATCTCGGCGAAGTGGGCCACAAACAGGATCAGGACAGCCAGCATCACACGGCTGGACGGAAGCAATGGCACCTTCGCCATACCGCCCGAAATCCAGCGCATGACAGATAGATGTATCCATGTGCTGGAAAGGACAGCAACCGCCGACAGAACGATTGAATAAAACAACAGGACACTCCCGACCTTTTTGAAACTGCACGTCGTGCAAATTGTATCAGATACTCGCCGGTGGCCGCCACCTGTTCAGGCCCGCGAATTCTCCGACGTTCTGTATGCCATTCTGAATGGCACAGGAATTGGAGATGGCATATTGCGCCGCCGACCCTTCATACATCAGGCGAACAGCATCGGACATTCGCGGGCGCATTTGTTGCGCAAGATGATGTAGATCAGATGCAATGTCCCAAGTCCCGCCAGCAGACAGAAAAATGAGATGTAGGCATAGCGCAACAGCAGAATATCAACGATTACAACTGCAATTATGGTGCCACCGAAAAACCGCATGTGAAGATAACGCGACAGCAGGGGGGGCGCGATAATCAGGAACAGATAAATGACATAAGTCACCCAGCGCGGCATCATGTAGTCCAGCAGCATCGTGCCCTCATAGGCCAGCGAATCCCGGTTGACGCTGACATTGACCCAATCAGGGTTGACGGCGTGGGGGATGTAAAGAAGCAGCCCAAAGGCGATGCCGATCATCGAAAACAGCAAGAACAGTCTTTTGCGCGGGCTATCGGGTGGTTCCAGAACATAGACGGAAATGGGGATCCATATCGGCCACATGAACCATGTGAAAAAGATGAAACCCATCGCCCCCCACAACACCGTGAAGGGGTCACCGCCGTTGACGCCAACCCAGACATTGCCTTCCATGAATTGCTGAATGCCTGCAAAGAGCGGCATCAGTGCTACCGGCACGTACCGCATATTGATTTGCGTGGCTTTCCATGTCGCAAAGGCTCCGCCTCCGACAAGGAAAACACTGGCGGCAAAGCTGACTTCGGCGGATAGGCACATGCTGTTGCCCTTCTCTTTGGTTGTTAAAACATTTCTCGGAACACCTGATACGCAGATTACCACCTGGCGCGTCAAAATCCATTGCGTCAGGCAACGTCTGATACGTCAGGTGTTTCCGAAAGTGCTCACGTCGTTTCGGGTTGGTTTCTGTGCTTTTGATCTCAATGCGGCGACGAGGTCAATCCTATATGCCCCATGCGTAGTCCGGCACCCGGCCGAGATTGAGCGAGTACTCGCCAATGCCGTCTATGTTGTCGAGTGCTACGCGCGCAGCCTTTTCTTCGGCGTTCGATCCGGCCAGGCCCCAGACGTCGACGTAACCGCCGTCGACAACAACGTTCAGATGCACCGGGTTCAAACCTGGCACCTGCGTCAGCGCCGCCAGAACGACTTCTCGTTTTTCGCGGTCGCTGGTGGACGGATCAACCGACACGACCGGCACCCGCGCAAGGGCCTGCAACAGGTTGGCGCGGCTGACAAGTCCGACCAGTTCGCCATCATCGACGACCGGAACACGCTTGATCCGTTTCTCTTCAAGCAGCCGGGCAATATCCGCGACGGGCGTGTCAGGGGAAACGGTTTCAACCTTGGGGGTCATAATGTCGCGGGCGTGACGCCCACGCAATGCGACGAAATTCTGCGGCGTGTTGTCAGAGCCTGAAAACAGCGACAGCCACCACGATTTGTGGGTCTTGTTGGCCCCTTCGACCCGGCGCATCAGGTCACCCTCACTGACAAGACCGATAATGGTGCCAGCATCGTCCAGGATCGGGACGGCGCTGATATGGTTTTCCATCATTAGCCCGATAACCTGCTCAACAGTTGCATCAGCCCCCGCTGAAATGACACTTTTCGTCATGATGTCCTGAGCTTGCATTTTGTCCTCTTTCTTCGTGTGGAATTGGGTTGATCGCCGCGGCTAAACGGGGCTGATCGCCCTCAGTCGTGATCGTCGCCGTCCTATTCTTCGGTTTCGGCATGTTCCATCAGTTCTTGAATGTCCTCCGGTATATCCTCGGTCGAAAATACCGCCTGTTCTTTGGCGTCGTGGACAAATGCGGTGATGTCAGCCAGTTCCTGACCCGACAATTCGATCACATAGCCCAGCTCTTCGCGCTGCATCATCACCATGGTTTCGGCACCGCGCCACATGTTGGCGGAAAATTCGAATGGATTCATCGGCCCATCCATGAATTCAGCATCCAGCATCGGGGCATCCTCGCCGCCGACCCCGTTCACAGAATGGCAGACGACACATGCTTTCGAAGCGAACAGTCGCCGGCCATTGGCGGCATCCATCGCTGGAAGGGCCAGACCCTTGGCCATAAGGGTATCGGACGCCTGTTCCGAATGGGATGTCGCATTGGCTGCCGTGCCCAAAGACGACATCGCAAAGGCAATGACACCAATAGCCGCTTTACCGTATTCAACAATATTCATTTGGTTTCCCTTTGTTTGAACATGAAAACCGCAGGTCTGCGGATCGATTCATACTTTCGACGGCATTGTGCAATCGCCCGTTTTCGGTCATTTCGCCTGCCTTGGTACATGTGGCTGCGGCAGAGGTTTTCTGAGCCATCGACACTGCGGGGTACAAAAAATCAGCCTGTCTTGCGCAGACAACGAAGTTGGTATCGCAGGGTGTTCGGACCCAATGCCATGGTAGACGGCATCAACATCGCTCAGCAACAACA
>CAXBKL010000110.1:0-12358 GCA_963976125.1 uncultured Sulfitobacter sp. | reverse complement strand
TGGGGTGGTGGCGGACCGAGGAGGATTCGAACCCCCGACCCCTTGATTCGTAGTCAAGTACTCTATCCAGCTGAGCTATCGGTCCACTGAGGGAGCATGTATTCGGACACAAAGCAGTTTGCAACCCCATTTTCCAAGGTCTTTCATGACCCGCGCGTATCGGGGGCCTAAAGGGTGCCGTCGCCCTTTGGCAGGGTGATGCGAAAGGCTGTTCCCTCCGGGCCGGTGCGCGCCAGCCTCAGGTGCCCGCCATGTCCCTTGACCAATTCCGCCGAAATGGCCAGCCCGAGGCCGGAACCGCCTTTGCGCGCACCACCCTGAAACGGGGTAAAGAGATGTTCCTGCGCCTTGGCAGGCAGGCCCGGTCCGCTATCGGTGACCTCAATGCTCCAGGCCGCCTCGGTGTCGTCGGCCTGAACAGAAATCTCGCCCCCGGTGCCCGCCGCCACAAGGGCCTGCCGGGCATTGCGCACCAGGTTGGAAACGACACGGTACAATTGTTCGGGATCGGCACGCACCATCAGACCCGGCGGCACCTGCACATCATAGCTGATGGCGTGTTCCCGGCTCGCCAATTGTTCACTTTCGACCACGTCGTCCATGAGTTCGGCCAGAGACACCATGGTCAGGGTCGGCCCCGGCTCTTCTGCCTTGCCGAAAGCCAGTGTGCTTTCACACAGGTGCACCGCCCGCGTGATGGACCCAACCAGTTTCGGTGCCATCCGTTTGACCAGCGGATCTTCGGACATTTCTATCCGATCGGTAAAAAGCTGTGCCGAGGTCAGGATATTACGCAAATCGTGGCTGATCTTGCTGACCGCAGACCCCAGCTGCGCCAACCGCTCCTTTTGCTTGAGCGCCTGCGTCAAATCTGTCTGCAGCGTGCGCAAGGCCAGTTCCGCCTCGCGCAGTTCGGTCACGCTGGCGGAGGGTTCAATGACCCGCCGTGCGTCTTCCGGGGCGCGGGCATAGCGCTGCATATGCCCCACGACCCCCTTGATCGGCTTCAGGATCAATGCCCGCATCGCAAAGAACAGCAACGCCGCCGTGATCACGGAAATCACCGCCGATAGAATCAGAATACGGATGCCATAGTCAATCATCGCCATTCTCAGCGGGCGGGTTTCCATGGTAATCTCGATCAGCAGCCCGGCGTCGCGCACCGGGGCACCAATCACGCGGATCACCTGATCCTCGGTATTCACGATCCGCGCCGATGCATCCCGTATCAGGGTCCAGGCACCTGCATCCCGCAGATCGAATGTTCTGGTGATGGGCTTTGGCATGTCACTTGATAACATCAATTGACGCACCTCATCGCGGCGCAGGACCACATTGAACACTTCGGCGTTCTTGAGAAGTTCATCTTCCAGTGCCGGGTCAAGCATATCATCGGCCAACAGTGCCAGAGAGGCAATCTGTGCACGTTCCAGCCGGTTCAGCATGTAGTCTTCCCGAAAACGGGCAATGGACGGCACAAATATCAGCACTTCGGCCAACATGACAAAGATAACCGTCAAAAGAACCAATCGACCGGAAAGGGAATTGAACATGGCCTACCAAACGCTCCGCTTGCCCGTCACGGCAGGAAACGTTGGACAAACCCAACGACCTTCTTGACCATATCGCTTTCAAACAGACGCGGACTGAAATAGGCGCCGGCGGCACGCTTGTTCACTTCGCCTATCGTTGGATACGGGGATACCATGGCGGCAATCTGGCTCATTTTCATGTTGTTTGCCAGTGCCAGCGCCCAAAGGTTGATCAATTCGCCTGCCTGATAGCCAACGATTGACACCCCGACCGGTCGGCCCTTTAGCACCATCACCTTTATCAACCCCTTTGTCTTGCGTTCAGCGATGGCGCGATCGTTGTGATGATAGGGGAAGCGGACCACTTCCAGCGCGTCACCATGTTGTTCGATTGCCTGCGCTTCGGTCAGCCCGATCTGCGCCAGTTCGGGGTCGGTATAGGTCGCCCAGGGGATGTGGGATGTCTTTGCGCGCGACGGCAGCCCAAAAAGCATCGACCGGATGATTACCCCCGCATGATACCCGGCAACATGGGTGAATTGCAGCCCACCCGCCACGTCGCCAATGGCATAGACCTTGCGATTCGTGGTGCGCAGGCCTGCGTCCACCTTGATCCCGGTGCGCGTCGGTTCAATGCCGGCCTGTTCGAGGTTCAGCCGATCGGTGTTGGGCGAGCGGCCAACCGCCATGAGCAGATGCGACCCCCTGAAGACCCGGCCATCCTTGGCCTCCACTTCGATCGCCCCCGCCGCACCGCGGATCTCGGCGGCCAACGCGTCTTCTTCGATCACAACGCCTTCGTCACGCAGGGTATCGAGAACAACCGCTGCCAGTTCTGGATCGTCCTTGCCCAGCGCCTTGGCCCCTTCGATCACCGTGACCTGACAGCCCATGCGGATATGTGCCTGTGCCATTTCCATGCCAATCGGCCCCCCGCCGATGATCAAAAGGTGGTCAGGTTTCTCGCGCAGCTCAAAAAGGGTCTCGTTGGTTTCATACGGGACGGTTTCCAGCCCCGGAATGGGCGGAACCAGCGGCGATGACCCGGTCGCAATCACCACGCGGCGGGCTTTTATAATGATCTCTCCCGCCTGCACTTCGCTGGCCGAGATGAAGTGCCCGTATTCGCGGATCACGGTGACCCCGAACCCCTCAAACCGTTCCTGGCTGTCCATCGGCTCGATTTGTGCAACCACATCCGCCACATGGTCCTTGGCGGCGGCGTAGTCGACCGCACCTGCGGCACCCGCGACACCATATTGCACGCTGTGGCGCTGCGCATGGGCGGCCTTGCCCGTCGCAATCAGCGCCTTGGAGGGGATGCAGCCGAAATTCAGGCAATCCCCGCCCATCCTGTGCCCCTCAAGCAGGACAACATCCGCCCCCATTTGCGACGCCCCCGCCGCCACAGAAAGCCCGCCGGACCCGGCCCCAATGACAAGGACGTCGGTCTTGATACGTTTCATCAGCTCAGATTCCTTTTGCCGGAGATGGCTCTTACAATGACAGGCAGCACCGACAGCAGACAAAGCCCAAGGATCGGCAACAGGATATGCGGCTCGAATATGATGCCGAGGTTGGGCGTCTCGCCCCTGGCGAATACTTCACCCAGGCCCGCCCCAACGGAGGTATACACCAACGAACCCGGAATGATCCCTACGAAGGTCGAGACCACAAAACGATAGAGCGGCACGCCCACAAAGGCAGGGATCAAATTCGCGACAAAGAACGGGACCGCAGGCACCAGGCGGATGAAAAACAGCATCGACCATTGGTTGTCGTCAATGCCCTTCTTGATCTTGGCCACCACACCCTCAGAGGCATCCATGCGGTCCCTGAGCCGTTCTCCCAGCCCCATGCGCGCCGCCTGAAAGATGACCACAGCCCCCAGGGTGGCGCCGGTAATGTTTATCAAGGTGCCAAAGGCGATGCCAAACAGGAACCCGCCCGTCAGCGTCGTAATGGCAGCTCCCGGCAGGGAAAAGGAAACAATCCCGATGTAGAACGCAATGAACATCAGCACCGTCATCACCAAATTCGCATCCCGTATCGCAATCAGGGCCTCCCGGTTGTCGCGCAGGGCATCAAAACTGAGGTACTCGGGCAGCGTGAATGCACCAATCACGGCAACCACGGCGATCACGATCAGCGGCAAATAGCGGCCTGTAGTCGACTTTTGTTGCTTGGACTCGGTCATTTCGGTCATCTATGGCACCATTTCTGCCGGGGGCATCCGTTTCATTCCCAACCTACATGGCGGTTTTGCACCACTCACGACAGCCCCCTCACGGGCGCTTGATCTGAGGTGACAGGAATTGCAGGCAAACCCGTCAATTGCCGGCCTATTGAAACATATCGCCACGTCACGGCAGAGAAAATGTTGCAGGCGCCTGCTCTTTTGTGCCTCAGAGGGTTTGACTTGCTGTCAGCGCACCAGTAGAGACCGGGCTTGAATTGAAAGTCGTGTGCCGAATCCTTGTGGCACGACGGTATCTAAGTGGAGACGGAGCGATGAAACGCACCTTTCAACCCTCGAACCTTGTACGTAAGCGCCGCCATGGCTTTCGGTCGCGTATGGCCACCAAAGCGGGCCGCAAGATCATCAACTCACGCCGCGCCCAAGGCCGGAAAAAGCTGAGCGCGTAAACCGCGACAGTCTGTGAACGATTTGACACCGCCGGAGGCCCCCTCAGTTGGCAATCATGCCAGCGCCGGGGATACGCCTCCGGCGGTTTCTTCGCGCGTAGTGATCTTGACCAAGCGCGCGGATTTTCAACGCGCCAGCCGGGCCGCCCATGTGGCCAAACCCGGTTTTGTCTTGCAGATGCGCAGGCGTCGTGCGGATGAAGGCGTTGATCCGGCCCTGATCCGCGTTGGTTTCACCTGTTCCAAAAAGGTCGGCAACGCCGTCGCGCGCAACCGTGCGAAACGCCGCCTGCGCGAAGTTGCGCGATTGGCGCTTCCTGAACATGGTATGGCTGGCAACGATTATGTGCTCATCGGCCGCAAAGACGCGACAGCCAACCTGATGTTCGCCCAGTTGCAGACCGATTTCCTCCTGGCCCTCAACATCCTGCATGGCCGCCCCAGATGACCCCGTTTGCCTATATGCTGTCGGTGCCTGTGCGCGCCTACCGTTTGGTGTTCAGCCCCTGGGTCGGACATAATTGCCGATACCATCCCACATGCAGTGCCTATGCGCTCGAAGCCTTGCAAAAGCACGGTGGCCTGAAGGGCGGCTACCTTGCCGCACGCCGGATATTGCGATGCCATCCCTGGGGCGGAAGCGGGATGGATGAAGTGCCTGAGCGGCGCACGGACGATTAGGCCGTATCCGCATTTGATAGGTCATTGCCGCCCGAAAATCTTGCGGCGCTGTCGCGTTTGACCTAAAGCGGCGGTATGTTGGATCAACCCGAAGACATCCACGCCCTGTTTCATGGCGCGCCCCAGACCACGGAGTTCAAGAAGCTGCGCAAGCGGCTTGTGCGTCATACGCGCGAAGCGATTGACCAATACGGGATGATAGAACCGGGGGGAAAATGGCTGGTCTGCCTGTCTGGCGGCAAGGATAGCTATACATTGCTCGCGGTCCTGCAAGAACTTCAATGGCGCGGGCTTTTGCCAGTCGAATTGCTGGCCTGCAATCTGGATCAGGGGCAACCCGGTTTTCCGGCGACGGTGCTGCCAGAATTCCTGAACAAGATGGGTGTGCCGCACCGCGTCGAGTATCAGGACACCTATTCCATCGTGATGGACAAGATACCCCAGGGCCGGACGTTTTGCGCTCTCTGCTCACGTCTTCGACGGGGCAATCTCTACCGGGTCGCACGCGAGGAAGGATGCACAGCGGTCGTGCTGGGCCACCACCGCGATGACATTCTTGAGACATTTTTCATGAACCTTTTTCATGGTGGGCGATTGGCAACCATGCCGCCAAAACTGGTCAACGAAGAAGGTGACCTTTTTGTCTATCGCCCCCTTGCCCATGTCGCCGAAGCCGATTGTGACCGGTTTGCCAGGGCGATGAATTACCCCATCATTCCCTGTGACCTTTGCGGATCTCAGGACGGGCTGCAACGCCAGCAGGTCAAACAGATTCTGGACAATTGGGAAACGAACAGCCCCGGCAGACGTCAGGTGATGTTCCGTGCCCTGATGAACGCGCGGCCGTCGCATCTTCTGGACCCAAAGCTGTTTGATTTTGCGGGTCTGACCACCGAACAGTGACGATTTTAGCTAAAACCCGACGATACACCTCTGCCGTGTTAACCGCCGACTCATTCAGCCTGGCCTAACAAGGGCATAGCAGCGCGGTTTGCGCGATATGCGATGCAGGAGGATTAAGATGGCTTGGCTTCAGGTGCCCATGCTGGCCCGGATGCGACGGCGTTTCGCGGCGGTTTTTGCTGGGCCACCCGCGCTTGCCTTTATTCCTGCCCTGTCCCTTGCTGGTTTCTGGTTCGGTGGCGAAGGGGCCCTGATCGTCATCGCGGCGCTTGTGCCGGTGATCTATCTCGCCGGTGGCGGGTTTCAGCAGCGACAGCAACAGACACGTTCTGTCATTAACGGTCTCTATCCCCGCGACGCTTTCGAGGAACTGGTGCAGCAGACCTATACCGCAACCCGGCAAGATCACTTGCAGGCCGCCACATTTTTTCTGGCAATCGAGGATTTTCAACAACTGGTCGACCGTTATGGTCAATCCGCCGCCGATACGGTGGTGCGGCGCAGCGGCGAACGCATCATCGCTACACTTCGGGCGGACGATGTTGTCGGGCAAATGGGGGACGCACGATTTGCCGCCTGCACCGCATCGGCGCGGCAGCTGGATCTTGAGATCTGCATCCAGATGGCCGGCCGGCTGCAGGCCGCCCTTGAAGATCCGATTTCCATAGATGGTGTCTCAGTCTACATTTCCGTTTCTATCGGGTTTTGTCAGGTTTCGCGCGCCCCCGCTGACAGCGGTGCGGCCTGGCTGAAAGCGGCCAGCACCGCTCTGCGCGAAGCGCAGCGACAGGGTCCGTCCGCGATCAGGGCGTTTTCGGACAAGATGCGCCTTGAGACGGAAACCCGCGCCGAATTGCGCGATGACGTTCTCGACGCCCTCGACAGCGGTCAGATACAGCCGTGGTTCCAGCCGCAGATCTCGACCGATACGGGCCGCATTACCGGGTTTGAGGCCCTCGCACGTTGGTCACATCCCCAGCGGGGCATGATCCCGCCAATTGAATTTCTACCCGCCATAGAGGAAGCCGGATTGCTTGAGCGGTTGGCCGAGGTGATGATGTATCATTCCTTTGCCGCACTCAAGGCATGGGACAGCGCCGGTGTTGACGTGCCCCAGGTCGGGGTGAATTTTGCCGGGTCGGAGCTAAGCAATCCTCACCTCATGGAAAAGATCAAATGGGAACTGGACCGCTTTGATCTGACCCCGGACAGGTTGGCGGTCGAGGTGTTGGAGACAGTAGTTGCCCTGGCACCCGATGACATGATTACCCGCAACATCAATGCACTGGGCGCGCTGGGATGCCAAATTGATCTTGACGATTTTGGCACCGGTCACGCCTCCATCTCATCAATCCGGCGTTTTTCGGTCAGCCGGATCAAGATCGACCGCTCCTTCGTAATGAAGGCCGATCGCGACCCTGAGCAGCAGCGTATGATTGCCGCCATCCTGACCATGGCGGAACGGCTCGAGGTCGAAACACTTGCCGAAGGTGTCGAAACGGTCGGGGAACACGCGGTGTTGGCACAATTGGGCTGTGACCATGTTCAGGGCTACGGCATTGCGCGCCCGATGCCTTTTGAGCAGACACTTGACTGGATCGTCAGCCATAGCGCCAAGCTTCAGGATATGCCGCAGATTATCAACGGAAAAGGTGGCTGATCCGAATTTCCAGCCCATCGGCGGGTGACCTTCGACCTTGGCCGCATCAAGGTGGATGAATCGGGGCCAACTTGCGCTCCCAAACGTCGCAATTGTCCTGAATTCGCTTGACCTTTAGGGCCGCACTCTGTTCAACCCACCAAAGCTTTCTACATAGATCAGGTGGCGGTCCCCATGGGCGAACAGAATAAGAATCTCATCCTCGCAACAGCCCTCAGTTTTGTTGTCATCCTCGTCTGGTTCGTGGCCTTCCCTCCGCCCGACTCAGGAACGGCAATCGACCCATCGGTGCCTGCCGCGCAGGACTCCGGAGCTGTTGTCCCGGTTGCACCTGCCTCCGCTGACGCCCCCGCGCCTTTGGCCGACGCGGCGCAGGCCGAAACAACCGCGTTGGAAACCGCTGCAAGAGTAGACATTGAAACGCCGCGCCTGTCTGGTTCTGTTTCGCTTGTCGGGGGCCGCATTGATGATTTGCGGCTCAAGGACTACCGCACAACGCTCGAAGATGGTGCACCGATTGTCACCATGTTGTCGCCACAGGGCACTGTTGATGCCTATTACGCCTTGCAAGGCTGGGCCGCTGGAAACGGCATTGAACCTGATGCCGTGCCCGGCCCGGACACCCAATGGACGCTGAGCGGAGGTGATATATTAGGTGTTGGCACCCCGATCACGTTGAGTTGGGACAATGGCGCGGGCCAGACGTTTGGCCGGACCATTGCGGTCGATGAAAACTATCTGTTTACCCTCACCCAGACGGTCACCAACAATGGCACGGCGCCGGTCACCCTCGCGCCTTACGGAATGATTGTGCAGCACACTCAACCCGATGATCTTGAAAACTTTTTCATCTTGCACGAAGGGGCGGTTGCCATTGCCGATGAAGAGCTGACAGAAACCGATTGGGATGGCATTTCGGAAGCGGAAATGAACCCCAAATGGGGTCGGCAGGCCATCGTGAAGGAAGGTGTGAAAAAGGGATGGATCGGCTTTACCGATCATTTCTGGCAGGCCATCCTGATCCCCGGTGCTGGGCAGACATTTGACCAGGCGCTCACCTATGATGCCCGCACCGATGTCTACCGCGCCGTGACCCGACTGCCGACACAAAACGTCGCCGCAGGCACTACAACAAGCGTCGAGACCCAGCTTTTTGCCGGGGCAAAGGAATGGGGCATCCTGCGCGATTACGAAGCGGGCGGTGTCGAAAAATTCGTCGACAGCATTGACTGGGGCTGGTTTTTCTTCCTGACCAAGCCGATCTTCTGGCTGCTGCACGAGATCAACAAGCTGATCGGCAACATGGGGTGGGCGATCATTGGCCTGACCCTGATTATCAAGGCAATTCTTTTCCCGCTGGCTTACAAATCTTACGTCTCCATGGCCAAGATGAAAGAGCTTCAGCCACAAATGGAAAAGCTCAAGGAGGCCGCTGGCGATGATCGCCAGAAGGTGCAGCAGGGCATGATGGAGCTCTACAAGAAGGAAAAGGTGAACCCCGCCGCTGGCTGTCTGCCGATCCTGCTTCAAATTCCGATCTTCTTCTCTCTGTACAAGGTGATCTTTGTCACGATTGAGCTGCGCCACGCGCCGTTCTTTGGACCATTCCAGGACCTGAGCGCCCCCGACCCGACCTCCATCCTGAACATCTGGGGTCTGCTGCCCTTCCCCGGACCGGAAGCGGGGTCGATCATGGCGCTGGTCTTTATCGGTATCTTGCCGCTGATGCTGGGCATTTCCATGTGGCTTCAACAGAAGCTGAACCCCGCGCCCACCGACCCCACCCAACAGATGATCTTTGCCTGGATGCCTTGGGTGTTCATGTTCATGCTGGGCAGCTTTGCCTCAGGGCTGGTGGTCTACTGGATCGCGAACAACACCATCACCTTTACCCAGCAATACCTGATCATGCGCAGCCAGGGCTACAAACCGGACCTGCTGGGCAACATCACGGGCAGCTTCAAGCGCAAGAAAAAGGACGCCGAAAAAGACGCCAAGTCACCCGCCAAAAAGGGCGGGAAGTGATGCAGGTCTCTGCGCTCTTTCGGCACCCGATCAAAAGCCACGGACGCGAGAGCATTGAGGCTGTGACGCTGACCCAGGGACAGACGATGCCCTGGGACCGCACCTGGGCCGTGACCCATGAAAACAGCAAATTTGATGCAGCCGACGCCAAATGGGCGCCGTGCCACAACTTCATGATTGGTGCCCGAACGCCGGGGCTGGCGGGTCTCTGGGCGACGCTGGACAAAGAAAAGCGCGCTGTGACCCTCTCCCACCGTGATTTGGGCGAAGTGGTTGTTCATCCTGATGACGCCGACGATGTGGCGGCTTTTCTGGACTGGATCGCCCCGCTCTGCCCCGAAAACCGCGCCCGGCCCGCGGCCATTGTCACTGCGGCAACACGCGGCATGACCGACAGCGCCTACCCTTCCATTTCCATCATGACCACCGCAACGCACCGCGCCGTTGAACAGGCCATCGGCAGCCCGCTTGAGATCGAACGTTGGCGCGGCAACATCTGGTTGGACGGTCCCGACCCGTGGGCCGAGTTTGACTGGATAGGCCATGATTTGCGGATCGGCGGAGCCGTACTGCGCATTCGCGAACCCATCAAACGCTGCGCACATACCACCGCGAACCCGTACACTGGCTTGCGGGATGCGGATACGACCGGCACGTTGGAAAGATCTTTTGGCCATTCGGATTTTGGCGTTTACGCTGAAGTGATGGAAACAGGGAACATTCGGTTGGGCGATGCGGCGGTGCTAATATGACCGCTCTGCCTTTTCCCATCGCCGAAGACCCCGATCCTCAGGTCGCAGAACAGGGCAGGCTCCTGTTCGCTGGGGAAACCGAATTTGTCAAAGGTGTTGTTGCAATGTCCGGCCTGCCGGACCCGGACCGGATGGAGGTATGCTTTGCCGGTCGGTCCAATGTCGGAAAATCCACCCTTATCAATGCGCTGACCGGGATGAAGGCGCTCGCACGCGCCTCCAACACGCCGGGCCGCACACAAGAGATCAATTTTTTCACCGCAGGCGACAGCCACTATCTTGTAGACCTGCCCGGCTATGGCTTTGCCAATGCGCCGCTGCCGGTGGTGGAAAAATGGCAACGCCTGCTGAAGCAATACCTGCAGGGGCGCCAGACCCTGCGCCGTGCTTTTGTACTGATTGATGCGCGCCACGGCGTGAAAAAGGTCGACGACGAGATCCTGAGCCTGCTCGACAGCGCTGCGGTCACCTTTCAGGTGGTCCTGACCAAGGCCGATAAGGTCAAGGAAAAGGAACGCGAACAGGTGCTGGATCAGGTGCGTGCCGCCCTTTCCAAACACCCCGCCGCCTATCCCGAAATTGTCGTGACCAGTTCCGAAAAGGGCTGGGGTATCCCCACATTGCGGGCCATTATCGCAACGCTGGAATAAAAATGAGAACCCAAGACATGAACCGCGACTGGATCACCACGGCCAAGACACTCAGTCAGGCGTTGCCCTACCTGCAACGGTATGCCGATGCGACTGTTGTTATCAAGCTGGGCGGTCATGCTATGGGCAGCGACGAAGCCATGCAGGAATTCGCCCGCGACGTCACCCTAATGCGTCAGGTCGGACTGAACCCTGTTGTGGTACACGGCGGCGGGCCGATGATAAACGACATGCTTAAACGGCTGGATATTCAGTCGGAGTTTGTGAATGGCAAGCGGGTGACCGACGCGGCAACCATGGAAGTGGTTGAAATGGTGCTGAGCGGTGTCGTCAATTCCCGTATCGTTCAGGCGATCTCTGAACAGGGTGGCCGCGCGGTGGGCCTGTCGGGCAAGGACAGCGGGCTCATCATCTGCGAACCCGAAGACCCGGCGCTGGGGCTTGTTGGCAAGCCGGTCAAAGTCGATCCGCGTGTGCTGCGGGATCTGGCGGACAAGGACATCATTCCCGTCATTGCCCCACTGGGCATGGGAATCTCCGGACAGACTTTCAACATCAACGGCGACACCGCCGCTGGTGTCATCGCGGCCGCCCTTCAGGCCGATCGCCTGCTGCTGTTGACCGACGTGGATGGGGTGCGGAATGCCGAAGGGGAGGTTCTGACCGAACTGACCGCCACACAGATCAACGAAATGATTGCGGATGGCTCCATCGCCGGGGGCATGATCCCCAAGACACAGACCGCGCTTGAAGCGCTTGAAGGTGGCGTGCGGGCGGCCGTGATCCTTGACGGGCGTGCGCCCAATGCCTGTCTGCTTGAACTGTTCACCGAACACGGTGCGGGCAGTATCATCCGGCGCGGATGACCTACGCTCGCCTGCAACGCGAGGCGCGGGCGCGCCATCTGATTATCCTGGGCGGATTTCACCCCGGCCCCGCCGACAAGGCTCCTGAGGGATGCAAGACCCTGCTGATGCTCGGCCCCGACGAGCCGGCGTTCTGGCCTGCGTTCTGCCAAACACCGGAATGGCGTGATGGCACTCCTGACCCCATGGATCGGTGGTCCAAACGGGTGATAGATGCATGGGCGACCATGCTGGGCGCGCACCCCCTCTATCCCTTTGGCGGGCCGCCTTTTAAGCCCTTCTATGCCTGGGCGCTGCGCACTGGCCGGATCCACGCGGCGCCTGTGAACTTCCTTGTGCATGACACTGCGGGTCTGTTTGTTTCCTTTCGGGGGGCGTTGGGATTGCCGGAACGGATCGACCTGCCGCCATCACCGCCCAATCCCTGCATGACCTGCGATACAAAACCCTGCACAACGGCCTGTCGGTCCGGGGCGTTGACGCCGGCGGGATACGACGTGCCGCGCTGCAAGGACTTTCTGACCACCGCCGCCGGTTCGGAAAACCTGTTGTCTGGGTGTACGGTGCGCCGGTGCTGTCCGGTGTCACAGAAATTTGGTCGCATCACCGCGCAATCCGCGTACCATATGCACCAATTCAAAGG
>CAXBKL010000109.1:0-12405 GCA_963976125.1 uncultured Sulfitobacter sp. | reverse complement strand
AAAGCCGATCTGCACAATCGTTAAGGGTCACGCCCGCGGCAAAGGGGCATAAATCACCGGCGGGTGCGCGCCATGCGCCATTCAATGCAGCGGGCGCGACCTGAGCGTGGGGCTGGCCATCATTTTTCGTCAGCACCGCAGACAGCAGCGCCGGCCCCGCCAGATCATGAGAGGCAAGCCACCGGGTGGCCTTGCCGGCTTCCTCGGACATGCCCCAGGACAGACCGGCACCGCGGGCTGCGCGTTTGGCATGGGCTTCGATTTCATTCAGAGAATGGCTCATTTGCCCCCCTTCACCAACGGTGGATAGGACCAGTCATCGTCCTGGTTTTGCTGTAATTCTTCCGGGTAGGGCGCGTTGCCAAACATACATATCCGCACCCAGCGATCTGACCTCGGATCAAAATGCGTGGCTCCAAAGAAGGCCAGCTTGCAGCGCAACATGTCAATCGGGACAAGGTCCGACCCGATCGTGTTGTCACGAATTTCAGCATAGGGCGCACGGTCTACAATTTGTGCGCGGCGGACGGTATGGCGGTGCTCTGGATGGGCCAGAAGAAAGGCCGCCAGGCTGGCATCGCTGTCCACGTCCCTCAGCGCCGCATAAAGCGCGGCGGCATCCCTGCCCGGCGCCAGCGGTTGTTCATAAGGCGCGATAGGTTCTTCAAACCGTTCACCCAGACGCGGCTCCAACTTTTCCTCCGAGACATACCAGGCACGCGCACAATGCTCTTTCTCGTCCCAATTGATCTGAAGCGCCCAGCCATAGGCGCGCTCGAGTATCGCGCGCAAATCGGCCACAGGCTGCGTGCCATCAATCCGGAAGGCACCCGGTTTGCCGTCCGACATCTGATCGGCCAAATGATCTACGAGGGGGCCGTATGGTTCCAGCATCAATGACGCCAGACATTCCTGCGCGTCTTCGCCCAGCTCGGCCTCGGCCCATCTGTACAAACGGTCCCAGGGCCGCGCGTTTTGCAAATCAGCCCGCTCAACATGGGCGTTCAATCTGCCCAGGTCGCTGCGCAGCTGCTTGAGCTTTTCAATCTGAATCGGGTGCTCGGAATGCCAGATGTCTGCCGATACCAACGACCGCCCCAGCAGGCTGCGAAACACTGCAACTGCGGCCCCTGTGGCGGAAGGCAGATTGCGTACTGTGGCAATTGCCTCTTCTCGTGCTGCGATCCAGTTGTTGAACAACATCGGATGATTGACAAGGAATGGCGCCATACCAAGCCCGGTGGAATTTCCGATCCCCATGCTGCGCGCAATCCCCGGATCGAGCTTTGCCGCTCTGTCACCTCCCTTGAGGGTGGCGAGATGCTGAACCAGATCACGCACATAGGTCCGGGTCAGAAAGACCGACAGCATTTCGATCTGAAACGGCGCGCTGCATTCGGGACGATCGGCGATCATCTCGCGGTCCGCAGCGCCCAGTTTGCCCGATCCGTAGACCGCCGTGGTTCGCATCAGATAACCGACCTTGTTCATCTGGTTCTGGTCGGGCTGCTTGCCCGCTGCAAGACTGGACACGACATGATCCCACAATCGCACCGAGCGGTTGGCGCGCGATACGGACAGCTCCTTTTCGGTTACGCGACCGGCCTCCTGAAGCGGAATATTCTGCCGCAACCGCGCGATGTCGGCCTCGCTCGGAACCCCGTCAAATAGTGTGAAGGTGCTATCCCAGGCCTCGGCAATCACCCTGTCTGACCGGGCTTCGGCCGGCAGGTCATGGCCAAAGGCAATGAGGGAATAGATACGGTCGGGCGTATGCGCGCAATAGACCGCCTGGCCCACACCTTTGTCGTCGAATTCAAAGATCGGGCGGGAAAATCGCCAGTTTTCGCGGATCATCCGACGGGTCAGGATACGCATGAAAGACAGGCGCGATTGATGAAATGATCCCAGCCGCGAAAGCCGCATGACGAGCGCAGGGTCACGTTTGGCAATGGTCTGTATTGTCTCTGTCTGCTGCTTCATTTCTTGACCTCCCGTTCAAGGCATCGGTGTGAAATTTTCCGCATAGAACCTGTGCCAGTTGTCGCCCATGATCCCTGCGACCTCCGCATCGTTCAATCCTGTTGCGCGCAACCCCGCCTCGATGTTTCCGAAATCGCGGTTGTCGTTGAACCATCCGGGCATCGGCGGAAAGCCCGGCGCAGATGCGGACCCTTCGCCATAGTCTATCTCCTTGCTCCAGCGGCCCACACGCATCCATTCCACCACGCTGTCGGGATGATCCTGGCAAAGATCCGTTCCGATCCCGAAGTTCCGGGTGCCGAATTTCTCGGCTGTGCGCGCGATCATTTCGCAGAAACTTTCCAATGTGCAGTCGGATTTGTCTTTCAGATGATGCGGGTAGACCGAAAACCCCATCATCCCGCCATTTTCGGTCACCGCGCGGATGACATCATCCTTCTTGTTGCGCAGGGCCGCAGACCAGGCATATGGGTTTGCATGGGTGATCGTGATCGGGCGCTGCGAAAGGTCGGCCGCCTCAATTGTCGACCGATCCGCAGAGTGGCTCATGTCGACCACCAGTCCGACCCGGTTCATCTCCTTGATGACCTGACGGCCCATACGGGTGATGCCGGTGTCCTCCGCTTCGTAACAGCCCGTCGCCAGCAGGGACTGGTTGTTATAGGTCAACTGCATGAAGCGCCCACCAAGGCTGTGCAGGATTTCGACCAGTCCGATGTCGTCTTCGATGGGGCTTGGGTTCTGAAACCCGAAAAAGATCGCGGTGCGCCCGGTTTCGCGCGCCCGTTCAACATCGGACGCCCACTGACCTTTCAGGATCAGATCGGGGTATTGCTCGAACCAGCGGTTCCATTGCTCGAAGTTCAGCACCGTCTCGCGGAATGTCTCGTGGTAGGCGATGGTCACATGCACCGCATCCACATTACCTTCCCGCATCTGGCGAAAGATCTTTTCGGACCAGTTGGCATATTGAAGATTGTCGATACGCATCATAGCGGTGTCCCCGACGCGATGTAGGACGTCTTTACGATCGTGTAGAACTCTGCGGCTGTCCGGCCCTGTTCACGCGGCCCATAAGAGCTGTCGCCTCGGCCACCGAAGGGTACATGATAATCGGTGCCGGCCGTTGGCAGATTAACCATCACACATCCCGATTGCGCGTTGCGGCGGAAATGGGTGGCGCGGGCCAGATTGGTGGTGACGATGCCCGCTGTCAGGCCAAAGTTGGTGTCGTTGACGACATGCAATGCTTCTTCATATCCGCCGACGGGGATGACACAGGCCAGGGGCGCAAACATCTCTTCGCGGTTGATCCGCATGTCGTTGTTGGTGCCCACAAAAACGCCCGGTGACATGTAATATCCTTCCTGCGGCATCTCCAGACGCTGGCCGCCGCAAAGCAGCTCGGCTCCTTCGGAGGCGGCGAGGTCGACATAGGCGAGGTTCTCTTTCAACTGCTGTTCAGAGACAATTGGCCCCATCTGCGTGCCGGCCTCCAGCGCATGGCCCACCTTCATTGCCCTGGCACCGGCCACAAGCATTTCGACAAACTGATCATGTACCGATTGATGCACCACCAACCGCGAGGATGCTGTGCATTTCTGGCCAGAGCCGCCAAACGCGCCGCCCAGGGCCAGCGACACCGCCAGATCCAGATCGGCATCATCCATCACGGCAAGCGCGTTCTTTGAGCCCATCTCCATCTGCACGCGCGTCAGGTTTTGGATGGCGCTCGCCGCGATGCCCTTGCCGACGGGAACCGAGCCGGTAAAGCTGATGGCATTGACCCTGGGGCTTTCGACCAGCCGTTGGCCAATGGCCGCTCCTGCGCCCATCACCAAAGAGACCAGGCCCTTGGGAATGTCCTGGCGCGCGATGATCTCGACCAGGGCAACCGCAGAGGCAGGTGTCACATTTGCCGGTTTCCAGACCACAGCATTGCCATAACAAAGGGCTGGTGCGATCTTCCACGAGGCCGTCGCTGTTGGAAAGTTCCACGGTGAGATGACCGCCACGACGCCCACGGGTTCGCGGCGCACGTCGATTTCGATCCCCTCGCGGACCGAGTCCGCCGTATCGCCCAACTGGCGCAGTGTTTCCGCCGCGTAATACGTGAAGAATTGACCGGCCCGGTAAACCTCGCCTTTCCCCTCCGCCAGCGGCTTCCCCTCTTCGCGCGACAGCAACCTGCCCAACTCTTCGGCCCGGTCCATCATTTCGGTGCCAATGGCCATCAGAACATTGTATTTGCGTTCGATTCCGTAGGCGGCCCATTCGGCCTGCGCCCGCTCTGCCTGATCCAGTGTCTGCTCCAGTTGATCCGGGGTCGCCTGTGCAAACATCCCGATCAGGTCACTGATGTCTGACGGGTTGCGGTTCTCGATCTCAGATGCGCCCGCCACCCATTCACCGGCGATGTAGTTCTGATTGGCGTTTTGCATGATGTATCCCTTCGGTAAGGCGCGGCGGGTGCGCGCAGGGGAAAGATACCCCAGCGAATTGATTCAATCATTTAGAATTAATTGTAATTATCTTCAGTTGTTCTGAAATCTTTGATCCGGTACAAGGGTGCCATTGCGCTTCATCCCGGCAATCAGGGTAAGGAATTCCCGCGCCGCAGGCGTCAGACGGTTGACCGGTCTGGACATCATATGGACCGTTCGGCGGGCCGTGACATCGGCAAGCGGCAAGAAGGCAAATTCATCAAGCAAACCCGCCACCGTCAACCGAGGCAGGACCGTGATCCCGACCCCTTGCCGTACCAGCCCCAGCAGGGACGCCATGTTGCGCACCATCAGCCGGGAATTGGCCAGCATCGGGGCGAAATCGGGATCCGTGATCTGACCGCACAAACCGTTCGCGATCATGGTATGGTCGCCCATTGTACGCCAGGCAAATTGATCCCAGCTTTGCGCAAGTGGGTGATCCTTACGGCACACCACGCCAAAGGCATCACTGAACAGTTCGGTGCGCCGCATCCCTTCTACGTCGGGAAAAGAGCCAAACCCGATGTCGACCCGTTCGCGCTCCAATTCGCGGGCGATGGCTGCTGAATCCATATCACGAAGGTCGATCTGGACTTTCGGGTATTTTCCGGCAAACGCAAAAATCACCGGGGGCATCACCGTCGTTGCCACCGACGGGGTTGCAGCCAGCCTCAGATACCCAAGCTCGGAACGGGCCAGTCCTTCGATCACCGACACCGTCTTTTCGAAGTGGGCCACTTCGCGGCGTGCCTCGGCAAGGATGAGCTCTCCTATGGGGGTCAGACGTGACTTGCGCGCGGTTTCGAAAAGGGCAGACCCAACGTGATCCTCGAATTGTTTGAGCATCATTGAAACCGCAGATGGCGTTCGGCCAAGCGCGTCGGCTGCGTCGGACAGGCTGCCATGTGTGGCAACCATGGTGAAGCATTTGAGCATTTCGACTTTGATCGCCAATTTGAATATTCCTGAAGTAAATCAAACTTACTCGCATTTTTCTTAATACGGTGGCCCGGTTGATCTGGCAACACGCCGTCCTGCGCCACGACGGGTGCGGGCGCCAATCCGGCAGCCCCTGCCGAGCGGGTCATCAGTGGCCCAACGGGTAATCCTTATCGCCCTCTCGCCTGTCAACCCTCCCGCTTCGATCGGAGCCTGATGTTTGGGCGAGTCGGAGCCCAGAACCGTTGAGACCACATTATGCGTGACTGAACAGTGGGATGCCGATACGGTCGGACAAGGTTTGGTGTTGGGGGGCACAAATACGCGCTGCATGATTCCGTCTTTTTGCTGGATTGGAACAAAAGTGAACCAGATAAAAACTCTGCTGCTTGCAACCGTTGGCGCAGGACTCTCCGGTCCTGGGGTGGCTGAAGCAAGCCTTCGTAACAGCTCTTGGGCAGCTGCACCCTTGTCAGGTGATCCGGCAACGCGCGCCATCCTGACGCATTGGGTACAGCACAGGCCCCCCGCGACATTTTCGTGGATTCTCAACGCCTTTTCCGACCAATTCCGAACCCCGCTGGCCGAACATTACCTGGCCTCCGCCTGAGGCGGTCCGCCCAATAATTATTCAAGAAAAGAGAACTCTCCATGGCCGATGATTTTACCAACGACCTTACGACGACAGGCACCATCGCAGTGGGGGGAACCGCCACCGGAGAGATCGAGGTGTTTGGCGACGAGGACTGGTTTGCGGTCAACCTGGTTGCGGGTCGGGTCTACCAGATCGAACAGCGGGGTCTGGACACCTTTGAAGGCACCTTGACCGACCCCTTTTTCGGCGGCGTCTTTAGCAACACCGGCGTTAACTATTTTGGCACAAGCAACAACGACGCGAACGCCAGCACATCAAACAGTCTTGTGACATTCACCGCGCGGTATACCGGTGTTTTCTATCTCGAAGCCAGCGGCGGGTTTGGATCCCTTGGCACATATACCCTCGCAATCACCGATATGGCCGGAACAACAACCGGCACACCACCGGATGACTTCATTGTCGGCACGTCGGCCAATGATACGCTGCAAGGTTTCGCGGGCGCCGACACGATTTATGGCCTCGAAGGTGATGACGTCATTGAGGGTGGGGACAACAATGATACCCTGTTTGGCGGATTGGGACAGGACACACTGCGTGGGGGAGAAGGTGCGGATGAGCTTTCTGCGCTCTCCAACGTAGGCTCCCAAACCGACCCGGGGTCAGTCGATGAGCTTTATGGCGGTGGCGGAAATGACAAGCTGTTTGGCATCAGCACCAATGCATCGCTCTTTGGCGAGGCTGGTGATGACACATTGTCGGCCAATAACGGCAATGGATACCTCGATGGTGGGACGGGCGCTGACGAAATGACCGGACAGTCCGGCGCGGACATCTACGTCGTCGACAACATCGGCGATGTGGTCAACGAGTTTACCTATGACAGTTACGGCCCTGGAATGCTTGCCGCGGGGGACGTCGATGAAATCCGGTCCTTTATCGACTTCACTTTACGTCAGTGGAACGACGACGGGTACAACATCGAGAACCTGACCCTGCTGGGTGCGGACAATATCAACGCCACCGCCAATGAGGTGAACAACGTTGTCACCGGCAATTCCGGCAACAATATCCTGAGCGGGATGGCCGGGCCTGACACCCTGTCGGGGTTGGGCGGTGATGATACCCTCAACGGCGGCACCGGCAATGACACGATGACGGGTGGTACCGGGGCGGATGTGTTTGTCTTTGCGCCCGGCGACGGCAACGACACGATTTCCGACTTCGTCTTTGGGGAGGACAGCCTTGATCTGACGGCGTTTGGACTTGCACCGATTCAGGTAAAGACCGCAGCGCTGAACGGGGACCGCATCATCACCGTGAATGGCGATGTCACGATCCAGATGACCGGCGTGCCGCTTAACCTCGCGCCGACAATCACCAGCCTCGCGCCTTTGGGGGCGACCGAAAATGTTGCTTTTTCCTACATCCTGACCGCCACCGATCTGGACGGGGATACAGTTACCTTTGATGCGCTCAACAGCACCCTTCCCGGCTGGCTGACCCATATGGGTGGCCTGACATTCGAAGGCACGCCGAGGCAAGCGGACGTGGACGCAGGGACCACCCCGGTCACCATTGCCGTCACCGATGGCCAAGGCGGCAGCGATGTGCAGTTATTCGATCTGTCTGTAGCCAATGTGAATGACCCGCCTGTGGCGCTGAATGGGGTTATCAACATCAATGAAGACACCGCGGTCTTTTCCAATGTTTCTGTCCTGGGCAGCGACCTGGACGGGGACGTTCTTTTCTATTCGGTCTCGACGCAGGGAATGAACGGCGTGGTTGTGATGGATATGACGGGGGCGTTCAGCTATACGCCGAATGACAACTATGTAGGGACTGACACATTCTCTTTCACGGTGTCGGATCCTGACTTTGCCACGGACACGGGGACGGTGACGGTCACCGTGCTCAGCCAAAACGATGCCCCTGTGATCACCAGCCCCGCGCCGAGCACGACGCAGGAGGACGTGCTCTTTTCCTATCAGGTCACCACCAATGACGTGGATGGTGATATGGTCACGGTCGACGAATTGCTGACCACGATGCCCGATTGGGTGAGCTATGACGCGCTGACCAAGACCTTCTCCGGCACGCCGGATCAGGCGGATGTGGACGCGATGAACGGCGCCTTTTCGATCATCGTTTCGGACGGAAACGGGGCGACCGACACACAGACCTTCGCGCTTGCGATCCAGAATGTGAATGATGCCCCCAACATCACCAGCATCGCGCCCATGACGGCCACCGAAGACACGGCCTTCAGCTATCAGATCACCGCCACGGATGTCGATGGCGATACCGTGACGGTCGATGAACTGCTGACCACGATGCCAAGCTGGGTGAGCTATGATGCGCTGACCAAGACTTTCTCCGGCACGCCGTTGCAAGCGGACGTGGATGCGTTGAATGGCGCCTTTTCGATTGTTGTGACCGACGGCAATCTCGGCACCGATACACAGACGTTTTCCGTCATGGTCAACAATCAGAACGACGCCCCGGAAATTCAGAGCGTTGGGGTCACTGAGGTCACTGTAGATACCGCCTATAGCTATCAGCTTTCGACCACGGACGAGGACGGCGACATAGTCACGGTCGATCTGCTGGCCTCCACCCTGCCCGGCTGGATGACCTTCGACATCGGGACCAATTCCTTTGTCGGGACGCCGATGGTCGGTGATCTGGGCACCACCGGCAATGAGGTGACAATCGTTGTACGCGATCCTTTGGGCGCCACGGACACCCAGATGTTTACAGTGAATGTGAGTGGGTCCAATTCTCTTCCGACCGGAGCCGTAACAATTGATGGTACGCGGGACATTGGATTTACGGTCCAGGCCAACACGTCCCTGCTGGTGGATGCCAACGGTCTCGGTCCGTTTTCTTATCAATGGAAAGTGGACGGTCAGAACCTGAACACGGCAGACGCCACAACACAATCGTTGGCATTGACTCGTGACAATCAGGGCCAGCTGAGCGTTGTGGTGACCTATACCGACCTTGCCGGAAACGATGAAACCGTCACTTCGGCAGAGGTATTCTTTGGCGGTGAGATATTCACCGGGACGCCAAATGACGATCCGCTTCTGGGGAACAACACCGATGACACACTTGTTGGTCTTGCCGGTGACGATACCCTGAACGGCGGCCCAAACGCGGATGGCATTGACCGCATGGAAGGTGGTCCGGGAAATGACACCTACGAGGTGTTCAATACGCTGGATCAGGTCATCGAGTTGATCGGCCAAGGCGACGCCGATGAGGTGAACAGCCGCGCGACCTTCACCCTGCCCGAAAACGTCGAACATCTTTTCCTGAGGGGGCTGGGGGACATCAACGGCACCGGCAACGATCTCAACAATGCCATTGAAGGCAACGCGGGAAACAATGACCTCAGAGGTCTGGATGGGGATGACACCCTATCGGGTAACGGCGGCGTCGATACGCTTCGTGGCGGGGATGGCGAAGACGTGTATCTGATCCAAAACCCCAATAATCTGGTGGTTGAAGATGCATTTGGCGGTGTCGACCTTGTGATTTCGACGATTGATTTCATACTCCCTGACAATGTCGAGCTGCTAATTCTCGGTGGCACCGACAACATCAATGGCACTGGCAACCAGTTCGGCAGCACATTTATCACCGGCAACGAGGGCAACAACCGGATTGAAGGGGTCGCCGGTGAGAACGCCCTCAATGGCATGGATGGCGACGATATGCTGTTCGGTGGCATTGGCAAAGATACGCTAAACGGCGGCACCGGGGCCGACACGATGACTGGCGGCATGGGGGATGACGGCTACTTTGTGGATGACTTTGGCGATGTGATCTTGGAAGATTTTGGTGGTGGCCTTGATCTGGTTTCATCAACAATAAGCCTTGAGCTTGGCGAAAACCTCGAACACCTCCGGCTTCAGGGGACGGCGGACCTCATCGGTCAGGGCAACGCACTGAATAACGTCATCGAAGGCAATAGTGGCCGCAACCTCCTCATTGGCGGCGCAGGGGCCGACACACTTGACGGACAGGGCGGTGACGATCTGTTGTTTGACGGGGATGGCAGCGATGTTCTGATCGGTGGCACGGGCAATGACCTCTATATTGTTGGCGAAACGGACGACACCATAACGGAGGCGTTTGGTGAAGGTGAGGACACGGTCTTTTTCCACGGCGCCACATTCACATTGCCGGACAACGTCGAGAACCTTGTCCTGTCGCCTTTGGTCCCCCTGGTTCAACGGCTTTACGACAGTGTAAATTCAGCGGAGATCGTTAATGCGCCAGAGGTCATGAACCCTCCGCCCGCCCTTTTCGGTTTTGCCGACACCTTCAGTTTTCCGGCCTTCTATGCCTCGGAGCAAGCGAATTTCTACCAGGTTGAAAAGAACGCCAAAGGAACCGGAAACGCGCTGGATAACGAGATACTGGGTGACGACGGCGACAACACTCTTGACGGAAAAGCGGGCAATGATGTCCTTCAGGGCGGTCTGGGCGTCGACGTCATGACGGGTGGGACCGGCACCGACATCTTTGTCTACCAAGACTGGGAGGACGGCGGCCAGGGCGGGCTGTTCGTTTTTGATCTTGTCACTGATTTCGAAGCGGGGGTGGACAAGATTGACCTGTCGACCTTGCAGGTCAGCGCCGGGAACGCGGCAAGCAATGCCCAAGTGGCCGGGATCGAACAACTGAGCCTGCGGTTTGTCGACAACGGCGACACGCCTTTTGATACAGGCGAAGTTTCCGTTTTTGACGCAGGAAAAAATGCGGCAGGCGTTAACCAGTCAGTAGTTAACGTCCAGAGCAACGACCCGGGCACGCCAAGTCTGCTCTTTATGGTCCTTTCCGCAGGCGTTTTGACCGAAAGTGATTTCATCCTTGATCCGCGACAGGCCGACAATACCATCGTGCTGGCCGACCTGATTGACGAATTCAGTTTCAATGAACTGTCGACCACCAATGTCGTGATTGCCGAAGGTATCGATACATTCACCGCGACAAGCTACGGGTTGGGGGACCAATTCACCATTAGGGCAGACTACAATTTGAATGAGACTTTCGGTGTGTCAGCGGGGTATAAAAAGGCTGTCGCCAGACCCACCGGAATAGCGGACAGAGATGGGTCAATCATCAGCTTTGGCGTCAATTTATCGTTCAGCAGTAACCCGTTTGAGAGCGATGAACCAGGTGCGCCAACCGATCTGACGGTGCTGCGGCTTGACCGGGATTTGGACGGAACCGACGATTTCACCCTGCGCCTCGAAGGGGATTACCGAGGGGCCGCCTTCCGGCAGGAAATTGTCAATGGCGACATCCGCATCAGCCTGTTTGAAGGCAATACACGCCCCACCGGCCAGGTGCGGGTTGACGGGGTTGCGTCCATTTTTGAAACCCTGTCCATTGACACGGACAACCTTTTTGATCGCGAGGGCATCGACCTGTCAACGGTTCAGATCCAGTGGTTCAAGGACGGTGAGGCCATAGCCGGACAGACCCGTGAAACATACACCACCAACCTGACCGATCTGGGCGCCATTCTGAGCGTGCAGATCACCTATACCGATGGCGGCGGGACGCAGGAAACGGTGATGAGCGCGCCCTTCCTGCCCATTTCCCCAGGCAATATCACTGCGAGCGGTGCAGTGAGCATGAGCGGCACCTTTGTTCAGGGCGAAACCGTCATGGTCGACGCCGGCGGCGTCTTTGACCCCAATATTCCCGATCCGACGACCGCCAAGTATCAGTGGCGGCGCGACGGCGAGGACATCGCGGGGGCGACGGAATTCACCTATGACCTGACCCAGCAGGATGTGGGCGCCCGTTTGTCCGTGCATTTCAACTTTGACGACCTCTATGGCAACGCTGAAAGCATGACGTCAGCCGAGAGTGTGATCGTACAAAACGTCAACGACGTGCCAACCGGCGCCGTGACCATATCCGGGAGCACCGTGCGGGGCGATACACTGACAGCCGCAATTGACACATTGGCGGATGCCGATGGTCTGACCAATCTCGGCGCAACCGCAACCTTCCAGTGGAAACGAGACGGCATCGACCTGCCTGGTGCCACCGGAAACACCTACGCGACCCAATTCTTCGACGCCGAACGCGACATCACCGTCGAACTCAGCTTTGTGGATGATCTGGGCACAACCGAGGTGGTCGAGAGCGCGCCGGTGTTCGTCACACACCCCGGTGTGCTGCGACAAGGCACGCCACAGGTGGATATTCTGGCGGGCGGCGTTGGACCCGACACCATCAACGGCCAGTCAGGGAATGACACCGTTGCAGGATTCGCGGCGGATGACATCATCGACGGTGGCGGCGGCATTGATGAGGCGTTCTTTGAAGGCAACCAATCCTCCTATACCCTGCAACTGGGCAGCTCCGGCACGGTCC
>CAXBKL010000108.1:0-12417 GCA_963976125.1 uncultured Sulfitobacter sp. | reverse complement strand
TGATCTTCCATCTGTTCCACCAGACGCGCGGCCTTGTTGTAGCCTATGGCCAGCTTGCGCTGGATGTAGGAAGTCGAACATTTGCGATCCTTGATGACGATCTGCACCGCCGTGTCATAGAGCGCGTCTTCGCCATCGGTGTTGCCGCCCGTGTTCAGGCCCAGCACCGCGTCAATATCGCCTTCCTTGTCCTCGGGCGGCCCCTGAACCACGCCCGACACGTAATCGGGTTCGCCAAAGGCTTTGAGGTGGTTGACGATTTCCTCGACCTCCTCGTCTGACACAAATGGTCCGTGACAGCGGGTGATCTTTGCCCCTCCGGCCATATAAAGCATGTCACCCATGCCCAGCAGTTGTTCGGCGCCCATTTCGCCAAGGATCGTGCGGCTGTCGATTTTTGATGTGACCTGAAACGAAATCCGCGTCGGAAAGTTCGCCTTGATCGTCCCGGTGATGACGTCCACGGACGGACGTTGTGTTGCCATAATCAGGTGAATGCCCGACGCCCGCGCCATCTGGGCCAGACGTTGAATGCAGGCTTCGATCTCTTTGCCGGCGACCATCATCAGATCGGCCATCTCGTCCACAATCACCACGATATAAGGCAGCGCCTCGGGGGTGCTTTCTTCTGTCTCGAAAATCGGCTCGCCGGTCTCATCATCAAATCCGGTTTGCACGGTACGGCTGAACATCTCACCCTTGCTCAACGCTTCGCGCACGCGGCCATTATAGCCCTCGATGTTGCGCACGCCCATCTTGGACATCTTGCGATAGCGTTCTTCCATCTCGCCCACGGTCCACTTAAGCGCGACAACCGCCTTTTTGGGGTCAGTCACAACCGGGGACAAAAGATGCGGAATGCCGTCATAGACGCTCAGTTCCAACATCTTGGGGTCGATCATAATCAACCGGCATTCTTCCGGCGTCAGCTTGTAAAGCAACGACAGGATCATGGTGTTGATGGCCACGGATTTACCAGAGCCGGTGGTCCCCGCAATCAACAGGTGGGGCATCTTGGCAAGGTTTGCGACCACCGGATCGCCGCCAATGTCCTTGCCCAAGGCCAAAGGCAGGCGCATGTTGCTGTCGCCAAAGTCGCGCGCGGCAAGAATTTCGCGCAGCACGACCTTTTCGCGGTTTTCATTTGGCAGTTCGATACCAATCACCGATCGCCCCGGCACGGTTGAGACACGGGCGGACAGGGCCGCCATGGACCGCGCGATGTCATCGGCCAGACCGATGACGCGGGACGCCTTGAGGCCCGGTGCAGGTTCCAGCTCGTACATGGTGACGACAGGACCGGGGCGCACGGCGACAATCTCGCCTTTCACGCCATAGTCATCCAGGACGCTTTCCAGCATGCGCGCGTTTTCTTCCAGCGCTTCGTCGGACAGATGCAGCCGCTGGACGGTGTCGGGGCTTTCCAACAGGTTCAGCGGAGGCAGTTCAAACCCCGGATGGGTGTCTTCAAAGGTCAGCGTTGGCTGCGCTTCGGCCTGTGCTTGTCTGGACGGTTGCGCAGGTTTACGGATCGGCTGCTGCACGACCACCTTGCGCGGCTCTGCCACGGGGATCTGCGGCATCTCGGGTTCCGGCGCAGGTTCCAGTGGAAGAACGGTCGGCACCTCTTCGGCGGCGGGCACGGATGGCGCAACGGTGTTCAGCGACAATCTGCCGTTTGGTGAGGTCAGGGGCGGTTCTGCCCGTGGGATGGCCGTCGCGGTAAGTGGCGGTTCTGGCGGCAATTCGGCGGCCCTTTGCGCGCCCAGCACAAGGGGATCGGGTCCGCGACCACGGCCCTTGGTCAGGGGGGCGGTTGTCGGGGTGTGAACCGCCGTTGTGCTGCGCACGCGATTCTTGATCACGTCAGCGATCTTGAGCTTGATCCGATCCTCGCCAATTGCTTCGGGATCAACAACGGCGGCGCTTTCGTGCTCAATCAGTTCCGGTTCCGGCAGGGTGTCGGGACGCTTTATCAAGGTGGGCATACGGTCCAGCAATCCCGTTTTTGGGGCATCGACTGCTGTAGGGGCGGGTTGGGTCTCTGCCGGTGCAGGGGTGTCAAAGATCGGCTGGCTGGCGGCAAATGCCTCTGCCTGTTCGGCTTCGATCCGTTGCTGTTCCCTGCGGTCTGCCTGTCGGGCCTGCAACGCCTGCGCGGCCAGTACCGCGCCGCTTGCACCACGCCCCAACAGGTTCATCAGCCCGGCATAAACCATAATCACACCAATCAGCATGAACCGCCCCAACCGCATCAGTTCCGCGCGGTCAAAGCCAAGGACAAATGCGCCGATCACGACGATTGATGCGCCCATCAGCAGAGACATCAATTTGACGGTGAACGTCGATCCAATCGGTAGCAACGTCAGGACAAAGCCCATGACCGTATCGCCAAAGAGCCCCCCCAGACCAAAGCTGTGGGTTTGCACCCATTCCGAACCGGGGGCCAGGGTTGCGGCGTAGATGGAGCCAAGCGCCACGGCGATGGGCGCAAAGATCAGTCGGCCAAGGGCGCGGTCCTGACCCCAATGCAGGGCAAACCGGACCCCCCAGACCAACAAGACAACTGCAACACCCCAAGCGCCCCACCCCACGATCATGAACAGAGGGGCCGCAATGGACGCACCCAGACGGCCCATCCAGTTTTGCACAGGGGCATCGGTGGACACCATCCAATTGGGGTCATCCGGCGTGTAGCTGCCGATCATCATCGCGGCCATGACGCCCAGAACGATCAGCACCAACCCCAGCAATTCCTTGCCACGCTTTTCGATGGCCTCTGCCATGTTGCTGTCCAAAAGCGGGTCACGTCCGCGGGTTTGGTATGCCATGCTCTTGTTCCTCGCCTCTATGCGTATAGACAGTCGCGGATCAGCTCGAGGCCGCGCTCTGTCTCATCTCTTGGGGCCACAAGGGCCACCCGAATGTATTTCTTGCCGGGGTTTTCCTGACCTTCGACGTCCTGCGCCAGATAGCCGCCGGGCAACACCTTGACCCCGGTCTCCCGCCACAGTTTGACAGAAGCCTCTTCGTCGTCCTCGACGGGCAGCCACAAAAAGAACCCGGCCTGGGGGCTGACGTATCCCGGTACATTGCCAAAAATGCGGTCGGCTATCGCGAATTTCTCGGCATATAGGGCACGGTTTTCCTCGACGTGGATTTCATCGTCCCAAACCGCTGCGGCGGCTGCTTGCAAGGGTAAGGGCAGGGGCGCGCCGGCGTAGTTGCGCAGTTGTTTCATTTCGCGGATCGTATCGGCCCCGCTGGCAACAAAACCGGAGCGCAAGCCGGGCAGGTTCGAGCGTTTGGACAGCGAATGAAAAATGACCACCCGGTTGCGGTCCGCGCCCATCTCCTCGACCACCTGCATGGCCCCCACAGGGGGTGTGTCGCGGTAAATCTCGGAATAGCACTCGTCTGCGAAAATCTTGAAATCATAGGTTTCCGCCAGAGTGATGAGCTGTGCCCAATAGTCACGATCCGCAACCGCGCCCTGCGGATTGGCGGGCGAACAGATGTAGCAGGCGGTTGTGCGTTGCAGCAGGTTCGCCGTCAGGCTCTGAAAATCGGGCAGATGCCCGGTTTCTGCCGTGGCATTCACCATCACAGGGTCCGCATTTCCCGAAATAGCCCCGATCATATAGACCTGATAAAATGGATTGGGCATCAAGATTGCCGGCTTCTGGCCGTGTTTCAGCTCAGGACAAAGCGCAATAACCGCGTTGTAAAGGCCCTCACGTGTGCCGTTGAGCGCCATGACCTCGGTGTCTGGGTCCATGGCCACGCCATAGCGCCGCATGATCCATCCCGTGATAGCGGCCCGCAGCGCGGGCGCGCCGTCATTTGGCGGATAGCTGTTAAACCCCGCGGCGTTCTCGACAATCTTGTCGGTGACCCAAGCGGGAAAAGCGTGCTTTGGCTCGCCAATTGTCATCTGGATCAGTGGCCCGCCACCTTCATGCACGTCCAACAGGGCGCGCAGGCGCGGCCACGCATGGGCCGGAAGGGCAGTAAACCGCTCTGGATAGTTCATTCGATATGCCTCAGGTCGGGATCATTGGCGTCCCGTTACCTCACAGAGTACCCAAGGGGCCGATGCGCGTCCAGATAAACCGGAACGCGATCAGATGGTTGTGGCATTTAGGTCAAATCTGACTCAGGGCTTCTTCGACGGCGGCACCAATGCGCAAAAGGTGTTCTTCGTGATCTGGTGGGCACATCATCATCAACCCGCAAGATGGTGTTCCGGTGGGCAGTGTGAGGCCACAAACACCCATCAAATTACCGATTCGCGTGTTTCTGAGCGCCAGAAGGTTGGCTGATACAAAATAGTCGCTGTCTGACTTCAGGCGGTCCAGATTTGGGGGCAGGATTGGTGTGCTGGGCAATAGTATCGCATCAAATCCCGCCGTGGCCCGCGCATAGTCCTTTCGCAGCCCGTCGAGCTTGTCCCAGGCGGCAACGTAATCCGGTCCTGAATGGGCCTTGCCCAGACGAAAACGAGCAAGGACTTCTTGATACATTGCGTCTGGGTTGGCTTCGATCGTGTCGCGCCACAACCCGTAAGTTTCGGCCGTAAAAAGGCACCCGCTGATCTGTATCGCGTCTGCGACCTGCGGGACCGCAATGTCTTCCAGCGTCACACCAGCGGTGCGCAGATCGCCTAATGCCCGTTCGTAAGCCGATTTCGGGGCCTCGGCCAGATCGTCCTCCGCAATTGTCTTCAGGACACCAAAACGCAATCCTTCCAGCGTTGGATGGCGCAGATCGGCGGCTCTGCCGCCTTCCAACGCCGCAAGAACAAGGGCTGCATCCTCGACCGAGCGGCACAGTGGACCGATGGTGTCAAACTTTTTGGAGAGCGGCACAACGCCTTCAAGGGTGACGCGTCCAGCAGTTGTTTTCAGTCCGACCAGATCGTTCCAGGCCGATGGGATGCGCACGGACCCGCCCGTATCCGACCCAATCCCGGCCGCAGCGAGGCCAAAGGCAACAGATGCCGCAGCACCCGAAGACGATCCGCCCGACACCGCGTCCAGATCATTGACGCAGGGCGGTGACCCCGTTGACGGGTTATAGCCAAGGCCGGAGAACGCTAGTTCGCTCATATGTGTCTTGCCCAGACAGACCAGCCCGGCGGCGGTTGCATTGGCCAGCACAGTAGCATCCCGCGCCGGCACCCGACCCACCAGCAGTTTTGATCCCGCTTCGGTGGCGATACCGGCGGTGTCAAAGAGGTCTTTCCACGAAATTGGCACCCCGTCCAAAGGCGACAGCCGATGCCCCGATGTGGCCCGAGCGGCGGCGGCGCGGGCTTCTGACAGGGCCCGGTCATGGGTGACACGGGCATAGATACGGTCGCGCAGAGGGTGGGCATCAATCGCATCAAGATAGGTCTGGCACAGGGCCACCGGATCAATGTCGCCCGCGCCAATGCCACGGCCCAGATCGGCGGCGGTCATCTTCAGCCATTCTTGCATCGGTGTTCCTCTCGATCATGTTTTCCTGACGGTAGCGACGCTTGCGCGCATGGACAATCCCTACTGTGCGGCGATAGTTGGGGGATGGAATTCGATACTGATATTGCGATCATCGGCGGTGGGTTGAATGGTCCGGCGCTGGCACTGGCATTGGCACAGGCAGGACAGCGGGTCACACTGATTGATGCGCTTGGGCTGGACACCCTGGTTGCCCCTGATTTTGACGGACGGTCCTATGCGCTGGCGCTGACATCCATGCGGTTGATGCAGGGCATCGGGGTTTGGGATGGAATTGCGGATAATGCGCAGCCCATGTTGGAGATCAAGGTCACGGACGGGCGTGCGGGCGACGGGCCGTCCCCGATGTTCATGCATTTTGATCATGCCGAGAACGAAAACGGCCCGATGGGCTATATGGTAGAGGATCGCCATCTGCGTCATGCCCTGTTGCAGGCCGTATCAGCCGAGAGCCGCATCACCCGATTGAACAACACCACCGTGGTCGCGCAGGCACCCGACAGCACCGGTATCACCCTGACCTTTGCATCCGGCGCGCAGGTGCGGGCGCGTCTGGCGGTGGGGGCCGACGGGCGGCGCACCGGGACCGGCGCGCGGGCGGGCATCAAGCGGGTTGGCTGGAGCTATGGGCAGACCGCGCTGGTATGCGCGATTTCGCATGAGTTGCCCCATCACGGCATTGCGCATCAGTTCTTCATGCCGCCGGGACCACTGGCGATCTTGCCGCTGACCGGTAATCGGTCCTCTATTGTCTGGAGCGAGCAGACAGAAAATGCCGCCGCCATCCATGCGCTTGGCGTCGAGGGGTATCTTGAGGTGCTGCGCCCCCGGTTTGGCAGCTTTCTGGGCGATATTTCCCTGGCGGGCGAACGGTATACCTATCCGTTGGGGCTGTCGCTTGCGCATGAAATGGTTGCGTCACGGGTGGCGTTGCTGGGCGATGCGGCCCACGGAGTGCATCCGATTGCGGGGCAGGGGCTGAACGCAGGATTGCGCGATGTGGCCGCGCTGGCCGAAGTGATTGCCGATGCGGCACGGCGTGGTGAAGACCTCGGCAGCGATGCCGTCCTGCTGCGTTACCAGGAATGGCGCAGGTTCGACAACACGGCGCTGGCCCTGGCGATGGATAGCTTTAACCGGCTGTTTTCTAATGATAACCCGGCCATCCGATTGGCGCGCGGCATTGGCATGGCGGCGATCGACGCACTTCCGGGTTTGCGGCGTGGATTCATGCGTGAAGCCGAAGGTCTGGCCGGGGATTTGCCAAGATTGATGCAGGGACGCGCAGTGTAGGGCGGTTCTTTGAGTTTATTTTGAAAGATGAAGAGGGATCGTGTTTTGGGCCGCGCGGATAATTGAAGATCAGTTGCTAGTCCAGCACCCGTGCCTCATCGCTCAACATGATTGGGATGCCATTGCGGATGGGGTAGGCCAGCCCGGCAGGCTTTGACACCAATTCCTGACGTTCTGCGTCGTAGCTCAGAACACTTTGGGTGCGCGGGCAGATCAATGCTTCGAGCATGCGGCGGTCAAAGTCGGTCTTGGCATCTGTTGTCACTGGATCAACCCTTCTTGTTCACCGCCGCGCATGATGTATTCGATCAATGTCATCAATGTCTCGCGCCGGGTTTGCAGCGACGGCGCTTCGAGCAGGGCCTGTTTATCCTCGGCGTCGAAATCGAGCATCATGGACAAGGAATTGATAAGCAATTCGTCGTCTGCTTCCTTGAGCGTATCCCAATCGGCAGACAGCCCTCGGGTGTCGAAATAGCGGCCCAGAAGATCCAGGAAAGGTTTTCGGCTGAAGCAGGCGTCCTTTTCATCCGCACCCAAATCTCTGTCAAAACCGGCCCAGTCGACTTCGCAGCGGCGATAGGGCGTGAACCCTTCGATCTCCCTGACCACGCGAAAACGGGATACACCCCCCAGCGTAATCATATAGCGGCCATCTTCGGTCTCTGAAAACTGTGTGATGCGGCCCGCACAGCCGATGGTGTGCAACCCATGCCCATCACGTCCCGGCACCGGGTTGGGCTGGACCATGCCAATCATCCGGGCGTCGGTTTTCAGCGCGTCCTCGGTCATCTGAAGGTACCGAGGTTCGAAGATATGCAGCGGCAGCCGCGACCGGGGCAGCAAAAGTGCCCCGCCCAGTGGAAAAATCGCGATCACCTCAGGCAGTTCGGTTGGCTGTTTCATGACCAACGATCTAGTGCGGCAGGAGCATCAGGCAAATATCAGCGAGCTGAGCTTCCGCCGCCCGTTCAGCACCACCGGGTCGTTTGCCTTCAGCGCGTCAAAGATCGTGAACAATTGCTGTTTGGCGGCACCCTCTTGCCATTCGCTGTCGCGGCGGAACAGGTCCAGCAGATGATCCACCGCACCGGCGGCATCGCCCGTGGCGTAAAGCGCCTGTGCCAGATCAAAACGCGCCTGCAGATCGTCGGGGTTTGCGTCCACTGCTGCTGCCAAATCCGCCACCGGGCCTGCGTTGGCGGCTTGCCTGGCCAGTTCAAGCTGAGCATGGGCCGCTTCCAATTCCGGTGCCTCGGATATTTCGATTGGCGCGCCGTTCAGCAACGCCTCGGCCTGATCCAGATCACCGGCGGCAATATGCGCGCGCACCAGACCTCCGTAGGCCCCGGCATGGCTGGGGTCTTCGCCCAGAATGGCGGCAAAGGTCTGCGCGGCGTCTGTTGCGGCACCCTGCGCCAGCATTTCTTCGGCGGCGTCGATCGCTTCGGCCAATCCGTCGCCCGGCGCGTCACCGCCAGCGGCCGTCACCACACGGTCGATGAACGCCTTGATCTCCGATTCCGGCTGTGCCCCCTGAAACCCGTCGATGGGTTGGCCGTTGTGAAAGGCATAGACGGTTGGGATCGACTGAATTTGCAACTGTCCCGCAATCATCTGCGCTTCGTCCACGTTGACCTTGACCATCCTGACCGCCCCTTTGGCGGCCTTGACGGCTTTTTCAAGCTGTGGCCCAAGGGTTTTGCAGGGGCCACACCAAGGTGCCCAGAAATCGACAATGATCGGGGTTGTCTTTGACGCCTCGACAACGTCGGCCATAAAGCTGGCCTCGTCGCTGTCCTTGATCAGGTCATCGTCGGCATTCAGCCCGGAAAGGTTCAGTTCCATATTGGTAATCCTCGCTTGATCGCGTTGCACCTTATATGTCGGCCCACGCGGCGGTTTTAAAGGTCAAATGTAGCAAAAACAGGTGCATGGTCGCTGGGTTTTTCCCAACCCCGGACACCGCGCTGGATGTGGCTTGAATGTGCGGCGTTTGAAATATCCGGTGTGGCCCAAATGTGATCGAGCCTGCGGCCCTTGTCTGCCGTGTCCCAATCGGGAGAACGGTAGGACCACCAGCTGTAGAGATTGCCCTGAGGAATGTCCTGGCGGGTTATGTCGACCCAATGGCCGGCGTCTTGCGTCGCGCCAAAGGCTTCGACTTCTACCGGTGTGTGGCTGACCACCTTCAGGAGTTTCTTGTGGTCCCAGACGTCGTCTTCGCGGGGGGCGATGTTCAAATCCCCCACAAGGATTGCCTTTTGCGGTTTGTCGCTGTGAAACCAGTCGCGCATTTCGGCCAGGTAGTCGAGTTTCTGGCCAAACTTTTCATTTACGGTCCGGTCCGGTTTGTCGCCACCGGCAGGGACATAGAAATTGTGGATGGTTGTGCCATTCTCCAACCGCCCGGCCACATGGCGTGCATGGCCCAATGACGCGAAATCCTTGTCGCCCAGGTCCTCAATCGGCAGTTTGGACAGGATGGCAACGCCGTTGTAGCCCTTTTGACCCCGCGCGACCATGTGGCCATACCCCGCCGCCTGAAATCCCTCCAGCGGGATCTTGTCCACCGGGCTTTTGCATTCCTGCAGGCACAGGACATCCGGCCCGTGTTCGGCCAGCAATTTCAGCACAAGAGGTTCGCGCAGACGCACGGAGTTGATGTTCCAGGTGGCAAGGGTAAAGGACATGGGGCAGGCTCCGCATCAATGGGGTTGATCGGCAACCTACCTTTTGTCCCTGCCCGCCGCCATGGCGAAATCAGACGCCGTTGGGCGCAACCATCACTTTGCCTTCGCGTTCTCCGGCCCATGAGTATTTTGCGGCCTCGCCAATGTCATCCAGCGTGAAATGCCTGTCGATGGGGGCAAAAAGCGTGCCTTTGACGATTTGCCCTGCCAGATCGCCATAAAGTCTGGCCCGCGTTGCCTTGTCCACTGCATCCATCCAGGTCACCAGCCAGAAACCCCGCACGGTGATGTTGTTAAAGATCAACGCCGCTGCGCCAATTGCGCTGTCCTCGTTGGACATGCCGCCGTAGTTGACCAGCACACCGCCTTTTTCCAGGGTATCCGCCAGACGCCCGGCGGTTGATCCGGCAACCGCATCAACGGCCAGCTTCATCTTGGCTCCGGTTGCCGCTGCAACCTCGCGGGCGAGGTCAGGACCATCAACCAGCACGACATCTGCGCCCAGTTCCTTCAGCCCCGCGATTGCGCTTTCGCGGCGTACCACGTTGACCACATTGATGCCGCGCGCCCTGGCGAGTTGCACCAGATACCCGCCCACGGCCGAGTTGGCGGCGGACTGGATGACCCAATCGCCTTCTTGCAGATCAACATATTCGCTCAGCAGCAATTGCGCCGTTGCCGGGTTCACCAGCAGCATCGACAATTGATCCAGATCGCCTTCGGGCAATGGCACCAGATGGCGCGGGTCGCAGACAACTTCGCTGACCCATGTGCCCTGACCGGCGGGCAGTAAAACCAGCTGGCCTTTGCCTTCGCCCTCGACGATGCGGCCAAGACCTTCGTTGCCGGCGGTCGCGGGCAGGGGCGGGCGCACACCATAATTGCCGGAAATCTGGATAAGATCGGACGGATTGATCGGCGCGCGCAGAACCTCGACGCGGACCATGCCGTCGCTGAGTGGTTCTGACGGCAATTCGACCACCTTGAGGACATCGGCGGGATTTCCGAAAGATTCGTAGATGACTTTTTTCATGGTGTTCTCCTGGTTGGGATACAGCATGACGCAAACGAGGCCGGTGTACCAGCGCGGCAACGCGACGTTACCCTGGGCACTGGACAAAAAAAGGCCGGGCACACGGCCCGGCCAAGTCCAACAGGGAGGTATGTGTCATTACCCGGACACAAACTTCGGGATACGAACTATGCTTACTATCAAAGCGCAAAGTCAGACTTTGATCTCAATCAACATGGGGACCGGATCAAGTCCCACGAAGTCCGGTCAGCTCATCAAACGATATCCCCCGGATTCGGTCACAAGAAGGCGGGCGTTTGACGGATCTGGCTCGATCTTCTGGCGCAGCCGGTAAATGTGGGTCTCAAGCGTGTGGGTCGTGACCCCGGCGTTATACCCCCATACTTCGTGCAGCAGCACATCGCGCGGCACAACGCCGTCACTGGAGCGGTAGAGATACTTGAGGATATTTGTCTCTTTTTCCGTCAGGCGAACCTTCTTGTCGTCCTCGGTGATCAGCATCTTCACGGCAGGTTTGAACGTATATGGCCCCAGCTGAAAAACCGCGTCTTCGGATTGTTCATGCTGGCGCAATTGCGCCCGGATACGCGCCAGAAGCACCGGAAATTTGAACGGTTTGCTCACGTAGTCATTTGCACCCGCATCAAGGCCGAGGATCTGATCGGCATCGGTATCGTGGCCCGTCAACATCACGATCGGGCTTTTGACCCCCTGCTTGCGCATCAGGCGGCACAGTTCGCGGCCATCGGTATCGGGCAATCCAACGTCCAGAATGACCAGATCATACAAGGCTTCTTTGGCCCGGGTCATCGCCTCACTGCCGTTTGCGGCCTCAAAGACATCGAAATCTTCGGTCATGATCAACTGCTCGCTTAACGCCTCGCGCAGATCATCGTCATCATCGACGAGCAGGATTTTCTTGAGCTGGGCCATCTGAATTCTCCGTTGGGCGTATATTATAGATGTGGTTTTAACGTCCTTGCGACAAGGGCAGCCGCAAATCTCTCACGGCGACGTTATGGAGATGCGGTCAAATGTTTCAATTCCGGACGTCAGAGCCTAGATATGCTTCAACACCATGCCGGAGTTGTAACAGAAAATGAACCTTGCCCCTGACATCACCGAACAACTGGCGCGCGCGCGGGCCGATCTGCGCATGGGCGTGCCGGTGGTCCTGGGCGGGCAAGCCCCGGTTGTGGTTCTGGCCGCCGAAACACTGAGCGCGCCGCGTCTTGTTGATCTCCTGGCGCTGGGTGGCGCGCCGGTTCTTGCGATCACCGCGCGGCGGGCTGAAACGCTCAAGGCACGTGTGTATGATGGTGATTTGGCACGCATCGAGGTGCCGCAGGACGCGACACCGGCATGGGTGCACAGCATCGCAAATCCTGCGGATGATCTGCGCGCGCCGATGAAGGGGCCGTTTGCCTGTGTGCGCGGGGGTGACGTGGCCGCCCATCGCGCGGCCTTGCAGTTGACAAAAAGCGCTCGGTTGCTGCCGGCGGCGCTGGTGCTTGACATCGCGGATGCGCCCGCGTTCGCCGCCACCCACAGGCTGACCATCCTTGATCTGGCCGCAGCCACACCGGCCTTGTCACGGCGCAGCGCCCTGCACCCGGTGGTCAATGCCGGCCTGCCGATGGAAGTTTCCGAAACCGGTCGGCTGCATGTTTTCCGCCCCGAGGATGGCGGCGAAGAACATTATGCCATTGAAATTGGCCGCCCCGATCGCGGCAAACCGGTTCTGGCGCGGTTGCATTCCGCCTGTTTCACAGGGGATCTGATGGGCAGTCTCAAATGCGACTGCGGCCCGCAATTGCGCGGGGCCCTCGCTCAGATGGGCAAAGAAGAAAACGGTGTCTTGCTCTACCTCAATCAGGAGGGACGCGGCATTGGCCTTGCC
>CAXBKL010000107.1:0-12673 GCA_963976125.1 uncultured Sulfitobacter sp. | reverse complement strand
CACCAAGTCGCACCGTCCCGGCCATGAGCCGGGGCGCTTTGGACGAGCAGGCCCCGGCTCATGGCCGGGGCGGTGATGCAGGGATTGTGCGCATTGGCACCGAAGAACTGATGCACCGTTTATCTCTGTTCAAGAGGCTGGCCATCAGGGCCACGCCCCTGCCAGAAATATGGATGATCATATCTCGATGCAGGGGCGATCATCCACAGAGTGCCTGACCGATCTGAACCCAGACTGACCGATGCTGCAGTCCAAACTCATGTCTGTCTCAGGTCCAATCAGAACTACAAGCTCCCTAAACGCTGGATTTCACTGCGTGTTTCGCTTGCCATATTGCGAAGCCATGCGGCAAACCTTTGCACTTGGGGTCTCTTTGCAGCATCAGATCGCAGCTTCAGTCTGTAAGGATGCGGCGCGGTGATGTGCTGAGAGGCAGGGAATGGAGTGACGATCGAACCGTCTTCCAAATCGCTCAACACCAGCGACAAGCCACATACCAGGAACCCAACGTTCTGCCGCACCGCCTCCAGCGCAACCCGGGCATTTGGGTAATGAATACCTCGATCCGGGCCGCTTTCACGATGGCCGAATTTCTGAAACCACTCGACCCATCCGGGCTGATCTACACTATCCTGTTGTCCTTTAAGGTGCAGGAGCGGCATTCCCTCCATCTGGAGGACAGGATCCCAATCCGCAATACGGCGCGGGTTGTCGGGGCCAGTTACCGGCAAGAAAGCGTCTGTGAACAGTGGCTCACCAGATCCATCTCCGCAGTCGATCCGTATATCAGGCGCACCTAATCTCAGAGGAACGTCTCCAGCCCCGTTTATGCAGAACAAGATGTTAGGATGCGCTTCACGAAAGGCGTCAATACGCGGTGCTAACCAGAGCTCAGCCCAATCTGGGTCTGCAACTATCTGTAATTCGCTGACGCGTTGAAAATCGAGTGTATCGGTCACCCGTTCGAGCGCGGCAAAGGCCAGTTGCAGATCAGCCAGAGCGTGCGCAAGCTGAGGCGTCGGCTGCAATCCAGATCGCCCCCTCAGCAAGAGATCGGCACCCAGAAAGTCTTCCAACGAGCGAACGCGCTGTCCTACTGCGGCGGGCGTAATGCCTAACGTCTCCGCCGCCGCTTTTAACGATCCCTTGCGGATCGATAACTCGACAGCTTGGAGCGACTTTAGATGTGTCAAGGTGGCCATTGATAAAGATTACCTTTATCTCGCAAAATATCAACTGCTATTACTATAGAAAAACTTTACCAAGCTAAAGAAAATTGAGTTTTGAAATTCAATGGCGGTCGTGCACGGTCATAGAGCGACGTCATGTAAACCAACAAAGGAGATCAAAAAATGGACCGCTTCATAATCGAACGCGACATTCCAGGCATCGGCGAGTTTTCCCTGACTGAGCTCTGCGGCGCTGCTCGGGCTTCAAATCAGGCACTTGCTACGATCGGCCCCAGCATTCAGTGGCAGCATTCTTATGTGGCAGGCGAGAAAACGTTCTGTGTCTATCTTGCTGAGAGCGAAGAAGACATCAACAGACATGCAGAACTGAGTGGTATTCCCGTGTCGAACATCACGAGGGTTTCGCAGATCATCGATCCGCTGACTGCAAACAACTAAGCGACCTGCGATTTCAAAGATCCCGGCGATGATTTGCAAATAGTCGTCGGTTCTTTCTCTTTCGATGCTGCAGATGCTGTATGAGCGAAACACAACACTCATATGTTTGCTTCAATCCCGAAAAACGAACGTTTTCCGAAATTGGACGTTGGCGCGGCTGCAGCGAATGCTCGATTTGCCCGCTCACCAGAGATCCCAGACAATGTCGTCCCGCAGATGTTTGCGATGGCGTCCGTTTGTCGAGACCCCGGTCACGCCTTGTCCAATGCGCGCGTCAGGACGGCCTGCCTCGCGCCCCTACTGTGTTTCCACGCAATGCCGCCGAAAGGCACGTTTAAGCAAATCAAGCTCGGCGCGCAGCAGGTCGACTTCGGCGCGGATGTCATCGCCAAGTGCTTCTCCGGCCAGCAGGGTGATGTGGCCGATCTGCGCCGCGTCGGTCTTGTTGAGGATCAGGAGCGTTTGAATCCCGTCGGCAATGGCGTCGGGTGGGATCGGCACGCTGAGCACCCAGAACCCGGTCTTCTTGTTCTCTTCGAGTGACACGCCGGACACGGGTTTGTCGTGATGGGTCACCTCGATCTGCGGAGGTTCCGATCCGGCGCCGGTCAGGACGCCCTGCCAGACGCCCTGCATCATTTTGGTCTTTGTCAGTTGCAGCGTGCTCAACAGCCTGTTCCTTAAATCTGGGCGCGGGGGCGGCGCGAGAATGTCAGGTCGTGCAGAATGACCTGATTCATCTCCGGCCCTTCAAAGATGATGTCGATCCAGGCCCGCTCAACCCGTTTTTCATTCAGGTTGGAATAAGCCAGGTCAAATTCGACGCGGTGGTTTTCCTCTTTCAGAGGCAGTTCGCGCACGATCTGTTCGGTGTTGGGGCCGCTGCGGATGTTGAGGCGGGCAAAGATTTCAATCGGTTTTTCCATCTCTACAATGGCATCCATGCGGATCACATGGGTCCGTTTGAGACCATCGGTACCGCCCTTGGGAATGTCGACCACCAGCGACAGGAAAGAGCCGTCGAATTGGAACACGTCGAGCCGCAGACCATAGGGCGCAAGGTCTTCTTCGCGCAGGTTGCGCAGTTGGCGCAGGGTCAGTTCGGAATAGTCGCAGTCGTGAAACAGCGTGATCTCGTCGCCGAGTCTGGATTTGGATTCCACCGTTGCGATGCCGGGCATGTCCAGCCGACCGCGCCACAGGTTTGGCCGCCAGGCCCAGTCGGCGTTATGGGGTTTGGGAAAGGCGTTTGATCCGATCTTGGGCAGGCCAAGGCGTTCGTCGGCCACATGGATCAGCTCGTCAAGATGGGATTTCAGCAGTTGCGCGCGGGTGCGTTGACGGCGCAGATCGGGCAGGTCGGCATTGCCCGCATTGCGCGCGGCACGGGCCCAGCGCTGCATGCTTGCACCAAACATCCGTCCGTCAAGAAAGCTGAAACCGATTTTCGACATCTGCGCCTGTCACCCTTTTTGCGCCAGTCTATCCAGCGAAAAAGTTTCGTTCAAATGAATTGGCAACACTGGCCCGGAATAAAGAAAGATTGTTGCCATATGTGAAACAGTTTCGGGGCCAGGCCCTAGCGGTTCTTCCCGGCTGTTCTTGCGATCAGGTCTTGCAGGACCGGCCTTCCGGCCTCTGACCCCGCAGAGGCTTGTATTGGTTGATAAAAGGCAAGGCCCAGCAGCTGGTTGTTGATCCGGGCGGTGGCACGCCAATGGGTTGGTGACATGTCCTTGAAAAGGGCCGGGCCGGTGGCGCGGAACACCACGGAATTGTCGGTGGTCATGGTTTGGGAAACATCGCTCAGACCAAAGGCCGTGGCGGTCTGTTCGGGGGATGGCATGCTTTCGGTATCTGCAGAAAGGCTCACGGTCATCACGCCGATGGGCATGCCCAGCCCAGCAGCATCCGACTTGAGCACATCGCAGCGCGCGATGAGCGCAAAACGGGGTGTCAGGCTGCGCTGGTCGATACAGTAGCCCCGGGGAGGAACCAGGGTGAGCGCGCCCGCCGCCATTGAGGCCGTTTCAAGCGCGCCATCCCTGGGGGCTGCGGCACGGGTCACGCTGCTCAGAAAATCACCCGCTGGCCCGGTATCGCACCCGATGAGCGCGGTCAGGGCCAGCAGGGCAACGGTCCTTTTAAAGGTCCATGTAGTCATGGGTTTCTGCCTTGGCACCGGGATGGGTCACCGCGCCAAGGTAGGTAGGCCCGACAAGCTGGGCGTATTTCCACAGCGCGCCGGAGGCATAGTTGGTAGGTCGTGGGCCGGGCCAGACAGCCTTGCGCGCCGCCAGTTCCTCTTCGCTCAGATCCACGCTGATCGTGCCTTCGATGGCGTTCAGGGTGATCTTGTCGCCATTCTTGAGCAGGCCGATAGGGCCGCCAAGGGCCGCCTCGGGGCCGACGTGACCGACACAGAAACCGCGCGTCGCGCCAGAGAAACGGCCATCGGTGATCAGCGCGACCTTCTTGCCCATGCCCTGACCGGAGAGGGCAGCGGTGGTTGCCAGCATCTCGCGCATGCCGGGACCGCCTGCGGGGCCTTCGTTGCGGATGACAAACACGTCGCCTTCGGAATAGGTGCGGTTTTGCACCGCCTCGAAGGCGTCCTGTTCGCATTCAAAGACCAGCGCGGGGCCGGTGAACACGATGTCATCCTCGGACATGCCCGCAATCTTCACGATTGCGCCCTCGGGGGCCAGGTTGCCCTTGAGACCCACAACGCCGCCGGTTGTCGAGATCGGGTTGGTGATGGCGTGAATGACCTTGCCGTCGGCTTCGCGCTCAATCCGGTCGAGTTCTTCGCCCATGGAATAGCCCGTGGCGGTCAAGCAGTCGGTGTGGATCAGACCCGCCTTGCGCAGTTCCTTCATCACCACCGGCACGCCGCCGGCTTCGTAGAGGTCTTTGGCGACATAGGCGCCGCCCGGCTTCATGTCGACAAAGTGAGGCGTGTCGCGGAAGATTTCGCAGACGTCTTCGAGGAAAAAGTCGATACCCGCCTCGTGCGCCATCGCAGGAAGGTGCAGACCGGCATTGGTGGACCCACCGGTGCAGGCCACGATGCGGGCGGCGTTCTCGAACGCCTCACGGGTACAGATGTCGCGGGCGCGGATGTTCTTTTCGATCAGGTTCATCACGGCGGCCCCGGAGGCCACGCCGTATTCATCACGTGATTTGTAAGGTGCCGGGGCACCGGATGAGTTTGGCAAGGCCAGGCCGATCGCCTCGGACACGCAGGCCATGGTGTTGGCCGTAAACTGACCGCCACAGGCCCCGGCGGAGGGGCAGGCAACGCGCTCCAGGATTTCCAGCTCGGCTTCGGTCATGGTGCCACCCTGCCAGTTGCCCACGGCCTCGAACATGTCCTGAACGGTCAGGTCGCGGTTGGCAAATGCCGCCGGTACGTCGGCCCCTTCGGGGGCGCGGCCCGGCAGGATCGACCCGCCGTACATGAACACCGAAGGCACGTTCAGGCGGATCATCGCCATCATCATCCCCGGCAGGGATTTGTCACAGCCTGCAAGGCCCACAAGCGCGTCGTAGCAGTGGCCGCGCATGGTCAGTTCAACAGTGTCGGCAATCGCTTCGCGGGAGGCCAGGGATGACCGCATGCCTTCGTGGCCCATCGCGATGCCGTCGGTGACGGTGATGGTGGTGAATTCGCGGGGTGATCCCTGTTCCTGTTTGACGCCGATCTTGACCGCCTGGGCCTGTCGGTTCAGGGCGATGTTGCAGGGTGCCGCTTCGTTCCAGCAGGTCGCAACGCCGACCAGCGGCTGATGGATTTCGACGTCCGTCATGCCCATCGCATAATAATAGGACCGATGCGGCGCGCGCGCCGGGCCTTCGGTGACGTGGCGGCTGGGCAATCTGGATTTGTCAAATCGTTGGTTGCTGGACATATTCGGGCTCCCTGTAAAACGTTTCCACCGGAATAGTCCTGTGGGCGCGGTGCTGCAAGGCCAAGCCGCGATGTTGTATTGACCGCGTTTGCGCCCTAGGTAGCATCCTAACCAAACGGGACCGCAGAACGCCCCGACATCAAGCGAAAGCCCCGACATGGAACGCAGCCTGTTCTCATTCATCTGGAAGTATTCCCGCCGGGAACAGATCGGCCTGTTGATCTTTACGTTGATCACCTTTCCTTTCCTGTACGCCACGCTGGAATTACCGAAACGGATCATCAACGATGCGATCGGTGCGGAAGTGTCGGTGGTGTCGATCTATGGCTATGACATCGGTCAGGTGCAGTTCCTGTTTGCGCTTTGCTTTGCCTATCTTGCCTCCGTGATCGTTCACGGGCTGTTGAAAATGCGGCTGAACACCATGAAAGGTGTCCTGGCCGAGCGGCTTCTCAGGCGTTTCCGCTATACGCTCATCAGCCGGATGATGCGGTTTCCGCGCAGCTATTTCCAGAACACCAGCCAGGGCGAGTTGGTCAGCATGGTCACTTCCGAGGCCGAGCCGATGGGCGGGTTGATGGGGGATGCGGTGGCCCAGCCGGTCTTCCAGGCGGGGCAGATGATTATCATCGTGGTGTTCCTGTTCCTGCAAAGTGTCTGGTTTGGTCTGGCAGGTGTGGCGCTGATCCCGCTTCAGGCGTGGGTGATCCCGAAACTGCAACGGCAGATCAATCTGCTGAACAAGGAGCGGATCGTCGAAGTGCGCCAATTCGCAGCTGAGATCGGTGAAACGGCGGCGGGCATCAATGATCTGCGGGTGAATGGCGGCTGGCGCTATCGGTTGGCAACATTCACCGACCGTCTGGGGCGGCTTTTTGACGTGCGGTTCCGCATCTACCAGAAAAAGTTCTTTATGAAGTTTCTCAATAACTTCATTACCCAGCTGACGCCGTTTTTCTTCTACGCGGCCGGGGGCTATCTGGCGATCAGGGGCGAAATTACCGTGGGGGCCCTGGTGGCGGCGCTGGCGGCCTACAAAGACCTCAGCAGTCCCTGGAAGGAATTGCTGGCCTATTATAATCAGACGCAGGACATGTCGTTGCGCTGGGAAATCGTGACGGAGCGTTTCGGACCAGACGGGATGATTGACGAGGCCCTGTTTGAGGGCACGCCCGACACCATCCCGCACCTGCGCGGCGATGTTGAGTTGAACAACGTGAGCGTGCGCGACGCGGATGGCAATTTTGTGCTGGAAAATCTGACCCTGCGCATCCCGCAGGGAAGTCAGGTTGCGTTTGAAGTGGGCACGCAGCGCGAGCGCATCGCTCTGGGCGAGCTTCTGACCCGCGAAATAATGCCGCAACGGGGGACCATCCGGATGGCCGGCCATGATCTGGCACAGTTGCATCAGTCGGTGATTGCCGCCCGCATCGGCTGCGCCCATGCGCAGCCCTATCTGTTCCGGGGGAACGTGGGCGACAACCTGTTGATGCCGTTGCGCACAAGCCCAAAGACAGTGATGTGGGATCCCGACCGAAAGGACCGCAGGGCCATCGAGGCCAGGAAATCCGGCAACAGCCTTGACAGCACGCGGGTTGATTGGCTTGACCCTGGATTGGCGGAATTGAATACCACCGAGGATATTCATCAGTTCTGGTTCGAGATCACCACCGCGTTGGGGACGGCGGATCTGATCTTTGATCAGATGCTGAATTCGTCGATGGATCAGGAAAAACATGAGGAATTGGCGCAGCAGATCATTCGCCTGAGACCGAAGATCGAACAGCGCCTGGCAGAAAAAGGATTGGGCAAAGCCTATTACCACTTTGATCCGGAAGCCTTCAACCCGACGATCCCGCTGGGGGGCAACCTGATTTTTGCGTCGCCCAAGCATGAGATTTCGCATCATAGCCTTGTTTCGGAAAAGGGTTTCCTTGGCATGATCATTGATCAAGGGCTGGCCGAACAGGGCATCGCGATTTCGCAGACCCTTGTCGAAACGCTGCACCAGACCTTTGGGATGGACGGGACCGGGCATCCGCTTTTCGTCGAGCTTGGGATTGAAGAGGCGCTGTATGAAAACCTTGTCGATATTGCAGGCCGACGCCGAGACAAAGGCGATGAGGCCCTGAGCCACGAGGAATTCGCATTGTTGCTGACGGTGCCGTTTACTTTTACCGCAGAGCAGATCGGCCCGTCCTTTCCGGAAAGTTTCAAGGAAGAAATCCTGCGCATCCGAAAGGAACGCGGCGCGGCTTTGCGTGAGGAAGCGAGCGATCTGTTTGTGCCGATTCAACCGGAGAACTATTTGCCCCGGCTGACCATTCTGGAAAACCTGATCTATGGACGGATGTCGGCAATGGCAGGAATGCAGGCCGACCTTGTGCAGGATGTGGTTACGGAAGTGATTGAGGAAGAAGGTTTGAAGCGGCTGGTTTCGGTGACTCTTTTTGATACCCCGACAACCATTGGCGGCGCCAACCTGCCCAGCGCGTTTCAGGAAAGAGCGGCGTTTGGCCGGGCGGCGATCAAGCGGCCCGATGTGTTGGTTTTCAGCCAGTTGTTGACCCATTTCGACACCGAAGCGTTGGCCAGGGCCCGCAGCAGGATGGGCAAGTTGCTGCCTGATACAACACAGATATTCATCAACGATCAGTTTGCCGATCCTGAAAACTTCGACTTCCACTTTGTCATCAAGGATGGCCGCCTGGGTGGCATGGAGTGTTCGGACTTTGGGGACGATGGGGATTCTTCCGCAGACGATCTGCACCGCAAGCTCCACATCCTTTCGGACACCGAGCTGTTTGCCAATCTTGACCTGCGCAGCAGACGCCTGCTGGCTTTTGCTGCGCAGTGGTATGAGGCGGAAGAGGGCACGCGGATATTTGCGGCCGGTGATCGCCCGGATGCGGTCTACCTATGCCTGAAGGGAAAGGCGGAACTGGCCCTGGCAGGTGAGGACGGCAAGCTGCGCCACATTGATTATGTGGAGCCGGGGCGTCTGATTGGTGATCTGGCCGTTATTCTGGACCAGCCGCGACAGATTGACCTGCTGGCGAACGAACATGTGAGGTTCCTGCGCATCGGTGCGGAACAGTTCCGCTCGGTGATTGAAAACGATACCGCAGTCCTGCTCAGCCTGCTGCGCACCGTGGGGGGGCATTTGTCTGGAGCCGCCGAGGTGCTGCTTGCTGCGGGCGTTGAAATCCCGCGCGACTTTGGCCCGAAGCCGCCGGCCCTGCCGGACGACGACGGGACATGATCCCGCGCCCCGACTATCGGGCGCATCGGGCGTTCATCGCGCCGGCGCTGCCGGGGGCGGCCCTGTGGCGTTTCATTGCCGGGTTTGCGCTTGCTGTGGCGGGGTATATCGCGCTGAATCAGGTCTTTTTCAGCGTGGTGTACAGCCTCGCAGGAATGGGCCGTATCGCGCTTTATGACCAGCTGTTCCGGGGGTCTACCCCGCTGGCGATGTTTCTGTTGCTGTTCAGCTTTGGCTTGATGACGCTCAGTGTCGCCATCAGCGTCCGGGTGATGCACCAACGGACGTTCCTGAGCCTGCTGGGGCCACTGTCCGTGTTTTGGAGGGATTTTCGCGCTGTTGCTGTGATGCTTGTCCTCGTCAGCGTCGTGATTGCGATTCTGCCACCCTGGGACATGGGGGGAGACTATGTGCCCAATCTTCCGTTTGGCACCTGGCTGATGCTCCTGCCGGTGTCGCTGCTGGCCGTGTTCGTGCAGGTCAGCGCCGAAGAAATTGCCTTTCGCGGGTATGTCCAGCAACAACTTGCGGCGCGGTTCCGTTCGCCGCTGATCTGGATGGTGTTGCCGTCGGTTCTTTTTTCGATGGGCCACTACCTTCCTGATATGGCAGGTGAAAATGCGATCTTGATTGCGGTATGGGCAGGGGTATTCGGCATTCTGATGGCGGACCTGACCGCCCGTTCCGGGTCACTTGGCCCTGCGATTGCGGTGCATTTTGTCAACAACCTGTCCGCGATCCTGCTGGTGTCCTTGCCCGACAACATGTCCGGGCTGGCGCTTTATCTTTCTCCGTTCTCGATGCAGGACGCCGATGCGATGCGGGCATGGCTTCCGGTCGACTTTGCGCTGGTGATAGTCTTGTGGCTTGCCGCGCGGCTTGCAATTCGGCGTTGATTGCATTTTACGCAGGCGCGGCTTATCTCAGCTATAACACTGTCATCAGGGACCGCCCATGAACTGGATCTCGAACTATGTCCGCCCCCGGATCAACTCGATCTTTTCGCGCCGCGAAACGCCGGACAACCTTTGGACCAAATGCGATGAATGCGGCACGATGCTGTTTCACCGCGAGGTCTCGACGAACCTGAATGTCTGCACAAACTGCGGACATCATATGGCGATCAGCCCGCGCGCCCGCTTTACCGCGTTGTTTGATGGTGGCATTTTCAATGAGGTGGCAGTGCCGGCGCCGACCCCGGACCCCTTGCATTTCCGGGATCAGAAGAAATACCCGGACCGTCTGAAAGCGGCGCAAAAGGAAACCGGCGAATCCGAAGCGATGCTGGTTGCCACGGGTGAGATGGGGCGCACGCCGATTGTTGCGGCCTGTCAGGATTTTTCGTTCATGGCCGGGTCCATGGGGATGTATGTGGGCAATGCGATCATTGCCGCCGCTCAGGAAGCGGTGAAACTCAAGCGGCCGCTGATCCTGTTTTCTGCCGCCGGGGGCGCGCGGATGCAGGAAGGTATCCTGTCGCTGATGCAGATGCCGCGCACAACGGTTGCGGTGCAAATGCTGAAAGAGGCCGGGGTACCCTATATCGTTGTGCTGACCCATCCCACCACCGGCGGTGTAACGGCCAGCTATGCGATGCTGGGCGATGTGCATATTGCGGAACCCAATGCGTTGATCTGCTTTGCCGGGCCGCGGGTTATTGAACAGACAATCCGGGAAAAGCTGCCCGATGGGTTCCAGCGGGCGGAATATCTGTTGGATCATGGCATGCTGGACCGGGTTACGCCGCGTACCCAAATGCGCGATGAATTGATCAACATCACCCGGATGTTGCTGGGCCTGCCGCCAGCGGTGCGTGGCGATCTGCCGCCACCGCAAGAAGGTGGCGATCTGGATCATGCGCTGACCGATGGGGCGGACAAAGGCTCGCCTAAATGAGCACGGCCGGGTCTGACATCATCCTTGAGCGGATGATGGCGCTGCACCCCAAGATCATCGACCTGACGCTGGACCGGATGTTCCGGCTGCTGACTGCTTTGGGCAATCCGCAGAACGATTTGCCCCCGGTGATCCACATCGCGGGCACCAATGGCAAAGGATCGACGCAGGCGATGATCCGTGCCGGATTGGAAGCGCAGGGCAGGACGGTGCATGCTTATACATCGCCGCATCTCGCTCGGTTTCATGAACGTATCCGGGTGGCCGGGGCGTTGATCGACGAGGACGCGCTGACTGCCGTGTTGGATGAATGTTACGCCGCCAACAACGGTGAAAACATTACCTATTTCGAGATCACGACCTGTGCGGCCCTTCTGGCGTTTGCCCGCACCCCGGCGGATTACACCCTGCTTGAAGTGGGGTTGGGCGGACGTCTGGACGCGACCAATGTCATCGGCAAACCTGCGCTGAGCATTATCACGCCCGTATCCATCGACCATCAACAGTTTCTGGGCGATACATTGCCACAGATTGCGGGCGAAAAGGCCGGGATCATCAAACGTGGCATTCCCTGTGTTGTTGGCCCGCAAGACGACGAGGCCCTTGATGTGATCGAGGCAAAGGCCGCGCAAGAGGCAGCGCCTCTGCGCGTCCATGGGCAACATTGGCGCGTTGATGTCGAAGGTGGCAGGCTGATCTATCAGGATGAGACCGGATTGCTGGACCTGCCCCTGCCCAACCTGCCGGGTGTGCATCAGGTGCAAAATGCGGGCACGGCCCTTGCCGCGCTGCGTCATCTGGGCGCCACCGACACCGCCTGCGAGGCCGCCGTGACCCGCGCCGACTGGCCTGCCCGGATGCAGCGCCTGACCCGTGGCCCGCTGGTCGATGCCGCCCCGCTGGCAGAGCTTTGGCTTGATGGGGGTCACAACGCCGCCGCAGGCGCGGCATTGGCGCAGGTGCTGGCATCGGGTGCGGCGCGGCCCACGCATCTGATCTGCGGGATGCTGAACACCAAGGACATCGGCGGCTATCTGCGCCCCTTGGCCGGCATGTCGCAAAGCCTGCATGCGGTGTCGATCCCCGGTGAGGCAAACACCCTGCCAGCCTCCGAGACCGCCGCCGCCGCCCGTACCGTGGGCATGACCGCCCATGAGGCGCCCGATGTGGCAACAGCACTGGCAAAAATCACACAGCACGATCCGCATGCTAAGGTATTGATTTGCGGGTCGCTTTACCTTGCCGGTGCAATCTTGCGCGAAAACGGTTAGATTTTTTGAAATATTCCCCTGCCGTCCCGCCGCTATCTGGTGTAGCGTGATTTCAATTCAGATGCGGTCTGCCCGCAAAAAACTGATGTACGACGAGGTGCATATATGGCTCAGCAATTCATGCAGGAACGGACGCGAACCGGGTCACCGGAAAATCGTGGCATAACGCAGATGGTTTTCATCCTTGTGGCGCTTGGGATCATCATCGCGGGCGGGTGGTCGCTTTATATGGGTGACGCCCCATATCATCCACAGGTGCCGATGACCGAAAGCCAGCTTAACCTGCCGGCCGACTGATTCCGGCTCAATCGCCCCATCCCTCCGCCTGCATCTCGCGCAGACGCGATGCGGTGCGTTCAAACTCAAACGTGCCTTCCCCCTCGACATAGAGCATCTCCGGGGCCGCCGCCGCAGAACAGATCAACCGCACCCGCGCTTCGTATAGCGCATCAATCAGGGTCACGAACCGTTTGGCCTGATTGAAGTTCGACCGCCCCAGCTGCGGGATGTCATCAATCAACAATACCCGCACCGCATCCGCCAGAGCCAGATAATCCGCCGGGCCGAGCGGCTGTCCGCACAGGTCGTGAAATTTCGCCCGTGCCATGCCGTTGTGAAACTTGGGGATCAGCACCTCGCGGCCTTTGACATGCAGCGTCAGCGTGTCTTCCCTGTCCCCGGTCAGGTCGGTCCAGATCGCATCCA
>CAXBKL010000106.1:0-12834 GCA_963976125.1 uncultured Sulfitobacter sp. | reverse complement strand
AGCCAGCACATCGGCCGATCCGGCCATCTGCGGCACCCACTTGGGGCTGACGAAACTGGCACATTCAATGCGCCGGAACCCCGCCCCCGACAATTTGTCCACCAGCGCAATCTTTTCCGAAACGGGAATTTCCCGCGCCTCATTCTGCAACCCGTCGCGGGGCCCCACTTCGAATATCTCACACGCCCCTAATGACATCGCAGCCTCGCTCCCTGATTTGCCCCCATGCGCTCCGTGCCTCTCTACTCAATCGGCCAGGGCGGATAGAAGTCCCTTGTGTAAATTCCGTGTTCCTGCGGCAGCGCCTTTTGAAAACTCTCCCGTTCCGTGATCCGCGCATACCATTCGGCAACCGCGGGATGTGCATCAAGCTTGACGAAGTAGCGCGACATGTAAACCGCCTGACCCACAGAAATATCCGCTGCCGAAAACCCGCTGGTCAGCAGATAGTCGCGGTTCTCCACCGGAGTGCTCAACCGTGCCTCTATCGCATCATAACACTTGGCCACCCGCGCCGCCTCCAGCTTCATCACGATGGGACTGCGCATATGGTCCTCGCGCAATGCCACATGCTGTTGCGTCAACGCCGCCGTGTGCTGGCTGAGGGTCTCGGCAAAATGCACCCAGACCAGCCAGGCCATCCGGTCAGGGCTCCCGACAGAGCGCCCCATGCGGTCGGGGCTGAACCGCTCGCACAGGTATTGTGTGATCGCGCCGGTCTCGAACATCCGCTCACCGTCGATCTCAAGCGCGGGCACCCGACCTGCGGGAGACAGCGAAAGATATTCAGGGTCACGCAGCGAGCGGTCAAAAGCATGCAGCATGACCTGAAATTCAACGTCCAGCTCATTGAGAAGCCAAAGCGACCGCATCGACCGGGTCTGTGGACAATGGTGCAATGTAATCATGCCGCGTCCTCCGCCTCGGCCTCAAGCCGGACAAGCGCCGCCCCCGCCTCGACCTGATCTCCCTCCATCGCCAGCACTTCGGCCACCACGCCATCGCGCGCCGCCAACAAGGCATGTTCCATCTTCATCGCCTCCAGCACCGCCAGACGGTCGCCCTGTTTGACCACCTGCCCGACCTGCGCGTCTACCGCCCGGACCAGACCCGGCATCGGCGCCTCAATCAGGTTTCCATCGCCCTGCGCACCCGTCGCCCGATCCAGCGGATCCACGATGTCAAAGGCCATGCCATAGCCGTCAAAGACCGTCACAACGCCGTCAGCTACCGCCACATCGGCCGCCAGTTGCCCGCCCACGCTCCAGTCCGCGCCGCGTTTTTCCGCCACAATCTCGGCCTCATCAACGGTCCATATCTGTTGACCCGGCCCCATGATGCGCACTTTCAACAGATATTCCTGATCCCCGCAGATCACCGCAACCGATCGCCGCAATGCGCGCCACAGGACAAACCCTGTCTCCGGCGAGCTGTCCAGAACCCCCAATGCCGCCATCCCGGCCAGCGCCACATGCCGCGCCTCGACGGGCGGCACCGCTGTCAGCGCCTCAATGTCGCGGGCAATCAACCCGGTATCCACATCCCCCCCCGCAAATCCTGCATGGCCCGCAAGCGCACCCAGAAAGGCAAGGTTTGTCACCGTGCCGCCAACCTGACAGCCTGCAAGCGCCGCGCGCAGGCGTGCCAACGCCACATCGCGCGTGGCCCCATGCACAATCACCTTTGCGATCATCGGATCGTAAAACGGGCTGATCGTGTCTCCTGCCCGCACGCCCGAATCTGCCCGCGTCTGCGGCGTAAAGGCCAGATGCGTCAATGTGCCCGTCGCCGGCAGGAACCCCTTGGGCACGTCCTCGGCATATAATCTTGCCTCAAAGGCATGTCCCGTGATCGACAGATCTTCCTGCGCGCAGGGCAAGGGTTCCCCCGCCGCCACCCGCAACTGCCATTCAACCAGATCAACACCGGTGATTGCCTCGGTCACGGGATGTTCCACCTGCAACCGCGTGTTCATCTCCATAAAGAAAAACCCGTCGGGCGACAGCCCGCCCGACCCATCGACAATGAATTCCACCGTCCCGGCCCCGGCATAACCGATGGCTTCCGCCGCCTTGACCGCCGCATCCCCCATCGCGGCGCGCATCTGTTCGGTCATCCCCGGCGCAGGCGCTTCCTCGATCACCTTCTGATGACGGCGCTGCAAGGAACAGTCCCGCTCAAACAAATGCACCGCACGGGTGCCATCACCAAACACCTGCACCTCGATGTGGCGCGGTTTGGAAACAAACTTCTCCACCAACACATCCGCATTGCCAAAGGCCGTGCTTGCCTCTGATCGCGCCGATACCAGAGCCGCCTGAAATCCACCCGGCTCTTCGACAAGCCGCATGCCCTTGCCGCCGCCGCCCGCCACGGCCTTGATCAACACCGGATACCCGATCTTGTCCGCCTCCGCCGCCAACAGATCATCCGACTGATCCGACCCGTGATAGCCCGGCACCACCGGCACCCCGGCCTCCACCATCAACGCCTTGGCCGCATCCTTGAGACCCATCGCGCGGATGGCGGACGCCGATGGCCCGATAAACACCAGCCCCGCCGCCTCGACCGCGTCGACAAAACCGGGGTTCTCCGACAAGAACCCATATCCGGGATGGATCGCCTGAGCGCCCGTGTCCAGCGCCGCCTGAATAATCACATCCCCGCGCAGGTAGGACGCCGCCGGGGCCGAGCCGCCGATATGCACCGCGCGGTCCGCCATCGCCACATGCTTGGCCCCCGCATCCGCATCCGAATAGACCGCCACACAGCGCACCCCCAGGGCCTGCGCCGTTTCCATCACCCGACAGGCAATCTCACCCCGGTTCGCAATCAAGATCGTGTCAAACATCGCCCATCATCCTCTCAACTTTCATCTCATTTCTGGCCCCGAATACGTCGGGGGCACCGGCCCTCCGGATCGGGGGATGCTGCCCCCCGGATCCGCTCAGCCAAGAACCTCAACAACTTCAAACCGCTCCACCAGCATCATCATGTCTGCCGCGAAGAGCCCGGCGCGCGTCAGATAGCTTTCATACCCCTTGCGCCAATGCGCCAGATCCCGAAATTCGCCCTGCCCGGCGATGAGCGTCTCCGACATCTCGTCAAACCGGATCAGATCCACCGCCACCGTGCGCAGCGCCAGCGTCGGACGCCCGTCCCAATCCAGCGCCACATCAACCCGACCCGGCACCGGGTGCGGTTCACCGCGCCGGGCAAAATTGGCAACCGCATCGCAGGTGATCGTTTTCTTGCCCGACCGGACAAGCGTCAGGATCTGCGCATTCAATTCCGGCCCGTCGCCGAATTTGAAGGCCACGGCACCGGGATAACGCGCCAGCGCTTCCGCTTCAGTCATCCCCGGACCTCCGTCTGACCGCTTGGTGTACGCCCTGTGCACAGGATGTGACATTTAACCCCTTGTTCACGGATCACATCCTGAACACCCCGAATTTCGTCTCTTCAATTGGCGCATTCAGCGACGCCGACAGGCTCAGATACAGCACCTCCCGGCTTTTTCGCGGATCAATGATCCCGTCATCCCAAAGCCGCGCAGAGGCATAAAGCGGATGGCTCTGCTCCTCGAACATATCAATCGTGGGCTGCTTGAACGCGGCTTCTTCCTCCGCAGACCAGCTTTCCCCGGCCCGCTCAATCGCATCACGTTTCACCGTCGCCAGAACCCCTGCCGCCTGCGGCCCGCCCATCACCGAAATGCGCGAATTCGGCCAGGTCCACAAGAACCGTGGGCGATACGCCCGTCCCGCCATACCGTAGTTGCCCGCGCCAAAAGAGCCGCCCACCAACATGGTGATCTTGGGCACATTGGTCGAGGCCACAGCCGTCACCATCTTGGCTCCATGCCGCGCGATGCCTTCGTTTTCATATTTTCGCCCGACCATGAAACCAGTGATATTTTGCAGGAAAACCAAGGGGATATTGCGCTGCGAACACAGTTCCACAAAATGTGCGCCTTTCTGGGCGGCCTCCGAAAACAATACGCCGTTATTGGCCACGATCCCGATGGGACAGCCTTTGACATGGGCAAACCCCGTCACCAGCGTCTCCCCGAACCGCGCCTTGAATTCATCAAAACGCGACCCGTCGACCAGCCGTGCGATGACTTCACGGATGTCATAAGGCGTGCGCAGATCCGCAGGCACCGCACCAAGCAATTCTGCCGGATCATATGCAGGTTCCTCCGGTGAGGCCCACTGCACGGTCGATGGCCTGGCCCGGTTCAGCTGCGCCACCGCGCGCCGCGCCAGCGCCAGCGCATGGCCGTCGTCCTCCGCCAGATAATCCGCCACGCCGGACAGCCGCGTATGCACGTCCCCGCCGCCGAGATCCTCGGCCGACACAACCTCGCCCGTCGCCGCCTTTACCAATGGTGGCCCCGCAAGGAATATAGTCCCTTGTTCTTTCACGATAATTGTCACATCCGACATCGCAGGCACATAGGCCCCACCGGCCGTGCACGACCCCATCACCACGGCAATCTGCGGAATGCCCTTGGCACTCATCCGTGCCTGATTGTAGAAAATCGCGCCGAAATGGTCCCTGTCCGGGAACACTTCATCCTGCTGAGGCAAATTTGCGCCGCCACTGTCCACCAGATAGACGCAGGGCAGATGATTGGCCTCTGCAATCTCCTGCGCCCTGAGGTGTTTCTTCACGGTCATCGGGTAATACGTCCCCCCCTTCACCGTGGCGTCGTTGCATACCACCATCACCTCATGGCCCTGCACGCGACCAATCCCCGCGATCACCCCGGCGCAGGGTGCCGCTCCGTCATAAAGACCATGCGCCGCCGTCGCACCGATCTCCAGAAACGGGCTGCCAGGATCGAGCAGATTCGCCACCCGCTCACGTGGCAGCATCTTGCCCCGGCTTTGGTGTCGTGCGCGGGATTTCTCGCCGCCCCCCAGCGCCGCCGCTTCGGCGGCCTCCCGGACCAGAGACAGCGCCTCAAGATGCGCCGCCTCATTTGATTTGTAGGCTTCGGACGAGGTTAGAACGTGAGAAGTCAGTTTCATGAAAACCCTTTCATGCTGCAATCGCGAATAGGTGGATAAATGTCTGTTTTTTTGCACCTAAACCGCCGGAAAATTGATCCAGATCATTCTGTATTACTGCAGTGCAGCATAAACTGGGAACCGTAACAGTAAACGGAGTAGTACGATGAAATATACCCTCGCCGCCGCCCTTCTTGCCGCCGCCGGCGCGACCTCGGTTGCCGCGCAATCGCAGGGTGATTTTACCCTTGGTTTCGGTATCGCCTCGGTGATGCCCAAATCCGACAATGGCATTCTCGCAGGGGGTCAGGCCGACATCGGCAATGACGTCCGCCCGACCATTACCGCTGAATATTTCATTCGCGACAACCTTGGCATCGAGCTCCTGGCGGCGACCCCGTTTGAACATTCGATCAACATCGCCGGCATCGGCGCTGCGGGCACCACCAAACAACTGCCGCCCACCCTGTCGCTGAACTATCACTTCCCGACAAACTCCGCCTTCAAACCCTACATCGGCGCGGGCGTGACCTACACCACCTTCTTTCAGGAGGAATCGGCGCTCGGCACGCTTGAACTCGACGACAGCTTCGGCCTGTCGCTTCAGGTGGGCATGGACTACCAATTGTCCGACAGCACCGCCTTGCGTGCAAACGTCCGCTGGATGGACATTGATGCCGACGCCAGCCTGAACGGCGCCGCCATCGGCACCGCAGAGATTGACCCCTACGTGGTGAACCTCGCCTATGTGGTCAAATTCTAGGGACTGACCTTTACGAACCGGAGGCCGCATCATCCTGTGGCCTCCGCACGTGCACGGGCCTTCAATTCCTTGCGGATCACCTTGCCCGTAACGGTCATCGGTAGCGCGTCCAGAAATTCGATTTCTCTTGGGTAAGAATAGCTTGCAAGCCGTTCTTTGACCCAATTCTGCAAAGCCGGGCCATCGACCTCAGCCCCGTCCTTGCGCACAACATAGGCTTTGACGATCTGCGTACGCAGCGCGTCCGGTTTGCCCACCACCCCACAGGTCGCAACGCCGGGGTGGGTCAGCAGGCAATCTTCGATCTCGGCCGGGCCGATGCGGTATCCGGCCGATGTGATGACATCATCCTCGCGCCCCACAAACCGCAGAAACGCCCCCTCCCAGATACCACGATCCCCGGTTATCAACCATTCGCCGCGAAATTTTTCGCGCGTTTCAATTGGTCGGTTCCAATATGCCAGCATCATCGATGCAGACCCCCGCCTGACCGCAACATCGCCTTCGTCTGTTGTTGGATTGCCCTGCGCATCGACAACGCCGACGTCATGCCCCGGTACCGCCTTGCCAATACATCCCGGTCTCCCGGCAAATTCTACGCCGCAGGAGGACGCAACCATGTTGCATTCGGTCTGACCGTAGAATTCATTGATGGCGAGACCAAATGCCTTTTGCCCCCAGGCCAGCATCTCGGCCCCCAGCGGCTCGCCGCCACTGGCAACAGAGCGCAATCCCGGCACCCTCACATCCGCCGCTTTCAGCATACGCAATGCGGTTGGCGGAAAAAATACATTCCGAACAGATCCTTGTGCAATGATCCTCAGGCAATCGTCGGGGTCGAACCTGGCCATTCGGGCCGCCGCCACCGGCACGCCCAGCGCCAGCCCTGGCATCAGCACATCAAACAATCCGCCAATCCATGCCCAATCGGCAGGCGTCCACAGACAATCCCGAGGCTGGCCCAGCATGTCATGGCTCAGGGCAACCCCCGGCAAGTGCCCGGTCAAGACACGATGCCCATGCAGCGCACCCTTGGGACTGCCGGTTGTGCCCGATGTGTAGATCAAAACGGCGGGGTCGTCGGGTCCGGTATCGGCAAACGGCACCGGCGCCCCGTCCATCCCGGCCTCATCCGCGCGCCACGGCTGCGCCAGCCCCCCAATCAGGGCCGCGCCTTCGGCGTCTGTCAGGACCAGCTCACATCCCGCATCCCCGATGCGCGAAGCCAGAGCATCATACTTGAAGAGTTTGAACAAAGGCACTGAAATCGCGCCAATTTTCCAAATCGCCAGATGTGCGGCGGCGCACCAGGGGCCCTGGCTCAACAACACCCCGACCCGATCCCCCGCCGACACCTTGCCCGTCAACGCCCGAGCCAGACCGTCGGTCATTTCGCCCAGCATCCCATAAGTGACGTCGCGCCGCGCAGGCCCGGTCAGATCAATGATGGCGGTTTGTTCAGCAGGCTGCGCCAGACATTGTGCGGCCATGTTCAACCGCGCGGGAATGCCCCAGGTGCCATCATGAGTGAGACCGGGCAAGCTCATGTTTGCGGCTCCGCAGACCCATTTTCCCGTTCCCCGATCAGACGCCCGAACCAAGCCACTGAAAAGCGGGTTACAGCCCCGTCACCGGGCGCCACACAGCGCAGAATCAACCAGATACCGTCCTGTCCACCGGGCCGCCCAACGCAATCGGTCACTTTTGCTTCTCCCCCCGTCTGCATCACATAACGTGCCGCAGAGTGGCTGATCGCATCTGTCTCGCTCAGATGCGCCTGCTTCCAACCCAGCCGGAAAACCAGCACACCCGCAACCAGCGTAAGGGCCACCAAAGGCGCCCACCACAGCCCGCGCGGCATGGGCTCACCCCATGCTCGCCATCATCTCGCGCCCGACCAGCATCCGACGAATTTCGGAGGTGCCCGCGCCGATTTCCATCAGCTTGGCATCCCGGAAAATGCGCCCTACCGGATTATCGCTCAGATACCCGGCACCACCCAGCGCCTGAACCGCCTGATGGGCCTGAACCATCGCCTGTTCAGAGGCATAAAGACAGCACGCCGCCGCATCCGCCCGCGTCACATCACCCCGGTCACAGGCCTGCGCAACCGCATAGACATACGCCCTCGACGAATTCATTGCGGTGTACATATCGGCCATCTTGCCCTGCATCAGCTGAAAGGTACCGATCGGCTGACCAAATTGCTTGCGCTCGGCCATATAGGGCATGATTTCATCAAGACAGGCCGCAATATTGCCCACCCCGATTCCCGCCAATACCACGCGCTCGTAATCCAGGCCCGACATCAGCACGCGTACCCCGCGCCCCTCTTCGCCCAGCACGTTTTCAAACGGCACTTCCACATCGTCAAAGATCAGCTCGGCGGTGTTCGATCCGCGCATACCCAGCTTGTCAAAATGCGGGCTTGTGCTGAACCCTTTCATGTCTTTTTCAATCAGGAATGCCGTGATCCCCTTTGACCCGGCCTCCGGATCGGTCTTGGCATAGACAACCAACGTGTCAGCATCCGGGCCATTGGTGATCCAGTATTTGTTGCCGCTCAGCCGGAAATGGTCATTACGTTTTTCCGCACGCAGTTTCATCGCCACAACATCGCTACCCGCCGAGGGTTCCGACATGGCAAGCGCCCCGACATGGGCACCCGAACACAGCCCCGGCAGATACTTGGCCTTCTGTTCCGGCGTGCCGTTCAACCGGATCTGGTTCACGCAAAGATTGGAATGCGCCCCATAAGACAGTGACACAGAGGCCGACGCGCGCGCGATTTCCTCAACCGCAACCGTATGGGCCAAATAGCCCAGCCCACTGCCGCCAAATTCCTCTTCCACAGTCACGCCCAAGAGGCCCAACTCGCCCATCTCGGTCCACAACTCGGGCGGAAATTCATTCTTGAGATCAATCTCGGCAGCCATCGGCTTGACCCGCTCCTGGGCCCAGCGATGCACCATGTCGCGCAGCGCCTCGACATCCTCGCCCAGATCGAACTTCATGCTTGCTGTGAACATGGACTCACTCCCGGTTATTGAACACTTGTTCATTATTTAACGCGCCAACGCCCACCGGTCAAGCGTCCGGTGCTTCCCGGCTCCCATTCTGGTCTCGAGAGACCCGCAGCGCGTGCCCCCCCTGCGAAGCAAGCCCAAAGGGCCTAATGAGCCGCCTGAAACACCGCCCCGACCTCTGCCTTGATGATCCGCGCGATCAACGCGCAATCATCCAAAGAGAAGGTCAAAGGCACCCGCATGTCCACGATCCCGGCCAGAATTGCATCCGAATCCGGCATCCGGGGCGCATCCACATAGCGCCAGGAATCGTATCGGCTGGTGAAACCTACAGGCTCTGCACCGCCAAACCATTTCAATTCAACACCCCTCGCCGCACAACGGGCCAGAACCCCGTGCACCGCTTCCTCGGACCAGCCCATCAACAGGAACTGTATCGACGATCCCACAATCGTCTCCGCCGAAGGCCGCTCGATCACACGCAGCCCCGGTGTCTCGCGCAGCCCTTTTTCGATCTCGAAATACCGCGCATTCCACCGCTCTCGCTGCTGATCCAACCTGCGCAACTGAGGGCGCAGAATGGCAGCACGCAGATTATCCATGCGCCCCGAAATGTTGGGGGTCTCGTAGCGGATCGTCTCAAACGCCTGTTTGGGCGGTCCTGCGGCGTGCCGTTCATAAAGCATATAAGACCCTGACAGAATGATCGCACGTGCCGCCACTTCCGGGTCATCGGTCACCAACAAACCACCCTCCCCGGAATTCACATGTTTGTAGGTCTGACAGGAATAACACCCCACCTTGCCCTGCGTCCCCGACGCAATCCCATGCCACGCCGCCCCCATGGTATGGGCGCAATCCTCGATCACAATGATGCCCTGCGCGTCACAGATCTCCATCAGGCGTTCCATATCCGCCAGATGCCCGCGCATATGGCTCAGCAAAAGCACTTCCGCCTGATCCGCCTTGGCCTCCAGATCCTCAAGATCAATGACAAGGCTCTCGGTCACACCGACAAAGACCGGCACCGCCCCCACCGCTGCAATGGCGCCGGGTACCGGGGCCAGCGTGAACGCATTGGTCAGCACCCTATCCCCCGGCGTCACCCCAACTGCGCGCAGGGCCGTTGCCATCGCATAGCCCCCGGACGCCACCGCAAGGCAATAGGCGGACCCGACCATCGCCGCAAATTCCTGCTCCAACAGAACGGTTTGCGCGGTCTCGCCCGGCGCGGTGTTATAGCGGTGCAAGCGCCCCGAGCGCATCACCTCGACCGCGGCCTCGATGCCTTCTTCCGGGATCGGTTCCTGCTGGGTAAAGCTGCCCTTGAATATCTCGCTCATCTGCCCGCCTCCCCGATCAGGTCCACAACGATGGCTGGCAAATCCGCGTAATCATGCAACAGCGCTTCAGGCTCCAGCGCCGCCATATCCCCGCCCGCAGGGCCAAATGTCACCAGAACCGAAGGCACACCAGCGGCCCGCGCGGTGTTATGGTCGGTATCACTGTCGCCAACCAGAACACATTTTTCCGGATGCCCGCCCGCGCGGCGCGCCGTTTCAAACAGATGTTCAGGGTCCGGCTTGCGCACCGCCAGCGTATCCGCCCCCAGCATCGCGCCAAAAGCGTCCCGCACCCCCAACCGGGTCAACAATTCTTCCGCCAGATATTCAGGCTTGTTGGTACAGATCGCCACCAGAAACCCGTCCGATTTCAATTTCTCGACCGCCTGCATGGCACCGGGATACAGAACCGTATGCCGATCTATGTCGCGCTGATAGGCATCCAGGAACTTCGGATAAAACGCATCAATTGTGGCCGCGTCTTCCTGCCGCCCCAGACGCTCCAACCCCAGCCGTAACATCGCCCGGCCACCGCGCAGCGCCGTACCGGCATCCGTCGCCACGTTCAGCAGATCCCCGGCACCCTGCTCACGAAAGAACAGGTTGGCCGCGGCGATCAGATCGCCGCTGGTATCGGCCAAGGTGCCATCAAGGTCAAAAACCACTGTCTTCACACCAAAATTCCCCATTTGGGCGGAACCCCGCCCGCCCCTGTTTCAACCCGCAATCTTGTTTGATGGCGTGCTCCCTTGCGCCTTTGTGCGAAGGGCGTAAAGAGAAAGCAAGCAAGAGTACAAAGTGAGCATGATGAAAACAGCACTGATCGTCCTGGCCGCAGGCAAGGGCACCCGGATGAATTCGGACATCCCCAAGGTATTGCACCCCATCGCAGGCGAAGCGATGCTGTTTCACGCCATGGCGTCCGGCGCACTTCTGGAACCAGAGCGCACGGTCATTGTCGCCGGGCACGGCGCAGATCAGGTGCGCGCGGCGGCTTTGTCCTATGACGGCGAAGTGGATGTGGTCGAGCAGACCGAACAATTGGGCACAGCCCATGCGGTCCGGCAGGCGCAGTCAGCCCTGACAGGCTTTGAGGGCGTCGCCCTTGTTCTTTATGGTGACACACCCTTCATCCAACCCGAAACCCTTGAAAACATGCTGGCCGCTCTGGCAAGGCATGACGTCGTTGTCCTGGGGTTCGAGGCTGCCGATCCGGGCCGCTACGGGCGCTTGGTCACTCAGGGCGACGTGTTGGAAAAAATCGTGGAATACAAAGATGCATCAGATCAAGAACGCGCCATAACTCTCTGTAATAGCGGCGTTGTAGCATGCCAATCCGAGCTTCTGTTCGACTTGGTTTCGGCTGTGGATAACACCAACGCGTCCGAAGAATATTACCTGACCGACATCGTTGGCCTTGCCCGTGCAGGCGGAATGAGCGCCACGGCGGTCACCTGCGACGAGGGCGAAACCCTTGGCGTGAACTCCCGTGCTGACCTGGCCGCGGCGGATGCCGCCCTGCAGGTGCGTATCCGCGCGCAGATGCTGGAGAACGGGGTGACGCTTGCAGCGCCCGAAACCGTCTATTTCGCCCGTGACACCACAATCGGGCGCGACACGGTGGTCGAGCCGAACGTGGTGTTCGGGGCGGGGGTCACGGTCGAATCCGGTGCAACCATCCGCGCCTTTTCCCATCTCGAAGGTTGCCATGTATCGCGCGGCGCCGTTGTCGGGCCCTATGCCCGCCTGCGCCCCGGTGCCGAACTGGCCGAACATGTCCGGGTCGGCAATTTTGTCGAACTCAAGAATGCCCAGATCGCCGAAGGGGCCAAGATCAATCATCTGAGCTATGTGGGGGATGCCACTGTCGGGGCCGGCGCGAACATCGGCGCGGGTACGATTACCTGCAACTACGACGGCGTGATGAAGCATCACACCCAGATCGGCGCAGGGGCGTTTATCGGGTCCAACACCATGTTGGTGGCGCCTGTGTCCATCGGCGACGGTGCCATGACCGGCAGCGGTTCGGTGATCACCTCCGACGTCGATCCGGATGCCTTGGCCCTGGCGCGGGCACCACAGGTCGAAAAACCCGGTATGGCGCGGAAATTGTTCGAATTGTTAAAGGCCAAAAAAGCCAGATTACAGCGAGGCAGCTAGAAATGTGCGGAATTGTAGGGGTACTTGGCGACCACGAAGCGGCACCGCTGCTTGTAGAGGCGCTCAAGCGGCTTGAATATCGCGGCTATGACAGCGCTGGTATCGCCACGGTGAATGACGGCACCCTGGCCCGCCGTCGGGCCGTCGGCAAGCTGGTCAACCTCAGCGATTTGCTGGTCCATGAACCACTGACCGGCAAGGCTGGCATCGGCCATACACGCTGGGCCACCCATGGCGCGCCGACCATCAACAACGCCCATCCCCATCGTGCAGGCCCTGTTGCGGTGGTGCACAACGGCATCATCGAAAACTTCCGTGATCTGCGCGCGGAACTGGCCGGGCATGGCATGGAATTCATCACCGAAACCGACACCGAAACCATCGCTCTGCTGACCCAGCATCATATGGAACAGGGTGCTGATCCGATCGCCGCCGCCAAACTGACCCTCGCGCGGCTAGACGGCGCCTTTGCGCTGGCCTTTCTGTTTCATGGCCACGATGACCTGATGATTGCCGCCCGCAAGGGC
>CAXBKL010000105.1:0-12838 GCA_963976125.1 uncultured Sulfitobacter sp. | reverse complement strand
TCTAGATAGGTCAGCGGTTCCGCGACAAACAACATCACGAAGAGAATCCAGATCATCGCGCCACCGCCGTCATCAGATCCGCATTGAACAGACCCCTGGGATCAAACTGTGCGCGTAGCCCGGCCGTCAGCCGCGCAATCCCGGCGCTTTCCGGCTGAAACATGCCAAACCGCGCTTTGGTGGCGTCATCGGCCCGGATAATCGTCGCATGTCCGTCAAAGTGTCCCAGCCGCGCGCGGGCGTCGGTCCCCGGTGCCATACACAACCAGATCAGACCGCCCGCCCAGTCATAAAGCACCGCCTGTGCGCCAGCTTTGGCCACCAGTTGTGGCGCGTCCGTCGGCTTGCACGACACGCGCCAGACATCGCCCCCGGCACCTTCGAATGCGGTCAAGTCCCGCTGTTGGCCCCAAAACGCGCCCGAGGCATCGGCCTCCATCACCTGCATCCCGGCCCCGGCCAGCAGCTTCTCCAACTGTCCTATCCGATAAGAGACCGACTGCTCAAACCCTTCGACGCGCAGTGCCGTCAGTGCTGTTGCAGGATCATGGGCCGCACCTGTGACCTCGAACGGGCTGCCCATGGCCTGACACATCGCCGCCACTGCGGCATGATCTGACAACCCCTGCACGACAAGGGTTCCTTGTGTTTCTGGCTTGGGCAGCACCTTGAACGACACTTCGGTGAGCACACCCAGGGTTCCGAACGATCCCGCCATCAGCTTGACAAGATCATACCCTGTGACGTTCTTCATCACCCGGCCACCGTTTTTGACTACCGCACCGCGTCCATCGACAAATCGCACACCCAAAAGGAAATCCCGCGCCGCACCGACGGCAAGCCGCCTTGGCCCGCTGACGTTTGCAGCAAACACGCCACCGATGGTCGGCACACCTTTGCCCCCGATCAACCCGCGATGATCCATCGGCTCAAAGGCCAGCCGCTGGTTTTCCTTGCTCAGCGCCGCCTCAACCTCGGCGACGGGTGTTCCGGCCTGTGCCACCATCGTCAAGGCACCGGGTTCATACAATGTAATCCCCGACAGCCCCGCCACCGACAGAACCTCACCGCTGCCGGACACACCGCGTGTGCCACCACCTTGCACCTGCAACGGCCCACTGGCCCCGGACACAAATTCGGCAACCGCCGCTTCACTTTCCATCTTCATTTCTTTTGGCCCTAAATGCTTTGGGGGTCCGGGGGCTGATCCCCGCTGGGTTGTGGTCGTGAACTACTCTGCCGCCATCACAACACCACGGCGCGCGTCCGAGGCATCCAACGGAAACACCTTGGCTGGGTTCAGCAGCCAAGCCGGATCAAACACGTCCTTGACCGCCATCTGCGCTTCCAGATCGTCGGGGTCATATTGCACATGCATCAGATCGCGTTTTTCAATCCCAACACCATGTTCCCCGGTCAGACACCCGCCCGCCTCGACACAGAGCTTGAGGATATCTGCCCCAAATTCTTCGCACAGCTCAAGATCACCGGGTTTGTTGGCATCAAACAGGATCAGGGGGTGCATGTTGCCGTCGCCCGCATGGAACACGTTGCCCACCTTCAGGCCATATTGTTCCGACATCTCGCCAATTCGGCGCAGCACCATCGGCAGGGACGACACCGGAATGGTCCCGTCCAGACACATGTAATCGTTGATCTGCCCCATCGCACCAAAGGCCGACTTGCGCCCCAGCCATATTTTCGCGCTCTCTTCGGCGGAGGTGCTTTCACGCAGTTCAACCGGGTCATGCCGCCGGGCGATCTCCATTATCAGGCTCAACTGATGGTCAATTTCGGCATCCGATCCCTCAACCTCGACAATCAACAACGCCTCGCACATCGGATATCCGGCCTTTGCAAAGGCTTCCGTCGCCTCGATACAGGGGCGATCCATGAATTCGATCGCCACGGGCAAGACACCGGCCTTGATGATGTCGGACACGCAGGCCCCGGCTACTTCGTTGTCGTCAAATCCCATCAGCACAGGTCGCGCCCCTTCGGGCTTGGGAAGAATGCGCAAGGTTGCTTCCGTCACAACCCCCAATTGCCCCTCCGACCCACAGATCAATCCCAGCAAATCCAGACCCCCGGCATCCATATGCCCGCCACCGATCTCGACCACTTCACCGTCCATCATCACCATGGTGACACCCATGAGGTTGTTGGTCGTCACGCCGTATTTCAGGCAATGTGCGCCGCCAGAATTCATCGCGATGTTACCTGCGATGGCACAGGCCAATTGCGAAGACGGGTCCGGCGCGTAGAAAAAGCCGTTTTCCTCGACGGCCCCCGTGACGCTGAGGTTGGTGCGTCCTGTCTGTACCCGGATGAGGCGGTTTTCATAGTCTGTTTCGATCACGTCATTCATCTTGGCCACGCCAAGGATAACACAATCCGCGGTGGGCAAGGCCCCGCCTGCCAATGACGTGCCTGACCCGCGTGGCACCACCGGCACACCTTCTTGATGACAGATACGCAACACATCGGACACTTCCCGCGTGGACGAGGGCAACACCGCCACCATCGGCGGACACTTGTAAGCCGTGAGTGCATCACACTCATAGGCGCGCGTCTCGCGTTCGTCGTGAATCACCGCATCTGCGGGCAAAACGCCCTGCAAACGGGCCACAACCCTGGCCTTGCGCGCCAGAACAGCGGCGTTAGGTACTGGCATTTCCATAGCGAGCCTCCCAATTTGGTAAATTAATATTACCAATTTTAACTACTGGCAAGATTATTTCGTTGCCGTATGAACATCTCATGAATTGGATGGATCGGATCGCGCTGTTTTCCGCGCTGGATTTTGCTGCGGTGGGGATATTCTTTGCCGTTTGGATGATTATTGGCTGGTGGGTCGAGCATTCCGGGGATCGACGGCCCTCGGTCTCGCGGATCATGGCGGACTATCGCCGTGGGTGGATGCAACAGATGATCACCCGCAACCCCCGCATCTTTGATGCACAAACCGTTGCGACACTGCGTCAGGGCACCTCGTTTTTTGCTTCGACTTGCGTGATTGCCATTGGCGGGGGGCTGGCGCTGATCGGCAACGCCGACAGCCTCGCAGGCGTTGCGGAAGACCTGACAATGACCATACATCCCTTGATTGTATGGGAAATCAAGCTGTTGGTTGTGATCTTCTTTCTCACCAATGCGTTCCTAAAATTTGCCTGGTCGAACCGGCTTTTTGGCTATTGCTCGGTGATTATGGCGGCCGTGCCGAATGATCCGGCCCATGCAGACGCTGCAAAAATGGCGCACAAGGCGGCCGAGCTGAACATCACTGCCGCACGCAGTTTCAATCGCGGGCTCAGGTCGGTCTATTTTGCTCTTGCCAGCGTGGCGTGGCTTGGAGGGGCGATCCTGCTGCTTTTTGCAGCTGCTGTTACAGTTATCATGATCTGGCGGCGCGAGTTCGCATCCCATTCGCGGGCGATACTCTTGGAAAAATAGCAAAATCAACTATATGCTGAGAACTTCCTGAAGGTGAGTCTCATGCGCAAGCGAATTTTGACAGCAGCGATAATAGTTATGGGCATGCCTGCGTTTGCCGACCCGCCGGTCGTGGAAAATGTGAAGGTTGTCAAACGCGGCGATTCGTGGACATTCGATGTGACCATCTCTCACGAGGACACCGGATGGGCCAACTACGCTGACGGGTGGCGGATCGTCGATCCGAACGGCAAGGAGCTGGGGTTGCGCAACCTGGTCCATCCCCATGAACTCGAACAGCCGTTCACGCGGTCACTGTCGAACGTGAAGATCCCCGATCACCTGACCGAAGTGGGCGTGCAGACCCGCGACACCGTGGGCGGGTGGTATCCCACGATCACCCGCGTGAAAATCCGTTAGGTCCGGTGGTACGGCCCTCCCGACAGGATAGACGCCGCACGATACAATTGTTCCGATACCATGACCCGCACCAGCATATGTGGCCAGACCATCTGACCAAATGACAATGCGTGATCGGCCTGGGCGCGCAGGGTTGGATCAATGCCATCCGCCCCGCCGATCACAAACACCAGATCACTGCACCCGGTATCGCGCCATCGGGCAAGACGCTGTGCAAAGGCGGGCGATTTTTCGACCTTGCCGCGTTCGTCCAACACGCAGACAACCGCGCCCCTGGGCACCGCGCGTTCCAGCAGCGCAGCCTCGCCCGCCTTTTTTATCTTCAACTTCAATGACTTGTGCAGGACCAAGGCCCAGACCACGCCCGGTCCGGTCAAACCGGGTCAGATAATCATCAATCAGGTCTCTTTCAGGCCCGGCACGAAGCCGTCCGACGGCGCAGATATGTACACGCACCGTTGTCTGCTCAGATCAGTTGGAGGGGGCCGCGATTTCGCCGCCGTCCATCCACATCTTTTCAAGCTGATAGAACTCGCGCACCTCGGGGCGGAACACATGGACGATCACGTCGCCCGTGTCGATCAGCACCCAATCGCCGATGTCCTTGCCCTCGATCTTTGGCGTGCGGCCAAAGTCGTCCTTGACCTTCTGCGCCAGCTTTTCCGAAATCGCGGACACTTGACGGGTCGAACGGCCCGAACAGATCACCATGTAATCGCCGATCTCGGTTTTGCCGCGCAGATCAATCTGCACGATGTCTTCGGCTTTGTCTTCTTCAAGGGATTTGAGGATAGCGGCCAAAAGCGAATCGCTTTGGGCTGTTAGGGAAGTCGCGGCCATCACCGCGGCGTTCCGGTTCGCAGCATCAACTGCGCTTGCTTGGATTGACAGGACATTGTCCTCCTTATGTCACGCCGCCAGACCCCCGGCGCTGGGGATATATCGAAAATAGCAAGGGCATGGTGACAATTCAATGACAGGGGCGACAGTTTGCTGACAACGTGGGGTTTGCTGTGGCAAAGATGCCTTGCATCAAAGGCCGCCGGGGAAAAAGCCGCGCGAAAATCGAGAACATCTCGCACACACCCGGCTATGTGGTCGCCTTTTTGCGCGTTGGAGGGGGCTGGTCATTCGAAGGGTCGATGTTCAGGGCCTTGTGCACCAGGCTCATGAAGATACGCCTTTCGCTGTCAGACAGATTTGAGAGGATGTCCGTTTGTAACGCGGCGACCAAAGGTGTGATGCTTTTCAGCACTGCACGTCCTTTGGGCGCAACAAAGAGTCTGAAGGCGCGGCGGTCATCCGTGTTGGTTTGGCGTTGGATCAGGCCCCTTTGCTCCAGCCGCTTGACCACCCCGCCTATTGTAGCCCGATCATATGCGATCAGCCCCGCCAATGTTGCCTGATCAAGGCCGGGATTTTCGACGAGGGTTGTCAGGGCTGCGAACTGCACCGGCGTGATGTCATGGCCTGCGGCCCTTAACTGATGCTGGAACCGTGCTGTTGAGCGCTGGTTAAGTCTCCTGATGAGATGTCCGGGCATTACAGACAGGGCGGATTGCGTATCCATGCGGTGGTTCCCTCAGTGACAGGCATGATGGCATCTTGACGGTGGCGCGTGTCGCCAAGTATATAGTATGTATACATACTAATCAAAATGATCCCAAATGCAATATCACTTGAACGGATTTCGACCTGGAGATCCTGCAATTGAGCCGGCGTATGACCATGCCACCGTTGCACCCGACAGGGTGGATGTTCTGATCGTCGGGTGCGGCCCGGCGGGGCTGACGCTCGCGGCGCAACTGGCGGCCTTCCCCGAAATCTCGACGATGATCACCGAAAGCAAACCGGGGCCTTTGCAGGTCGGGCAGGCAGACGGCATCGCCTGCCGCTCGGTTGAGATGTTCGAGGCTTTCGGTTTCGCGGAAAAAGTCCTCAAGGAAAGCTATTGGGTCAACGAAGTCGCGTTCTGGCGACCGGGCATAGACGGTACCGGTCTGGCCCGAGCGGACCGCATCCAGGACGTCGCAGACGATCTGTCCGAAATGCCCCATGTCATCCTGAACCAGGCACGTGTGCATGACTTTTTTCTGGAAAAAATGCGAAATGCACCGGGTCGGCTGGCACCAGACTACAACCGTGAACTGATCGAACTGAGCACAACGGATGATCCTGACCACCCTGTGACGGCGACATTCAGACGCCTCGACATTGAAGGCACGAACAAAACCGTTCGCGCCAGATATGCGGTTGGCTGCGATGGTGCCCGCAGCGTGGTACGCCGGTCGATGGGGCACGCGCTCAAGGGTGAGGCCGCCCGGCAGCTTTGGGGCGTGATGGATGTTCTGGCGAAAACGGACTTTCCCGACATCCGGCTCAAGACTGCAATCCAATCCGAAAACCACGGCAGCATCCTGATCATCCCCCGCGAAGGCGGGTATATGGTGCGGCTTTATATCGAGCTGGCCGAGCTGCACGGGGACGAACGCGCGGCTGATCGCAACGTGACATCGGATATGCTTGTCAAGAAGGCCCGCAAGATCCTTGATCCCTATACGCTGGATGTCAAGGAAGTGGCGTGGTGGTCCGCCTATGAGATCGGCCAGCGCGTTTGTGATGCCTTTGACGATGTGGCCGATGACAAGCGCGGCACTCAGATGCCGCGCATCTTTATCGCCGGGGACGCCTGCCACACCCATAGCCCAAAGGCAGGGCAGGGGATGAATGTGTCGATGGCAGACACCTTTAACCTCGGCTGGAAGTTGGCCGCGGTATTACGGGGGCAGGCATCGCCTGACCTGCTGAACACCTATTCCGAGGAACGCCGCGCCAAGGCCAAGGAACTGATCGACTTTGACAAGGATATGGCGAGATTGTTCAGTGCCAAGCCGAAAGACGCCAATGAAGCCGCACAATTTCAGCAGTATTTCAAGAAACACGGACGCTACACCGCCGGTGTCGAAACCCGCTATGATCGGTCCCTCTTGACCGGTTCCGGCGCGCATCAGGCGCTGGCCACGGGGTACAGGATCGGAATGCGGTTCCATTCCGCACCCGTCATCCGGCTGGGCGATGCACGGCCAATGCAGCTTGGCCATGCGTTCAAGGCTGACGGGCGCTGGCGTCTGGTTGCCTTTGCGGCGGCGGATGACCGGGGTCAAGCGGACGGGGACATCGCAAATATCTGCGATTTTCTGGCGAATGGGCCGCTTGCCCGGTTTACCCCCAGAGGTGCGGACATCGACAGCGTGATTGATCTGCGCGCCGTCTTTCAGGAGCCGCACCGGGCCATGAAACTTGAGGGGCTGCCGGGCCTCCTCTTGCCACGCAAAGGCGCATTCGGGCTGATCGACTATGAAAAAGCCTTTTGCCCTGATCAGAGGATCGGCCCGGACATCTTTGACCGGCGCGGCATTGATCGGGCACAGGGGGCACTTGTGATCGTTCGGCCGGATCAATTTGTGGCGCATGTCCTGCCGCTGGCGGCGCATGCCGACGTAGGGGCGTTTTTTGATGGGTTCATGCTGCCTGCGTAACATCTGATCGAGCGGGATGAACTGCTCTCTGGCCCTGATAGCAATCCATGTTCGCGGAAGGCAAACCGACGATACGCGCGCTGGCAACCCTCGGGTGCAAACCCGTCGAAATGGCGGGGACATCGCCATTGACCGGATCGGTCAATTCGCTGGCAGGCAAAGACAATACCCGCAGGTCGGGGTTTCATATGCAGGGGATGGTTCATTCAATGCAAAGGAAATCCATCATGCGCCGCAATCTCACTTTTTCCATCGCCCTTGCTGCCTTTATTGTTCTGGGCCTGACAGGATCCTCGACCGCCGAACCCGGCCACAACACGGCCAACAGCATTTCATTGCAAGCCGATCATCCCGACAGCTTCAGGCAATTTGCGCCTGAGTTACAGGAAACCCGCGACCGGGCAGTCACGATCAACACGGATGTGGGTCTGCATCTGAGCGAGATCGCACCGGGGCTCTTTTTCGTGACCGATCTTGTTTATCAATCTGCGTTCATGGTGACGGACGCCGGTGTTGTTGTTCTGGATGCACCGCCAAGTTTTGGGACCGGTCTGCGAGAACTGATCGAAAGGTCGGCCCCCGGTGTGCCCATCACCCATCTGATTATGTCCCACGGGCACAACGACCATAATGGCGGCGGTCAAATGCTTTCGGACGTTGCCGGGCTGACGGTTGTGGCGGCAAGCGGAGTTGCGCAGACCCTTCAGCAAAACCCGTTGGACGGTGTGCTAGTACCGACGCAGACCTTTGACGGGGCTTTGGATCTGTCGGTAGGTAGCACCGCCATCAAACTCCAAGAAACCCGGTATCACGCCGAGGATACGGACGTGATGATCTATCTCCCCAAGCAGAAATTCCTCATGGCGGTCGATACCATCACACCGGGGGAAGTGCCGTTCATGAATTTTGGCGCAACAGCCAACGTGGACGCCTATTTTCGCAGTTTCGATACCTTCCTCGCCTATGATTTTGAATATTTCCTGTCCGGTCATGTGAGCGTTCTGGGAAGCCGGCATGACGTCAAGGCGGCGCGCGACTATGCATTTGATGTCCGCGACACCGTTTATGGTCTGATGCCGACGTTCGCCAACCGGGTGGCGGAAGCGCTGGAGGCCGTTGCATACCAGAACGGGAACCTGGCCTATCGCTATGCCATCGAAAGCATCCGCAACGCATGCGCCCGCCAGATCATTCCCCGATGGGAAAGCAGGCTTTCGGTTGTCGACATCTGGGCCGACAGCCACTGCGAGACAACCGTTGTCTATGCCATCATGCACTGACCGTCCTCACCCTGACATGAAAGGTAAAACCAATGTCGATGTGGTTTCTTGTTCTGACCCAGCTGGCCCTGCTCGCCTATGCGCTGATCGGCGGTGTGTTCCTGGCCTTTTCGGACTTCATCATGCGGTCGTTTGCCCATACCAGCGGTTCCGGGGGCATCGAAGCGATGCAGGTCATCAACCGCGAGGTGTTTCGGTGGGTATTCATGGCGCTGTTCCTGGGGCTGGTGCCGGTGTCGCTGATCGTGGCGGGGTATGCCGTGTCCAACCTCGATGGACCAACCGCCGTTGTGATGGTGCTTGCCGGTCTGACGTATCTTGTCGGGTGTTTCGGGGTGACGGTTCTTTTCAACGTTCCGATGAACGAGGTGCTTGCCGGGATGGACCCATCCGATCCCGCGACCCGGACCTATTGGGCACAAACCTATTTGCCGCGCTGGACGTTCTGGAACACGGTGCGCACGGTTGCCTGCACGGCATCCGCCGCCCTGCTGCTGATCGGTCTGATGTGGACGGCACCTGATCAGATTGGGTAGCGCCGGGCACCGGGTAAAATAGCCGGGAAAGTGGCGGTTGAGGCAATGGGACCAAGGCCCCAAAGCATCTCAGGTCGCTTTTCAGCTTTCGTGTCGCAGCCCGGACAGAAGGCGTTTGCAATGAGACGAGACTGCAAAGGTCAACACCGGATTCTGTCTTATGTTTGAACGCCGAATACCCGAATGGCTGCGCCATGCCCCTGCGCCTTCCATCCGTGGCTTTGCGACCCTTGCGGGGTTTGAGGCGATCACCCGTGGTATCCTGATCTCGGTATTTCCGGTTGCCATGTACAACGCGCTCGGCGACGCGGCCCTCATCAGTTCGGTGTATTTCGTGATCGGGATTTTCTCGCTCTTTACCGGGTTACTTGTCCCCTTCCTGCAGCGGTTTGTGCCACGCAGATGGATGTATGGGATCGGCGCGACGGGGTTCATTGTCGGGTCTTTGGTCGCCCTTGTCGGAACCCCCGAGATGATCGTCCTGGCGCTGGTGCTGAATTCCCTGGCGACGGTGACGACCTTTGTCTGTTTCAATGCCTATGTTCTGGATTACATCGCCCGCGTCGAGTTGGGTAAATGCGAGACGCTGCGCATGTTTTACTCCGCTCTGGGCTGGACCATCGGGCCGTTTGCAGGGGTGCTGCTTTGGGGCTGGTGGCCGCCTGCGCCGTTCATCATTTCGGCGGCTTCGGCGTTCGGGATGCTGAGCATGTTTGTCTACATGCGGATGGGAAATGGCAAACTCATCACGAAGGCGCGCAAACCGCCGCCCAATCCGCTGGCGTTTCTGGGCCGATTTGTGCAACAGCCACGACTGCTGGCGGGGTGGTTGTTTGCCGTGATCCGGTCGTGCGGCTGGTGGGCCTATGTGGTCTATCTTCCGATTTTCGCAGTGCAGAACGGCCTTGGCGATCAATTGGGCGGTGCGCTACTTTCCGTGACCAATGCCGCGCTTTTCCTGTCGCCGTTCATGTTGCGCTGGATGCAGGCGCATTCGATCCGCCATGCGGTCCGAACCGGGTTTCTGGCCTGCGCGATCCTCTTGGTTGCGGCGAGTTTTGGCACCTACGTGCCCTGGCTGACCGTTGCCCTGCTCTTTGGGAGCAGCATGTTCCTGATCTTGCTGGATATTTGCGCGGGCCTGCCGTTCCTGATGGCGGTCAAACCGTCGGAGCGGACGGAAATGTCGGCAATCTATTCGTCCTACCGCGATGTGTCGGGTATTCTGACGCCCGGCATCGCATGGGTCGTGCTGTTGGTCGCGCCCATATCGGGGATATTTGCGGCGGCAGGGGCCGCGTGCTTTGGGGCATGGGCCATCGCGGGCAAACTTCACCCGCGCCTGGGTGAGGCCCGGCTGAAACCGCTGCCCCCGGCCGCAGAACAGTTGGGGTCAGTCGAGCCAGCCGAGTAGGTTTTCGCTCACCGCATTTGCCAGCGCCGCGATATGGGGATCGTCATCGTTCAGGCACGGGATATAGAGAAACCCCTCGCCGCCGGCCTCTTCAAAGCTTTCCTTGATCTCTTCGTTGATCTCTTCGAGCGTTTCGATGCAATCGGCGGAGAAGGCCGGGGCGCAGACCGCGATGTTCTTGTTGCCCGCCTCTGCCTGCCGGGCGACCTCTTCGACGGTGTAGGGTTGCAGCCATTCTTCGGGGCCGAACTTTGACTGAAAGGTCGTTATGATCTCGGTGTCCTTCCAACCCAACCGCTCTTTGAGCAGGCGCGTGGTTTTTTGACATTGGCAATGGTACGGGTCGCCCTCCATCAGATAGCGGATTGGCACGCCGTGGTAAGAACAGATCAGGATGTCGGGACGTCGTTCAGCCGCTGCATAGGCCCGTTCGATGGATTGCGCGAGGGCCTCGATATAGTCGGGCCGGTCAAAGTAGGGTTCGACCACGCGCGCAACAGGCTGCCATTTTTCGCGGCCCAAAGCGGCAAAGAATGCGTCACAGGCGGTTGCTGACGTTGCCCCGGCATATTGTGGATAGAGCGGGAAAAACAGGATTTTGGTACAGCCCGCAGCGGTCATCGCTGCAACCTTGGACTTGGTGGACGGATTGCCATAGCGCATGCAGAAATCGACCAAGACATCATCGCCATAGCGTTTTCTCATTTCGGCGGTCATCTTCGCTGTTTGCGCCTTGGTGATGGTCATCAGGGGGCTTTCGCCCGCTTCTTCGTTCCAGATGGATTTATAGGCCGCACCGGAGGTGAAAGGCCGCTTGCTCAGAATCACCAACTGCAACAGCGGTTGCCATTTCCACGGCGCATAGTCGATGACGCGCCGGTCTGACAAAAACTCGTTCAGGTAGCGGCGCATCGACCAGTAGTCATAATTATCAGGCGTGCCCAGATTGGCCAGCAAGACGCCAACGCGCTCTTTTGGAAGGGCAGGGTGGTCGTCATTTGCATGGGCAGGGCGCGCGGCGTGCATCTTGGAATCCTTCGGGTGACTTACGGGCGGGTCAGGGACAACTCATTCCGCCTGAAATAGCGGCATTGCGGACTTGGTCAATTGGGAAGTTTTGTCTCACCTGTGCCCAGAGCATCGGCAAGCCGTTGCTGGGCTGATCCAGGCCGCAGCGGTTTGGGCTGACTGTCATCGGGGGCCCAGCCGGTCAGAAAGGTCAGATCGAATGTTGCGGTGATCTTGCCGTTGGGGGTGGAAAATGCCTCGCGGTAGAGCTGTGCCGCCCGTTCCAGCACCCGCCGTCCGGTCATCCGCTTCAGGCGCTGGTACAATGCGTTTGTTTCGCCCATTGCGCGCAGGTCACCCATCAGGTGCCACATGTCATCATAGACCACGCTGAACGGCAGCGCATCCGCGACGGGCAAGGCAAGGCCGGCACGTTGCAACAACGCCCCGATGTCGCGCAGTTCGGCCATGGGGGCAACGCGTGGCGACAATCCCCCGGACACTTCGGCTTCGGCCTGCCCCAGACAGGCACGCAGTTCATGCAGGGTTTGGCCGCCAAACGACATGCTCAGGAACAGGCCATCCGCCCTGAGCGCGCGACGGCATTGGATGATCTGCCCCACCGGATCGTTTGCCCAATGCAACGACATGGCGTGCACGATCAGATCATAGGGCGCGCAAGGCAGGTCAAGAAGGTCCGAATCCGCGACCATCTGCGCATCGGCAAGCCGTTTTGACCACAGATCGGGAAAACCTGTCACGACGGCCTGATTGGGAAAGGCTTTGTTAACCATTTGCAGGCGATCCTCGATCTCGTCCGCAGCCGCGTGATGCAGGAACAATCCCTCCGGCGTTGCGCGGTTGCGGTTTCGGGCAAGGGCACCGGGGTCGGTCATGTGGGTCTGCTGGGTCATGGGGAGGTGGTACTGCTTTGTTGCGCGGACTTCAAACCGGGTTGGACGCGATTTATCCCGCCCGCTGTCTGGGCTGCGGCGAGGTGGTGGACGGCGATTTTGGTCTGTGTGGCAGGTGTTGGCGCGATACGGCCTTTATCGGTGGAACGATCTGCGATGCCTGCGGCGTGCCCCTGCCGGGCACGGACGGCGGGGACGATCCGCTGTGCGACCACTGCATTGAAACGCCACGGCCCTGGGCACGGGGACGCGCGGCGATGCTCTATCAGGATACCGGGCGCAAGCTGGTGTTGGC
>CAXBKL010000104.1:0-12910 GCA_963976125.1 uncultured Sulfitobacter sp. | reverse complement strand
CAGCGCAGCAGCGGCATCCGGTGCCCGGCCTCGCGGATGGCGGTGATGTTTTCGGTGACAAAATACTGGTGCTCCATCGACACGACCGGGTGATGCACCCCCATCATGGCACCCACCTCGTTCACCCGGTACCCGCAGGCATTCACCACAATTTCGCAGGTCATGTCGCCGTGTTCGGTATGCACCGTCCAACTGTCATCCTTGTGTTGCGTCAACCCGGTCACAGCGGTGTTGCGATAGACCTCCGCCCCGGCCTTGCGGGCGCGTCGCGCCAGCGCCTGACACAGGGACGCAGGATCAATATCGCCGTCGTTGCCATCCCAAAGCCCGCCAACAAGGTTGTCTGTTGAAATGAGCGGGTGGCGGCGGGCGCATTCTTTGGCGTCAATCACCTCGAATTCGACCCCCATGCCCCGCGCCATCGAGGCGAAATGCCGATACCCGTCCATCTGGGCCTGGGTATTGGCCAGCCGAATTCCGCCGTCACCGTGGTTATAGGCAACCGGATAGTCAGGATCGTCGCGCAATTCCTTGTAAAGGTCGATGGAATGGGTTTTCAGCCCCACCATTGTCTGGTTCATTCCGAAATTCGTGACCTGTGCGGCTGAATGCCAAGTCGTGCCGGACGTCAGTTCATTGCGTTCCAGCAACACCACATCGCGCCACCCTTCACGGGTCAGATGATAAAGCGTGGAACAGCCGGCGATGCCGCCCCCGATGACAATGACCCGCGCGTGTGACTTCATGCTGTGCCCCTGTTGTTTAAAAAAGATTGGCCCGACCGGGATTGTGGTGGCGGAAACTGGGAGGCAAATTAGGGGAATGGTCAACGCATGACTGGCTTTTCCCAATAATTGAAATCAAAAATCCTGAAAAAGTGGATATAGTGATTTCTGATTGCAACATGCAACAACCCGCTCTCCATTTGGGCAAAATGCCCTCCATCAAAGGCGCTTCATGTCAACTGATCCTCACAAACGCCGCCGCTCAGGCCGCAAGGCCAAATTGGTTGCCCGGGCCGCGCCATTGCCCGTGAACCCCGCGCCGCCGGGGCGACGGGGCGGGCAGTACAAACCGTTGATCGATTCCGAACTGAAAAAGATTTTTGAAACTGCCCTGCGGCTTCTGGATGAGTTGGGCATGGGCGAAGTGCCGGATCGTCTGGTGGATGATCTGATTGGGGCCGGGGCCAGGCGGGTGGGCAAGGACCGCATCGGGTTGCCGCCGTCACTGGTGCGGGCCGCGATTGCATCGGCGGCCAAGACATTTGTACTGCATGGCCGCGACCGGAACCGGGACATCGAAGTGGGTGGCGACAAGGTGTATTTCGGAACTGGCGGCGCCGCCGTGAATACGCTGGACCTTGAAACGGGTCTGTACCGGCCGTCAACGCTGAGGGATCTGCACGATTTTACCCGGCTTCAGGACACGCTTGATAACGTCGCCTGGTTTACCCGCTGCTGCATCGCAACAGATGTGCCCGACAGCTTTGATCTGGATGTGAACACGGCCTATGCGCTGTTGCGGAACACGTCAAAGCCGGTGGCGACAGCTTTCACCCATGCGGAACATGTCGACCCGATGGTCGGGATGTTTGATATTGCCGCGGGCGGGCCGGGGGAATTTGCCAAACGTCCCTTTGTCAAAGCCCACATCAGCCCTGTCATTTCTCCGATGCGCTTTGGGGCGGATGCGGTTGATGTTGTCTACAAATGTATCGAACACAACATCCCCATGTCCTGCATTACCGCCGCTCAGGCCGGGGCGACAGCTCCTGCGCCGCTGGCGGGATTCCTGGCGCAGTCGCTGGCCGAAACCCTGGCCAGTCTTGTGATGGTCAATGTCATCTCGCCGGGCTTTCCGATGGTGTTTTCCAACTGGCCGCTGGTGATTGATTTGCGCACTGGCGCCTTTGCCGGAGGCGGGGGCGAAACCACATTGCTGAATGCCGCATCGGCGCAGCTGTCCAACTGGCTTGGGTTGCCGTCGGGGGTCGCCTGTTCGATGACCGACGCCAAGGCAATCGACGCCCAATATGGTGTCGAAAAGGGCATGACCAGCCTCGCCGCTGCATTGGCCGGCGGCAACCTGATTTACGAAAGCTCTGGCATGACTGCGGCGCTTCTGGGGGCGAGTTTCGAGGCCTTTGTTCTGGATGACGAAATGCACGCAATGACCTATCGCGCATTGCGCGGGATCGAAGTGACGGATCAGAACCTCGGCTATGACGGCATTTGTGACGCGATCCTGGGGGAGGGGCATTTTCTGGGGGCCGAAGTCACCTATCAGGCGATGGAGCGGGACTATCACTATCCCGCGCTCGCCGACAGGGTCCAGCCCGGCACCTGGGAAGAACAAGGTGCCGGCGATGCCTGGGGGCGCGCCAACAAGGAGGCCCGCGACATACTGGCAAGGCATCGGCCCAACTATCTGACCCCCGAACAGGATCGGACAATCCGCGATCAGTTCAATATCCTGTCCGGGCCGTCATTCTGAAGTCAGATGAAAGCCGTCCGTGAGCCAGGGATATTGATCTACCGTTGGCACAATCGTGCGCGCGGAAATCCGGCTGCGCAATGTCGCGGAGATCAGTTGCGCCACGTCGTTCAGATGCTGGCCTGCCACAAACATCGAAATCGTCCGTGCAAACCCCTTGCGCGGGAAGGGCAGCAGCCGGACCTGTCCGTGAAACCGTGCGGCACGGGCAAAATTGCAAGGTGTGGTAATGGCCCAACCGCCGTTGCGGGCGATCAGCGCCATGATGGAGGATGTGCTGTCCAGCTCGAAACTGCTTTCCAGCGGGATGCGCAGGCGGGACAATTGGGCCTCGATCATTGACCCCATGATCTGGCTTGAGGAATAGCGCAGGAACGGCAGGCCCGATCTGTCTTCGATGCAATCCTCTGATGTCGCGGTACTATTGGCCGGAACAGCCAGAACAAAAGGGTCACGCAAAAGTGGATATTCCGAGACGTCAGGCAGTGGCGATTGTGGTTGGGTCGCGATCCCGATGTCTACCTGTCGGTTTTGCAGAAGGTCGAGTATTTCACGGCTGACGCGGGTGAAATGTGTCAGGCGACAGTTCGGCAATGCACCGGCCAGAATATGGGTGATCTCGGGCGCGATGTCGCTTTCAAAGTCCTCGATCATGGCAAATCGCAGGTGCCGAAGCGTACTGGTTGTATGGGCGGTGACCTCGCTATGTGCCTGTTCCACCAACCCCAGAACCTGTTCGGCAAATCGGAGGTAAACCGCGCCCTGTGTGGTCACCACCATCGGTCTGCACGAGTGATCCAGAAGCGCAACGCCCAGATGGGCTTCGAGGCACTGCAACTGTTGTGACACGGTACTGATGGACTGGCGGTTTTGTTCAGCGGCACGTTTGAGTGATCCGCAGTGGGCAACCGACCGAAAGGTGTTGAGCCATTTCAGCGAAGGGAGCTTGCCGTTCATGGTTGTTTCCCACAAAGGCGGCTGGCGGATCGGTCGGCTACGGCATGCATGCGCCGGATGGTCATTCGGGCCACCTAGCCAACGGCCAGCTCCTCCAGGCTCTTCGCTGCGCGTTTCAGTTCGGGCAGGAACCGTTCCAGTCCGGCAACGTCATTGCGCTGACTGGGGGCGTGGAGTGACAACGTGGTCAACAAACGGTCCCGATCATCGCGGATAGGTACAGCGATGGCTGTCATATCGACCATGAATTCCTGATTGTCGGTCGAATGCCCGCGCAGGCGGGTGGCGTCGAGTTCGTCTTTCAGCGCCTTTATATTGGTCAGCGTGAAATCGGTCATGCGATCGAGGTCGAGAGAACCCAACAACCGATCCAGTTTTTCCTTGCGCAGAGACGACAGGTACATTTTGCCGCTGGCAGTGCAGTGAAAGGGCACCTGCGTACCGACGGGCAGTTGAATGCGCAGTGGCCAATGGGTTTCGACCCGGTCGATATAGACCATCCCCTGACGGCCCGGAGCGGCCAGATTGCAGGTTTCGCCAACCGAACGGGCCAATTCACGCATGACCAGCAATCGTTCCGTTCGAATGCGCTGGCTCGAAAGCGTGTTTGCCGCCATCTGCCGAAGCCGCTGGCCCGGCCCATAGGAGCGGCCATCGACGTCGCGCTGCAAGTAGCCTTCGGCCTCGGCGGTCACCAGCAATCTGTGGATGGTCGGTTTCGGTAAATCCAGGGCCGTGCTCAGCGCGGACGGGGCCAAGGGTCCGCCCGCCCGCGCAACTTCTTCAATAAGCCGAAGAACCCTCAGATTGGTCGGGATCTGTCCCTTTATTTCATCTGTATGGTCTTCAGGCATGAACTCTGCACTTAGCGGTTAGGTAGCAAGAACAACGCTGTTTCTGGGGTCAGAGCGACCAGGAACCAGACAGAGATCAGAGCGACCAAGTAGGGGACAGTGTACCGCAACAATCTGAAGTAGGGAACGCCTGTCACACCGGATGCGACATAAAGATTCAGGCCGTAGGGCGGGGTGATGAAACCGATGGATGCCCCCACAAGGAAGATCACCGAGAAGTGGACCGGGTCCACTCCGACGCTGGCTGCAATCGGTGCCAGGATCGGGGCCAGAATGATCGTTACCGGCAGGGATTCCAGAACCATGCCGCAGATGAACACGATGGCCATCGCGGTCAGCAGAACCGGATAGTAGCCCCCCATCGAGGTGACGAAGTTTCCGATCACCTCCTGGGCACCCAACAGCGACAGGATCTGTTGCATCACCACTGAAATCGCGATCAGCGGGGCCAGAATGCCCGTAATTTCCGCGGAACGGGTCACGATGGATGGAATTTGAAAGGGGGTGAACCCTTCGACAACCAACATCTCAAGATAGGATTTTTCTTCCCAGGTCTTGTCCTGGCGCATCTTCAGGACTTTGGTCACGAGCCACGACACGACACCGGCGATCACACAAAAGCCGACGGTTACCCCGGCGGCCTCGGTTGGTGAGAATTTGCCGGTGTAGATGCCCCACAGCACCAGGCCAATGGCAAAGAAACCCAGCCAGGCGCCAAAGGCGGTTTTCAGAACCCGGTTCAGTTGCAGTGGAATCAGGTATCCCCAGCCGTTCAGGCGACAGATGATCCAGCAGGCAAACTGCATGCCGAAAACCATCAGCGCACCGGGGATGATCCCGGCAACGAACAGTTCAGAGATCGGCAGGTTCATCAGGAACCCGTAAACGATGAAGATGATTGACGGCGGGATGATGATCCCCACGGTGCCGCCCGCCGCCGCTGTGGCCGCTGAAAAACGTTCGTCATAGCCGCCCTTGACCATTTCGGGGTGCAGCATCGAACCAATGGTTGCCGTTGTGGCGGAGTTCGACCCTGAGATCGCGGCAAAGAGACCGCAAGCGCCAAGAGAGGCCATCGCCAACCCACCGCGCAGCCAGCCCAGACAGGCATAGGCAAAGTCCGACAATCGTCGGGCAATCCCGGATTTGTTGATTAAATCCCCGGTCAGGATAAAGAGCGGCATTGCGAGCAAGGCAAAGCCTTTGTTGAACACGTTGAGCAGTTCCGCCCCCATGTTGTCGAGCGTCAGGCCAAGGACAAAGGAACACCCGATGACCCAATACCCAATGACCAACAAGACCGGTACGCCCAGCATGAACAGGAACGTAACACCCAGTGAAATAAGAGTAATCCAGCTACCATCGGTCATTATATTTCTCCTCCGATCACAGCCTGCCGGATCAAGGGCTCGTCATTGCGCCAGGCGCTCAGATCATCAGCGAGGTTTTGAAAAACGCGCCCGGCGAGCAGGACAAAGGCAGCCGGCGTGGTAATCAGGAACCACCACTGCATCGTGTTGTCGGTGCCCAGCACGATCTGAAAATTCGACGCAGAGAGCGCCACAATCCGCGAGGTTGTGACCACAAGGATCACGGCAAAGATCAACCAAAGCGCCGCATCCAGCATCAAACAGGCCAGTTGGCCCGCGCGCGGCAATCGGGTGCGGAATTCGGTAAAGCTCAGGTGGGTGCGCACACGCACATTATAGGAAGCACCATACCAGGCCATTATCATGAACAGCAGCGGTGGTATGGTCGTCGACCAGGGCACCTGCGCGGAGAATATGAACCGATCCACAACACCCCAGAAGATGATCGCAGCGATGGCCAGATAGCTCCAGACCATGATGGTGCGTTCCAGGTTGCGTTCGATAAACGGAACAGCGCGGTAGATGTACATGACCACAAGGCCACCAATCACGGTCGCCGCCGCCCCCACATACCAAGCGCCATTCGAGCGTAGCGCATTCCTGATCTCAAAGCTGTCTTGCGACGCTATGGCACTGAAAATGTTACCAATATCGGCCAGAATGGACATCCGGTCCTCCCCTCGTTCTGTGATGCAACGCCGGATCATTCCGGTCTTTTGTGCAAAAAAGGCCGGCCCGGGCTACCGGGCCGGCCTTCTCATGCTAGGTCTCTCTTAGCCTTTCCACCAGCGGCGTGGCTCGACATTTTCGGCCAGCGTGTGTGTGTTGTTGCGGACTTCATCATAGATGTCCTGATAGGTGTCGATGCCACCGGCCCAGCCGTTGATCCGCTCGCGCCATTGTGTCCACAACTGTGGCTGATACTCGGGCGAACACATTTCCTCGGCTTTCTTGATCTCGGCATCCGACAAGGACGCCACGCGCACGTTGTTCTTGGCAAAGATCGTTTCCGGACCCTGGTGCGGGCTGGTAAAGCCAACGGTGTTGGCCAGTGCGGCCTCATTTGCGGCCTGAACATGGACCTGAGACAGATAGGAGGATTCCATCACCGCATCCTGCAGTTCACCGCCCAGACCGTCAAATGTCGACGCATTCATCGCCGTGTGCTCTGTACCGCAGAAAAACCGCAGATCGACGGACTGGGACACAACGGGTGACATGTTGGCGTAGGCCACCGCTGATGCCCATGTTTCCGCACCATCAATCAGGCCCTGCTTGAGACCATCAAGGGTTTCTTCCCAAGCAACAGGGACCGGGTTGAGGTTCAGCGCGTTCATGGCAATCCGGCCAAGCTGCGTGCCCGTGACGCGGTTCTTTGTGCCCGCCAACTGGTCAATGCTGGTGACTGTTGGCTTGTCTTCCCATGACAGACCCAACTGGATACCGCGCAGTTCGGCATGGGTGAACAGGAATTTCAACCCATGACGCTTTTCGTAGGGATCGCGCAGGATACGCTGCGATTCCGGGCTGTACATGAAGTAATACTGATCCGCGCGGGAGCGGAACATATAGGCGTAATCCAGCACGTTCAGATAGGGTGCGCCGCCCGCAGAGTTCTGAGTGGACGCCGCGTAGATGTCGACAATGCCCTGCTGGGCCTTTTCGACACAGGAAAGCTGTCCGCAAATCTGATTGTTGCCGATGAATTCGATGCGAATCTCGCCGTCTGTACGCTCCTCAAGATCGCGGGAAAATTCAAGACAACCGGCGCGCTCGATCAGCAGGTTTTGCGGGTTGAAGCCCGCCGCACCAAACTTCAGCGTGTACTTGGCTTCCTTCTTGTGGCGCTTGTTGTAGGTTGATTCTGCCGCTTTGGCGAGATTGGCGGCGGTCATGGCACCGCCGAATGTCCCTGCCGCCAATAGCGTCGAGCTCATCCCGTAAGTTCCTGCGATTCTAAAGAAATCCCGACGTGAGACACCCTTTACGCGATCTAAAATTCCCATTGCTTCCTCCCGTTTTGCAATTTAATGAGACGTAATGTTCCAAAAAAGACTAGAACGGATCGAAACTTTTGCATAGAGTTTTTTTACATGTGGAAGGAAAAATGGTTGTGGATGCGGATTATGTGATCGTTGGGGCCGGGTCGGCTGGGTGTGTTTTGGCAAATCGGCTGAGCGCCGATCCCAACAACAAGGTGGTCCTGCTAGAGGCCGGTCCGGCGGATAGAAACCCGTGGATTCACGTCCCGGTCGGTTATTTCAAGACGATGCATAACCCCAAGGTCGACTGGTGTTATCGCACCGAGCCTGATCCCGGTCTGAATGGCCGATCCATCGACTGGCCACGTGGCAAGGTTCTGGGCGGATCATCCTCGATCAACGGATTGCTCTATGTGCGGGGACAGGCCGAGGACTATGACCGCTGGCGGCAGATGGGCAATTCAGGTTGGGGATGGGACGAGGTGTTGCCCTATTTCAAGCGCGCGGAACGCAATGAGCGTGGCGCGGATGAATTCCACGGCGACAAGGGGCCGCTGGCTGTGTCCAACATGCGGCTGCAACGTCCGATTTGTGACGCCTGGGTCGCTGCGGCGCAAAATGCCGGTTACAAGTTCAACCCGGATTACAACGGGGCGGATCAGGAGGGTGTCGGGTATTTCCAGCTGACGGCCGAAAAGGGCAGACGGTGCAGTTCGGCTGTCGCCTACCTGAAGCCCGCCCGAAACCGGCCAAACCTGCAGATCATCACCAACGCGCTTGTGACGCGGGTCATCCTGGAGGGCAAACGCGCCACCGGCGTGGAATACCGGGATCGGTCCGGCAAGGTACATGTGGTCAAGGCGGGCCGCGACATCATCCTGTCCGGCGGTGCCATCAACAGCCCGCAATTGTTGATGTTGTCCGGCATCGGCGAGTCGTCGCAGTTGAAAGAAAACGGCATTGAGCCGCTGCACGAATTGGCGGGGGTCGGCAAGGGGATGCAGGATCACCTGCAAGCCCGACTGGTGTTCAAATGCAATGAACCCACTCTCAATGATGAGGTCCGCAGCCTGTTCAATCAGGCCCGCATTGCGCTGAAATATGCGATGTTCCGGTCCGGGCCAATGACGATGGCGGCCAGTCTGGCAACCGGGTTCCTCAAAACGCGGCCCGATCTGGAAACCCCTGACATTCAGTTCCACGTGCAACCGTGGTCTGCCGACAGCCCCGGCGAGGGCGTGCACCCGTTTTCTGCCTTTACAATGTCGGTTTGCCAGTTGCGCCCCGAAAGCCGGGGCGAGATCCGGCTGGCCGGGCCGGATCCACAGACCTATCCAAAGATTCACCCCAATTATCTGGCGACCGAAACCGATTGCCGTACCATTGTCGAAGGCGTCAAGATCGCCCGCAGGATCGCCGGGTACGACCCGCTGACCCGCAAGATTTCGCAAGCCTTCCGCCCCGATGCGAGCCTGGATTTGGATGATGATGCAGGCACGCTGGATTGGGCACGTAACAACAGCGTTTCGATCTATCACCCCACAGGTACCTGCAAGATGGGGCAGGGGCCAGCGGCAGTGGTGGATTCGCGACTTCGGGTCCACGGGATCGAGGGACTTCGCGTTGCCGATTGTTCCATCATGCCCGAAATTGTATCCGGGAACACCAATGCCCCTGCCATCATGATCGGTGAAAAAGCGTCAGATTTCATATTGAACCCAACCTGATCCAGATCTGAGCGGGTGGCCTCAATTTTTCCGCGAGGGTCGGAGGGCCAGAAAGTATCGGATTCTGGGCAGAATTTTGGCTCGAAAGCTGACTCGAATCTTTCTTTGCGGTCCCCTTTTGTAACCTTCGACCAGTTTTCGACACGGGTCACAACCGGTGGCTTCAACGGTGATGGAAGTGAGAGGCTTCTTTGCATCGAATTCTTCAATTTCGGCACCGAGGTGCCCTCTTTTTGGGCAACCCAATGAACCTCAACATCACTGATTTCGCTAAGGTCGACGCATTCGTGGCGGATGTTCAAACCAACGTGCCGGGGCACCCGCTCCGGGGTCGACAGAACCGGACAGGCATTGAATGCGTGACATCCTCGCGAAACCCCCTGTAGGGTTTTCCAGCAATTTCAGCCGGGATCAGATCATGCGGATGTTTAAAATAATGCTGGTTGTATTGACCGGCGGCCTCCTTCTTGTCACCGCAGCGCAGGCGCAAAGCCTGTTTCCGACCACAAGTGGCGCGGATACGGATCCGGGCGCTGCGCTGCTGACCGAACAGCTTTCGGAGAATGAAGCCAATGCGCTGATCTCTCGCCTGTCGGATGAGCAGGTGCGTGCGGTTCTTTTGGAACAGATGGCGCTGAAGGCGCAGGTCGATGCAGTGTCACCCGATGACGCGCTGTCGACTTTTATTTACCACGCCACAACCGGCGCGCTGCAATCGGTGACAATCCCCATCGAACTCCTGCCAAAATTGGTGGTTCGGCAGGGCGATGCGTTCGAGACGTTTTTTGCCACACTTGGGGTGGCAGGTGTTGCCTGGTTTGTGCTGATGTTTTGCCTGACCCTGATCGTTGGACTTGTCGCGGAATTTGCTTTTCGGCACGTCACCCGGCGGTGGCATGAGCTGCCTCCGCCTGATCCTGAAACGGTCTCGCTTCGAAACACGATCAAATCCCTGTTGCAGCGGTTGTGCAGGGACGTGGTGGCAGTGGCGGTGTTCATCATCACAACCATGATCGTGTCGCGTTTGCTGATCCCGGCAGAAGCGCAGGTATATGCAAGTCTGGTTGGCTTTTACCTGATCGCTTTTCCTCGCGTTGCCTGGGCCATCTCGCGGTTCATCATGGCTCCGGAAAATTCCGAATATCGGATTGTTTACGCCACCGATGAAAACGCAAGGGGAACGGTCTTTCACTCGGTATGGATGGCGGTAATCATCGGCTTTTCTGTTGTGATTATCGAGTTCAACGAATTGAATGGCGTCCCGCGCGGAGAGCTTCGGCTGGGGTTCTGGCTGAATGCGCTGATACATTTCTATATTGGCCTGACCGTCTGGCGCTACCGCGATGGCATGGTTGACATGATGCGTGGCCCCGGCGAGGGGACACCGGCAGAAGAGCGCGTTGCCCGCGCATTCCCGGTTTTTGCGATCCTGGTGTCGGCTGGAACCTGGTGGCTGGTCAATATCATCGTGAGCTACGGGAATTTTGAGTTGCTCGCAGGTGCGCCGCACTATGTGACAATGGGCCTTTTGTTGTTCGCCCCCGCGATGGATACGGCCATTCGGGGGGCGGTTCGGCACCTGGCACCGGCGATGTCGGGGGAAGGCGTGGTTGCCGAACAGGCCTATCACGCCACGGTGCGGTCCTACATCCGGATTGGCCGGGTGATCGTGTTCGGGATCGTGCTTGTCATCATCGCCGATGCCTGGGGCATTGATCCGGCCGAATTGGCCGCCGCAGGCGTCGGTGAGCGGTTGGCCGCAAATGCACTCGAATTCCTGATTATCGTGTCCTTTGGGTATCTGGTGTATGAAATCACCTCGCTTTTCATCAACCGCAAGCTGGCCGCAGAGATCACCGCAACAGGCTATGACCCGGACAATGCCGAATTCGGCGGTGACGGCGGCGGGGCAGGCGGCTCGCGGCTTTCCACGGTGTTGCCGTTGATCATGCTGGTGTCACGGGTGACAATTGTCGTGGTGTTCATGTTGCTGGCGCTTGGTAATGTCGGCGTTGATACCACGCCGCTTCTGGCGGGTGCCGGTATTGTGGGTCTGGCAATCGGTTTTGGTGCGCAAAAGCTGGTGACCGACATCGTCTCCGGTATCTTCTTTCTGGTCGATGATGCCTTTCGCACCGGCGAATACGTCACGATAGAAGGGACCATGGGAACGGTGGAAAAAATCTCGATCCGGTCCATGCAGTTGCGTCACCACAAGGGCCCGGTGCACACCATTCCCTATGGGGAAATTCCGAAGATCACCAATTTCTCCCGCGATTGGGTCATCATGAAGCTGCGCTTTACCGTGCCGTTCGATACCGACCCCAACAAGGTAAAGAAGATATTCAAGAAAATCGGTCAGGATCTGTTGGAAACAGAGGAGCTTGGCGGTGATTTCCTGCAGCCGTTCAAATCCCAGGGGGTGCTTGAAATCGACGATGTGGGCCTGGTGATCCGGGGCAAGTTCATGGCCAAGCCGGGCAAGCAGTTCATGATCCGCAAGGAAATTTTCAACCGGGTTTCTGCCGCTTTTGCCGAAGCCGGGATTGACTTTGCCCGCCGCGAAGTGCGTGTGGCCCTCCCAGACATGGACCACCGGGAAACTTTGACCGAGGAAGACAAGGCCGCAATTGCCGCCGCAGCGACACAGGCTGCGCAAGAGCAGGTTCCCGAAGGCGGACCGGGCAAGGACAACCGCTAGAGGCCGTGCCTGCGCAGGTGCCGACAATGGCTGCCGGCAACTGCGATGTTTTTTCCCGCGGTGCCTACGGCGTTGCGGGGTTCAGTTCAGCTGAATCTCAAAACAGGAAATCAGCCTCTGACAGCGTGAATGCCTCTACCCCGATCAGCCCCACCACTGCCGCCTTGCCGGCGTCGTTGGTAAACGCCACCTCATAGGAGTTTTCGCCAAACTGGGTGATGGCCATGTCGTCTGTGCTCTGCACAGCATTCATGCGTGAAAAATCAATACGGTCGATGCCGTCCTGCCAATCCATGATCTGGCCGCCACGCGAAGTGTCCATGAACAAGAAGGTGTCTGCATCCGCGCCGCCAATCATGTTGTCACGGCCTGCATTTGACACAAGCGTATCCATGCCGGCATCGCCAAACAAGCTGTTGGTGCCCCATCCGCCTTCGATCCAGTCATCACCACCGCCGCCAAAGAGGACGTCGCCATGGCCGCCGCCAAATATGAAATCATCACCCTCGCCGCCGTTGATGAAGTCGTTGCCGTTCTGGCCATGAATGTTATCCGCCTGCGCGGTCCCCATCAGGGCATTTGCCGTCTTGTCCCCGGTAATGAAGTTTGGCAGATCCGCAATCGGCTCAAAGATGTCGATGCCGTCAAAGACACCGTTTGCGGTCACCCGGACGTCTTCTTCCGTAACCGTATCGCCATAGACTTTCACGGTGCCGAGCAGATCTTCGTCATGGGCACCCCCGCCATCGCCCTGCTGTGAGCGCACATGCAGCAAGGAATAGTCACCACCCGCATCGCTGCCATAGGTGATCTGCGCCAACTC
>CAXBKL010000103.1:0-12919 GCA_963976125.1 uncultured Sulfitobacter sp. | reverse complement strand
ATCGTCAGACAATTGACCGTGCCGTAATGGCCTTTGCCGGAACCATGATTCTGGTCAGTCTGGCGCTTGGCCTGCTGATCCATCCCTACTGGTTTCTATTGACCGGATTCGTAGGCGTAAATCTGATCCAAAGCGCGTTCACCAGCTTCTGCCCGGCGGCGATGGCCTTCCGCTGGCTGGGGCTGCGACCAGGATGTGCGTTCGAATAGCCAAGCCTGAAGGGACTGCGCCAATTACCTTGGCGAGCGCCATCCGGGAATGAGGATCATGCCGCACTCCCGCGAGCTTACGCGGGGGGCGCGCGCACCGGATAGATTCCGGTGCGTCCGGCGGAACAGGAGCGAAAAACCCCGCGAGGCGTTTGCCGGCATTTGTCTGACGATCCGAAAGTGTGTGACATGATGGCGCGGCTTTATTGGCTGTACTGCGAGCCCCGGTAGTTTCATGAATGCAACACCGTTTTTCCCGCATCGACACGGATGGTCGTGCCTTTTTCGCCAGCGACGATGCCTTTCAGATCGGCCAATGCCCCGATGGCCGCCACCTTGCCTGTGCGGCGGGCAAATTGGCAGGCGGCATCAACTTTTGGTCCCATCGACCCGGCCGCAAATTTAAACTGGTCCATCGCATCTGGCGTTGCTGTTTTGATGCCGCGCTGATTGTCGTGGCCCCAGTCAAGATAAACGCATTCCGCGTCGGTGGCCGAAATGAACAGATCAGCATCCGTATCACGTGCAAGCAGCTCGGACGCGAGATCCTTGTCGATCACGGCCTCGATCCCCTTCAGATTTCCGTCTGAATCATAAGCGGTCGGGATCCCGCCACCGCCGGCGCAAATGACAACCGTCTGCTTTTCAATCAACCAGTTGATCGGCCTGATCTGAAAGATTCGTTGCGGCAAGGGGGACGCCACGACCCGACGCCACTTATCACCATCTGCACGGATGTCCCAACCCTTTTCCGTAGCCAGCCGCTCAGCTTCGGCCTTTTCATAGACCGGGCCGATAAACTTTGTCGGGTTGGCAAATGCCGGGTCATTCGCGTCCACTTCGATCATGGTGAGCAGCGTGGCCAGCGGCGTTTCCTGCGGCAGGCGATTGCCCAGTTCCTGCTCAATCATATAGCCAATCATGCCTTCGGTTTCCGCGCCCAGCACATCCAGCGGATAGGCTTCATCAGGTTTGTAGGCGTTGCCTTGCAGGGCCAGCAAGCCCACCTGTGGCCCGTTGCCGTGAGTCACGATTAGCTGGTGATCCATTGCGATCCGGGCAAGTGCGTCGGCTGCGATAGCGGTATTTGCGCGCTGGTTTTCAGCCGTTAATGCTTGCCCGCGTCGCAGCAAGGCATTGCCGCCAAGGGCAGTGACGATGCGCATTGCTCAGCTCCCCAACGTGGCGACAAGCACCGCCTTGATGGTGTGCAACCGGTTCTCGGCCTGATCGAACACGATGGAGGCCGGGCTTTCGAACACCTCTTCGGTGACTTCCATCGCCGTGATGTCAAAGCGTTTGCCAATCTCGGCACCGACCTCTGTGTCGGCATTGTGAAACGCCGGCAGGCAATGCATGAACTTGGTGCGCGGGTTGCCCGTTTGCGCCATCACTTCGGCGTTGACCTGATAGGGCAAAAGCTGGCGGATGCGTTCCCCCCATTTGTCCTTGGATTCCCCCATCGAGAGCCAGACATCGGTGTAGATGAAATCGACATTCTTCACCGCCTCACCCACATCTTCCGTGATCGTGATCCGCGCGCCGGTTTGCTCGGCGATCTGATGTGCTTCATCCTGAATGGCCTGATCAGGCCAACAGGCCTCGGGCGCACATAACCGCACGTCCATGCCCATTTTGGCCCCTCCGATCAGCAGGCTATCCCCCATGTTGTTTCCGGCGTCACCAAGAAACGCATAGGAAATAGTGCGCAGGGGCTTGTCGGAATGCTCCGACATGGTCAGGAAATCGGCAAGGATCTGGGTTGGGTGAAATTCATCTGTCAGGCCGTTATAGACAGGCACCCCGGCGTATTGGGCCAGCGTCTCGACGATGGGATGACCAAAACCACGGTATTCGATCGCATCATAGACCCGGCCCAGCACGCGGGCGGTGTCCTTGACTGTCTCTTTTTTGCCCAGATGCGACCCCGATGGACCAAGATAGGTGACATGCGCTCCCTGGTCGTGCGCGGCCACCTCAAAGCCGACGCGGGTCCGGGTGCTGTCTTTTTCAAAGATCAGCGCGATTTCCTTGCCGGTCAGGCGCGGCACTTCATAGCCGCCGTATTTGGCCGCCTTGAGGTCGGCGGACAGCCTCAGAAGAAATCCGATTTCCTGCGGGCTGAAATCGCGCAAGGCCAGAAAGTGGCGGTTTCTTAGATTAAATGACATGGAATTCCCTTTCTCAAATCGCGTCGCGGATGGTGGGGCAGCTCATGCAATGGCTGCCACCGCGGCCCCGGCCCAGTTCGGCACCGGGGATGGCCAACACTTCGATGCCGGCATCCTTCAGCGCGGCGTTCGTGTCATCGTTGCGGTCATACCCAATGACGACGCCGGGACGCAGAGCCAGCACATTGTTGCCGTCGTTCCACTGTTCGCGCGATTGTTCGGCGGCGTCTGACCCGCCGGTGGGAACCAGATGCAGTTTCTTATACCCCAGGATTTCGGCCGTTATTTCAAACAGATGCCGGGAGTCTCCGCGAATATCGAGCGGCGCGTGGCCCCCACCGGGGCGCAGGTCGTAGCAGGTGATCGCGTCGGCCACCTCCTTGAAGGTGGTCACCACGTCGCCGCCACAATGGGTAAACACCGTATCCAGATGCATCGCCGCGCGCGACCTTGGCATCTGGCAGGCGATTAAGCGGTGAACGTCACCCCCCGCGAACAGGGCTTCGGCCAATTGCCCAACCGCTTGCGGCGTCGACCGCTCACCCATGCCGACCATTACAACGCCGTGGCCAATGGGCATGACATCGCCGCCCTCCAGCGTGGCGGCGCCAAAGTCCTGCGTTGGATCGCCGAACCTGACCTTGGCCTTGCCCGCGAATGCCGGATGAAACCGATAGACCGCCGCCATCAGCAGCGTTTCGGGACGCCGGGCCGCAAAATGCATCGGGTTCAGGCTCACGCCGCCATAGACCCAGGCCGAATTGTCGCGCGTGAAAATGAAATTGGGCAGCGGCGGCAGAACGAAACCGTTCAGACCAAGATAACTGCCGAACATGCCCGACGGGGTGAAGGGCAGATCGTCGACCCTTATCCCGCCAACCAGGAACCGCGCAAGGTCAACGCCCGGCAATGCCTCCATCCATCCCCTCAGACCGTCGCGCATACCAACGCCCACATCGTTGCGGGTGACGCGATGGTCGAGCACCCAGGCACGTGCGGTGGGGATGTCCAGCGTATCCGCCAGAAGTGTCATGGCATCGAGTACGTCGACACCCTGCTCGCGCATGATGTCGGCAAAAATGCCGTGGTCCCGGATCGCCTGCTTGACCCAGAACACATCATCAAACAGCAGGTCTTCGCGGTTGTCGGGTGTGAGCCGTCGATGGGCGAGGCCGGGTGGCGCGACGATCACCTGACGCAGTGTGCCGGATTCAGAATGAACCCCTAAAGCGTGATCGGTCATTGGATTTTCCTTTTGGGTCAGAGGATCACAGCCGCGCTCAGCGCGACCATGATGAATAGCGTCAGGATCAGCAGAAGCGGCCAGATGAACATCAGCCAGCGGTCGAAAGACACGCGCCCGATGGCCAACCCGCCAATCACCACGGCCGAAGTGGGCGTAACCAGGTTCACCAGCCCGCTTGCGGATTGATAGGCCGTCACGACCAGATCGCGGCTGACATTGGCGAAATCACCCAGCGGGGCCAGGATCGGCATCGACAACACCGCAAGGCCGGACGAGGATGGTACCAAGAAGCTCATCCCGATCTCGATCCAAAGCATCAGGTTGATGAAGGCGACTTCGGACAGCCCGCCAAGGGTGTCTGCGGCGCTGTTCAGAATGGTATCCGCGATCAGCCCCTGTTCCATAATCACCACGATGCCGCGCGCCAGCCCGATCACCAGCGCCACGCCCAGAAGGTCTTTCGCGCCGTCGACAAAAGCCGAGGTCAGTTTTTTCTCGCCCATCCGCGCGACAAGGCCGACAACGATGGCCATGCCAATAAACAGCGCGCCCATTCGTGCCATCCACCATCCTTGGCTGGACACGCCCCAGATCATCACCGCGAAGGTGGCGAAGAATAACACCAGAACGAGTTTTTGGGTGCCGGTGAGAGTTGGTTCAGTGAATTCGGCGTCGTCACTGCTCAGGAATATCCGGCGATGTGCTTCGCGCTGGGCCGCCACGACCGACCGCAACGGATCGGCCTTTACCCGTGCTGCATACCGCATGACATAAGCAATACAGATCACCAGACCACCGATCAGGATGAACAGCCGCAGCGCAATGCCCTGTGTGAAGGGAATGGCTGCCGCGTTGGACGCGATGACGGTTGCAAAGGGATTGATGGTTGAGCCCAGCGTGCCGATGCCTGCCCCGATCAATATGATGGCAACGCCGGTGACGGCGTCGAACCCCGCGACGATGACCACAGGTATCAACAGCGCATAGAACGCCAGCGTCTCCTCGGCCATGCCATAGGTCGTTCCGCCCAAAGCGAACAGCGACATGAGGATCGGGATCATCCAGATCTCGCGCCCCTTCATCCGGCCCATTGCGGTCTGAATGCCGGTGTCGATTGCCTTTGTGGCGTTGACCACGCCGAGAAACCCGCCCAGCAGCAGCACGAACAGAGCCACGTCAATGGCATTGGCGGCATAGCTGTCGGGATCATAGAACCCGGCCACCGGGGCCAGCATCACATCGACAAACCCTTGCGGATTGGCATCAACGGTCTGGTAGGTGCCCGGCACGGCGATCTCGCGCCCTACCTCTTCGTTCATCGCGCGGTCATATTGCCCGGCTGGAACGATCCATGTCAGTGCAGCGACAAAAACAATCAGGGCAAACAGGATCGTGTAGGCGGTCGGGAACCACGATGCCATGCCATCGGCTTTCGGTTCCAAATCAGGGGGATGATTGGCCATTGTATCACTTCCTTCCAGCTATTGTGTTGCGTTCAGTTTTTCGCTCAATGATGGAATAAATGCCGGCACGCGGGCCGCATAAGCATCGAATTTTGTCCCAAAAGTTTCGCGGGTTTCGCGTTCCTCGGCACGGGCAAGCCGCACGTACATCCAGATCAGTACCGGATACATCGCCAGAGTAAGCAGGGTTGGCCACTGAAACAGGAAACCGGTCAGTACCAGAACAAAGCCTGCATACTGGGGATGACGCAGGCGCGCATAGGGGCCGCTGGTCGCGAGCGTGCCACTGCGTTGGGCCTGATAGAGTACCCGCCAGGCGGTTGAGATGATCCAGAACCCAAGACCAATGAGAAGAAGGCTTATCATGTGGAATGGGCCAAAGTGCGGGTTTGCCTTCCAGCCGAACATCATTTCCGGCAGGTGGCCCGCGTCATGCGAGAACCAGTCGACGCCCGGATAGGTCGTCTGTAGCCAGCCAGCCAGGAGATAGATGGTAAGCGGAAAGCCGTACATTTCGGCGAACAAAGCCACCAGAAAAGCACTGAAAGCACCAAAACTGCGCCAGTCGCGGGGTGTCGTTGGCTTAAAGAAACTGAACGCAAACATGATGAAGATTGCAGCGTTCAACAGGGCAAAAACCCACAGGCCATAGCCGGTTGCATCGGTCATGACTTGCCACCGCCGCCATGGCCGCCGTGACCACCATGCATGAAAAAGTGCATCACCACGCAGGCAAGCAGAAGCAGGCCGAGGAACCCATTGCCCGCAAATATGTGGATCCGGTGTTCGAACCCCAAGAGCAACCCGGCGATTGCCAGCGAGATAATCAGGCTGATCCCAACGCGCGATTTCCAGAACGGTTGCGGCTGCTCTTGCTCATGTGCCGAACCGCGCTCATCCAACCGATCAGGGGGCGTGTGTTCCTCATGTTCCATTTACCATTCAATCCCTATGTCTGTCGTCGCCAGTGCGGCGATCAAAGCGCGGCGGTCGTCGACGCCATTTAGCGCGCGCACCGCCAGATCAATGCGCCGCGCTGTGTAGTATCCTTCTGCTGCCCACTGGTCCGGGCCGGTCCCGTATTCTGCCTGATACTTGTCCGCGAACATTGTGCTGGCCGCGATTGCGTTGGCGTTTATCGGGCCTGACCTGATAACGACGGTCCGGGAATTCAGTTCAGCGGCGGCGGGATCCGCCCCGGTGTCGCTGCCAATCAAGACCGCGATGTCGATCGCGGTCTGAGGGACACGCTTGAGCCCTTGGATTGTCTCAGCGGCATAGGCTGGTAAAGGCACGACAAAGACATCAAGCCCGCCAAGATGCCCGTCCGATGTTTCATCGGCGTGGCCATCCCGCTCCTGCGTCGCCAGCAATATGCCTTTGACCACAGAGTTCAGCCGCGCCGCTGCGTGTTCTCCGTCCGCCACAACCGCGAGCGAAAAGCTATGCGCCTGCGCGGTTGCGGCGGAAAATGCGAAACTCAGCGCGACAATCAATGCCTTGCCAAATCCCACCGCAGTCCGCCGGAAGTGCCAGCGACCTGCGCCGCGTTGCCGGGCCGGGATAGCCGCATATCGGTGAGGTCGCGTCATGCCTGTCACTCCTTTCAAACTGCCACTCATCTTCAAAACTTCAGTCTGCGCAGCCGCAGCGCATTCAGCACGACCGACAGTGACGACGCGCTCATCGCGAAGGCAGCAAAGATCGGACCGATGAGGATGCCGAGGAACGGATAAAGAATACCCGCCGCAATCGGCACACCGGAGGCATTGTAGATCAGCGCAAAAAACAGGTTCTGACGGATATTGCGCATTGTAGCCTGGCTGAGCTTTCGCGCCCGCACGATGCCATCGAGGTTGCCCTTGACCAAAGTGAACCCAGCGCTTTCGATCGCCACGTCTGCGCCAGTGCCCATGGCAATGCCTACATCCGCCTGGGCGAGGGCAGGGGCGTCGTTGACCCCGTCACCGGCCATGGCGACCTTCTTGCCCTGCTCCTGCAACTCGCGAATGATGCGGGCCTTGTCTTCGGGCAATACATCAGCGCGGATTTCGTCGATGCCCAGACGGTTGGCCACCGCCATTGCCGTGCGCTCGTTGTCGCCCGTCGCCATGATGATGCGAAAGCCCAGTTCGTGCAGTTCCTTGAGCGCCTGGGGCGTGGTTTCCTTGACCGGATCGGCGACGCTGACCAGGCCCGCGACGGCTCCGTCGAGCACGATGAACATCACTGTCTCGCCCTCGTCGCGCCGCGCATTGGCAATATCAACCAGCGCGCCGCTTTCCAGTCCCATGTCATGGATCAGTGCGGCATTGCCGAGCGCGACCGCCTTGCCATCGACAACACCCATGACGCCCTTGCCGGTCACAGCCTCGAAGTCTTCGGCCTTGGCAAATTCGACACCACGTTCCTCGGCACCGCGCACGATGGCCTCTGCCAGCGGGTGTTCGGACCCGCGTTCCAGCGAAGCCGCAAGGCGCAGCACTTCGGCTTCGTCATGGCCGTCCTCGGGCAGCACCGCAACGAGTTTGGGTTTGCCTTCGGTCAGGGTGCCGGTCTTGTCTACAATCAGCGTGTCGATCTTTTCGAACCGCTCCAGCGATTCAGCGTTTTTGATCAGCACACCCATCTGTGCACCTGCTCCGGTCGCCGTCATGATCGACATGGGCGTGGCAAGACCCAGAGCACAGGGGCAGGCGATAATCAGTACGGCAACCGCCGAGACCAGACCATAGGCCATGGCAGGATCAGGCCCCCAGATCGACCAAACGATGAAGGAAATGATCGCGACTGCGATAACGGCCGGCACGAACATGCCCGCGACCTGATCGGCGTATTTCTGGATCGGCGCGCGGCTGCGTTGGGCATTGGCGACCATCTGCACGATCTGGGACAGCATGGTATCGGCACCGATGCGTGTGGCCTCGATGACCAAACTGCCGGTCCCGTTGATTGTCGCCCCTGTTACAGGCTCGCCCGCAACTTTTTCGACCGGCACGGGTTCACCCGAAATCATTGACTCGTCCACCGAGGAGCGGCCTTCGACCACCACCCCATCGACCGGCACCTTGTCACCAGGGCGCACACGGATGTGGTCGCCCAACAGCACCTGGTCCAGCTCGACTTCTTCTTCGGTGCCGTCGGGCCGGATCACCAGCGCTGTTTTGGCGGCCATGTCCAGAAGGGCGCGAATGGCCTTGCCGGTGCCTTCACGGGCGCGCAACTCCATCACCTGACCCAGCAGGACCAGTGTAACGATCACTGCCGCAGCCTCAAAATAGACGCCGACATTGCCGCTCTCGTCACGGAACCCGGCCGGGAAAACCTGCGGCGCGATGACCGCCACGATACTAAAGATGTAGGCGGCCCCGACACCCATAGAGATGAGGCTGAACATGTTGAGGTTCATGGTGCGGAAAGATTGATACCCGCGCGTGAAGAAGGGCCAGCCCGACCACAGGATCACTGGTGTGGACAGCAAAAGCTCCAGCCAGAGTGAGGTACGTTCTCCCAACAACTCATTAAGGTACATGAACCCGATGAACGGCCCCATCGCCAGAACCAGAACCGGGATCGTCAAGACGGTGCCGACCCAGAACCTGCGGGTGAAATCAATCAGTTCGGGATTTGGGCCTTCATCTTCCAGGCTGATGGTTTCCGGCTCCAGGCCCATTCCGCAAATCGGACAGGATCCGGGGCCGGGGTGGCGCACCTGCGCGTGCATCGGGCAGGTGTAGATCGTGCCGTTAAAGTCTGCGGGCACGGTATCGAATTCCCCCCCCTTGATCGCAACAGACGCAGCGCCCTGAGCATGATCGTGGCCGTGGCAGGCATGATCATCCCCCGAATGATCGTGGTCATCCCCGGAATGAGCATGACCATGACCCGAATGATCGTGGTGTCCGTGTTCGGCTTTTCCGCCCTCAGGCGTCAGAAACATACCGCATTTCGGGCAAGAACCCTCTTCTGTGCTGCGTACTTCGGGGTGCATGGAACAGGTATAAACGGTGCCCGAATAGCCTTCCGGCACCGTATCAAAGCTGTCATCGTCATCTTCTGTCTTGCCAAAGTGGCCTTTGGTGGCGTTCATGTCGTGCTCCTTTTAAGTCGTCGATCTGCGCTGGCGATGCAGCGCGATGTTCAATGAAAAATCATACCACCAACGTGATGGCCGGCATCTACATGCAGGATCTCACCGGTGATGGCAGTTGTATGATCGCTGGCCAGCAGCAGGGCGGCGCGCCCCACTTCGTCCGCCGTAACGGTGCGGCGCAGCGGTGATTTGGTTTCGGTCTCGCGGATCAGTTCGTCGAAGTGTTCAATACCGGAAGCCGCGCGTGTCTTGATCGCGCCCGCAGAAAGCGCGTTGACCCGTATGCCTTTTGGTCCGAGTTCCTGCGCCAGATAGCGCACCGAAGTTTCGAGGGCCGCCTTGACCGGGCCCATCAGGCTGTAATGATCCACGACCCTTTCGGCCCCGATAAAACTGAGCGTGACCATGCTGCCGCCCTGGGCCATCAGTGGTTCTGCCAGTTTTGCCATGCGGATGAAGGAATGGCATGAAACCTGCATCGCCTGGGCAAAACCTTCCGCAGAACAATCGGTCAGTCTCCCGTGCAGATCAGCCGCCGGCGCCCACGCGATGGCGTGCACCAGAAAATCAAGCTTCCCCCAGGTCTCGTCGATTTTGGCAAAGACGGCTTCCAGTTGGCCTTCCTGCGCCACGTCGCAGGGCAGCAACAGCGGTGCCTCGACAGTTTGCGCTAACGGTTCAACAAAAGGACGCGCCTTGTCATTGAGATAGGTCAGGGCAAGCTCTGCCCCTGCCGCGTGGCAATTGCGCGCGCAAGCCCAGGCCAGGCTATGTTCATTGGCAACGCCAACAATCAGGCCCTTTTTGCCGGTCATGTCCAGCAATCGGACCGGATCAGGAGAGGGGGCAGTGTTGTTCATTCTGCCGCCTCCGCAAAGGCTGCGGCCCCTTGCGGCGCGCAACAGATATGTTCAGGCTGCGGCGCAGCGGTCAGGCTTCCCTCGATGTCAGAGACTGTGGAGGTCTGAGTTTTACTGCGGTCAAGCATCAACGCCGCCACCCCCCGTGACGCCAGTCGGGCGTCCGCAGGATCCGGGCGCGATGTCAACACTACCGGCGCTTCCAGCCCCGCCGCATTCTGACAAATCGCGGCTTTCGCGTTATCGACCACGGCAACGCGGACCGGTGCCGGATTTTGCGCCCGGCCCACAAGAGCGTGCAGTTTTGATGTTTGGTGCGACATTGTTCAGCCTTCCATCGCAGCGGGTTGAAGGGGTCGGTCAGCGTGAAGCCTGCCGGAGACGTGAGCGGCAATCATCAGCTCCTCGTCGGTCGCGCGGGTTTCAACTTTGACGCGGGCACCCGGTTTGGAGATTACCGTTTCCCCCGCCTTGTTCGCCTGATTGGCGATGTCGATCCCAAGGTAGCCAAGGCCGGCACAAATCCGGCTGCGGATCTCGGCTGAATTCTCACCGATACCGCCCGTAAAGACGACCCGCGTCAGCCCGCCAAGCGCGCCGGTCAGCCGCGCAAGATGCAGCTGTGCCTGATAACAGAAGAAATCAATGGCCTCGCCTGCTGTTTCTTCACGGCTTTCCAACAGATCGTGCATGTTCCGGCTGATCCCGGAGAGACCCAGAAGTCCGCTTTGATGATAAAGCGTTTCTGCGACCTCATCCGGCTTCAGGCCTTTTTCCTGCATGAGGTAGAGCATTATACCGGGGTCGAGATCGCCAGTCCGCGTGCCCATTGGCAACCCTGCGAGGGTCGAAAAGCCCATGCTGGTCTCAACCGGCTTGCCGCCCCGGATCGCCGCCATCGACGCGCCGTTGCCCAGATGCGCAATGATGATGCGTTCCGCGTCGATGTTCACGCCATCTTTGCGCAGCGACTTCATGATGTATTCATAGGAAAGGCCGTGAAAGCCATAGCGCTGAATTCCTTCCGCGGCATAGGCGCGGGGCAAAGCCGTCATCCGCGCCAGCTGGGGAAGGTCGTGATGAAACGACGTGTCGAAACAGATCACCTGTGGCAGGTCGGGCCGGGCCTCCTGCACGGCATCGACCCCGGCAAGATTTGGCGGCATGTGCAGTGGTGCCAGCGAACTCAGCCCACGCAGCCGCGCCAAAAGGGCCGGTGTTGCGTGCTTGGGGCAGTCGCACGCCGGCCCGCCGTGCACAAAACGATGCCCAACCGCAACCAGATCAAGCGACCCCGGCAGACTGGCAATCGCGTCAAGCAGCCGGGTCAGGGCCGCTTCGTGGTTGTCGAGCCTGCCCGGTTCGTCAAGCACCACGGTCCTGCGCGCATCGCTTAACTGAAAATGCGTGCCCGCAAGGCCGATGCGGTCGATGGCCCCGGACCACAGCCGTCTGGGGTGCTCGGACACAGTGAACAGCGCGAATTTCAACGAGGACGACCCCGCGTTGAGCGTCAGAACGACGTGCTCAGGCATTGCCATCTTCCTTTGACCGCTCGGCCCTCGCCTGGTCCGGCTGTTCGGTGTCGTCTGACGGTTTTTCAGGGGCGGCATGGTCACCGCCCTTGTGGCCACGCTTGTGGCCATGCCCGTGGCCGAACAGGTGCATCGCCAACATTCCACCGCCAAACAGGAGGAGCAGCCAGTTTTCAGTAATCCATTGCATTTCTCGTCTCCCTTGGCCTTAGACAGGCATATGCGCGTTGTTCTCGATGTCCGGTGTGTCGCCGCCGTAGAGCGCCCTGAACGCACGTTCATAGCTCCCGTCGCGCGCGATCCGCGCCTGCTCGATGGCGTCTGCGACAGCGGTGAACGCCTCTTGTTCGCGCTGGATCATCGGATCATCCGATGCAAGAGGCGTACGGGTCTCTGACACTTTCTTCGCGGTCTGCCGGACTAGGCCCATCCACGGATTGAATTTTTCCGAAAACATCAGGCGGCTGGTGCGCATCGGGTGCATCCATTTCAGCATCTCGGCACTCGCCGGGGTTGTCATCATCCGAACCCAGGGGCTGACCATTGTGGAATAGAGCGCCTCGTTGATCTCTGATATGCGCCGGACGGCGTCGAACGCCTGTTCGGGAACCTCATAGTCCAGATTGCTGACGTCGCGGGGGTCAAACCTGACCTTGTATTGTGCGTCCTGGGCGCTTGTCTTGCCGGTGGGGCCCTCGATCTTCATCTCGTAAAGACCCGGCTTGAGGTTTTCGATCCTGGCCAGGTTTTCCAGAATGGCGCGATGTTCAAGCTTTGCCACCGAGGCCGATACGAAGAGACCCAGATGCCCGACATGGGCATTTGTCAGATATACAATCCGCTGCCCGGCGGCCTTGAGGTCCGCGGTGTCCTTGTAGACCGCCGGGATCCAGCCAAGCGCCTGTGCCGGTGGCGTGATGTTGTCGCCATAAGACGCAAAGACGATCACCGGAGCTTTGATCTTGCGCAGATCGGCCACACAGTGATCGCCAATCCGCATTTCGCCACCTTCCAGTTGGTTGCCGATAAACAGATTCTGGGTGATCGACAGGATTTCCGGGCGGCTGAGGGTGTAAAACCCGTTCCACCACCGCTCAAAATCGAGAAAACGATCGCGTTCGGTATCCACATTACTGAACAGTTTGGCGTATTTTTCCCAGATCGCCTTTTCAGGTTTCAGGCTTTCGAAATTCTGCGCCAGCCAGGCCCCGTCAAACCGCCCGTCACCAAGGTCGGCCATCAGATGGGCCAGCCACGAGCCACCTAGCAGGCCGCCCGTGATGCGCATCGGGTTCACTCCTTCTTCGCCCGCCCAATAGGACAGTGGCGAGCCGTTCAGGAC
>CAXBKL010000102.1:0-12932 GCA_963976125.1 uncultured Sulfitobacter sp. | reverse complement strand
AACCAGCGCCATCGCCGCCTCAGGTACCTTGCCTTCAAAGCTGCCCAGGGGTGCAAGAGAACTCCCGCCTTCTTTCATGAAGGAATAGACGCCGTAATCCCTGGCGGTAAAATTGCCCGCCTGCACGGCCGCGATGGCCGCATCCAGCGTTGGCTCAAAATGCCAGATCGCCGATGCCACAACCGTGTCTGGATAATCCGCCTGGGTGTCGATCACGTTGCCGATGGCAAGAATGCCCTTTTCCTGCGCCGCGTCCGAGACGCCAAAGCGTTCCGCATAGAGCAGGTCCGCGCCGTTTTCGATCATCGCAAATGCGGTTTCCTTGGCCTTTGGCGGATCGAACCACGAGCCGATGAAGCTCACTTGGAACTTGATGCCGGGTTTGGATTCCGCCGCGCCAGCCATAAAGGCATGCATCAGGCGGTTCACTTCAGGGATGGGAAAACCACCAACCATGCCAATGTTGCCATTTTCCGTCATGGCACCGGCGATAATGCCGCTGAGGTAGGCCGCGTCTTGAATATAGTTGTCAAAAACCGAGAAATTGGGCAGCGCCGCGTCTTCCTTGAAGGACGAGCCCATCAGGAAGGCAACATTGGGATAATCCGCCGCTACTTCGCGTGCTTCCTGCTCGGCGCCGAAAACTTCGCCAATGATCAATGTGTTACCGGCCTCGGCATATTCGCGCATGACACGGGCGTAATCGGTGTTGGAGGTATTTTCGGTGAAGGTATAGGCAATATCGCCGCGCGCCTGCGCCGCCTCGGCGGCAATATGGATGCGGCTGACCCATTGCTGTTCGACGGGGACCGTATAGATGCCCGCAACCTTGATCGGTTCGGCCGCCAGCGCCAGTTTCGGTAGCGCGGCCGCCCCCGCCAGCAAAGCAGCAGAGCCGAGCAGGTGGCGGCGTGAGATATTGGATGTTGTCATTTGAACTCCCCCAGTTGATCTATGCGCCCAGCGTTTGCGCAAACGGGTGGCACGTCAAGGTCCGACGGAAGATTTAGGGCAAAGTAGCTGTGGATATGTCCGTTTTGCCAATCTGACCGGCATTGAACCCGGATCCGCAGGCGCGATCAGCCGTCCGCAGAGAGCTTGGCATTCAACAGATCACGCACCGGCCCGGTTGCCTCGAACTGTCTGCGCACGGCGCTGACCAACCCGCCGTCCGCATCGCGCCAACCGTCATCCATGCGCGTGCTCAGGATCATGCTCTTGCGTTTCAGCAGATCGGCATGGGGGTGATCTTGTTCATAAGGTTTTGGCACCCGCTTCAACGGTGCGTCACCCCAATTGGAAAATGCCATCCCGGTTTCCGCAATCGCCGCACCCAATTGATCCCCCCAGCGATCCACAAAGGCCCGAAACCGCGCCATCACCTCACCCTTCATACCCGGCAGACCAAAGCCGACAGTCATATCACCCGGTTCCGACCCAAAAAAGAACAGCGGCGCAAACGGGTTTTCTGACACCGGTTTCCACATCATATGCAGATGCGCATTCAACGGTGTCTTGTCCTTGGAAAACCGAACATCCCGGTAAATCCGAAAAAGCTTGGGCCTGTGCGGCTGTCCCGAAATACGGCTGACGTCATCTGCCAGCAGATCGGCAAAGAACTCTGCCGGTTTCTTGATGTTGGCGGCGTAGTGGTCCTTGCGCGGGGTGAACCACTCCCTGGTGTTGTTCTGTTTCAGCTCCGCAAAAAACGCGTTGCTGTCGTCGATCATCTGGGTAAAGCCGTCAACCGTCATCGGATCACCCGCACTTTGAATGGCCGCAAGACCCACAGGTCATGCACCCTTCGATCATCCGCAATTCGAACTGGCCGCAGCTTGAACAGGCCTTGCCGCGCGGGGCGTCCAGACCCACAACCTTGGCCTGCGGGTCGGTCTTGAGACCCATGCCCTCGCCTGCGATGAACCCCGTGGCAATCATATGCTGCTCGATCACGCCGCCAATCGCGGCCAGAATGGAGGGGATGTATTTGCCCCCCATCCACGCGCCACCGCGCGGGTCGAACACCGCCTTCAGCTCCTCGACCACAAACGACACATCGCCTCCGCGCCGGAACACCGCCGAAATCATCCGCGTCAGCGCCACAGTCCAGGCAAAATGCTCCATGTTCTTGGAGTTGATGAACACCTCGAAAGGACGACGGTGCCCGTTCAGCACGATGTCGTTGATGGTGATATAAAGCGCATGTTCGCTGTCGGGCCATTTGACCTTGTAGGTATTGCCTTCAAGCTCTTCTGGCCGGTCCAGCGGTTCGGACATATAGACCACCTCGCCGCCTTCGCTGACCGGGACCGGCTTGTCCGCCCTGGTGTCCTCGGAAACAGACAGAACCGACCCGGTGACATCATTGGGGCGGTAGGTGGTACAGCCCTTGCAGCCTGAATCCCAGGCTTGCATGTAGACATCCTTGAAAGCGTCGAAATCAATGTCTTCGGGACAGTTGATAGTCTTGGAAATGCTCGAATCCACCCACTTCTGCGCCGCCGCCTGCATCTTGACATGTTCCAGCGGGGCCAGCGTCTGTGCGTTCACGAAATAGTCAGGCAGGGGCGCGTCCCCCTTCAGATCACGCCACATCTGGACCGCGTAATCCACCACTTCCTCTTCGGTGCGCGACCCGTCCTTTTGCAACACCTTGCGCGTATAGGCATAGGCAAACACCGGCTCGATGCCCGATGACACATTACCTGCATAAAGGCTGATCGTGCCGGTGGGCGCGATAGAGGTCAAAAGCGCGTTGCGAATGCCGTGCGCGCGGATCGCGGCGCGCACATCCTCGTCCATCTGCACCATGTTACCGGAAGACAGATAGGCCTCCGCGTCGAAGAGCGGAAACGCACCCTTCTCTTTGGCCAGATCAACGGAGGCCAGACAGGCTGCGCGCGCAATCGCCTTGAGCCACTCTTCGGTCTGCGCCGCAGCCTCATCGCTGCCATAGCGCAGCCCCAGCATCAACAGCGCATCCGCCAGCCCGGTCACACCCAGTCCGATACGCCGTTTGGCGTGCGCCTCGCGCGCCTGCGCCTCAAGCGGGAATTTGGAGACATCCACCACGTTGTCCATCATGCGCACAGCGGTGGTGACCAGGCCCTGCAAGGCGCGCTGATCCAGCTTGGCGGTCGGTTCAAACGGATCGGCCACCAGCCGCGCAAGGTTGATCGACCCCAACAGGCACGCCCCATAGGGCGGCAGCGGCTGTTCCCCACAGGGATTTGTCGCCGCAATGGTTTCGCAATATCTCAGGTTGTTCGCCTGGTTGATCCGATCGATGAAAATCACCCCCGGTTCGGCGTAGCTATAGGTGGCCTGCATGATCTTGTTCCACAGATCGCGCGCCTGCACGGTGTGATAGACCCTGTCATCAAAGACCAGCTCCCACGGCCCATCCGCCTTGACTGCTTCCATGAAGGGATCCGTCACCAGCACCGACATGTTGAACATCCGCAACCGCGCCGGATCGGATTTGGCTGTGATGAAATCCTCGATGTCGGGATGATCGCAACGCATCGTGGCCATCATCGCACCGCGCCGCGATCCGGCGGACATGATCGTGCGGCACATCGCATCCCAGACATCCATAAAGCTGAGCGGCCCCGAAGCATCCGCCGAGACGCCCAGCACATCCGCACCCTTGGGCCGAATGGTGCTGAAATCATAGCCTATACCACCGCCCTGCTGCATGGTCAGAGCGGCTTCCTTGAGCATGTCAAAAATGCCACCCATGCTGTCTGGAATGGTGCCCATGACAAAACAATTGAACAAGGTCACCCGCCGCGCGGTCCCTGCACCGGCGGTGATCCGGCCCGCAGGCAGGTATTTGAAATCCTCCAGGGCGGCATAGAAGTGTTCCTCCCACTGGGCCGGATCCCTTTCGACCTGCGCCAAGTCGCGGGCGATGCGCCGCCATGTGTCCTCGACCGAGACATCCTTGGGCGTGCCATCCGCCGCCTTGAACCGGTATTTCATGTCCCATATCTGTTCGGCGATGGGGGCGGCAAATCGAGACATGGGGAATCCTCTGCATCACGGGGGGAAGGTAGATAAACTAACAAGGAACTGCGTCGCTGGCTATCAAAAACCCTGCCCCAAACCACCAGACTTTGAATATCGCGCCGAATGTCATACCCTATATCGTGGCTCAGGGGGTGAGTCTGTGGACATGTCAGTGGGTAAACCTGTGAGCAAAACCGTCAACCTGATAAAACTGAGCGTCGGCACCGACAAAGTCGAGGACATGGCCGTCTGGCAAGCCACCAAACGGGCGCAAGCCCCCGATGGGCTGCCGCGCCATGTAACCCGCATGTGGCCCAAACGCGCGGCTGAAATCCTGAACGGGGGGTCGATCTATTGGGTCATCAAAGGATTGATCCAATGCCGCCAGCACATCCTGCGGCTGGATGAATACATCGGCGCGGACGGCATCCGGCGCTGCGCAATCGTCCTGACTCCCGAGATCATCCGCACCCAATCAAGCCTGAAACGACCCTTTCAGGGCTGGCGTTACCTGGCCACCGCCGATGCCCCGCCCGACCTGCCAAAGGGACGCGCAAATGATGACCCGCTGCCTGTTGAACTCAATCAGGCCCTGGCGGAAATCGGCGTGATCTGAAACCGCAGCAATCCTCTTCATCTTTCCGGATAAACTCCCGCCGGAGGCACCGATTTGCCTTTGGCAAATCCAATAATCATGCCGCGGGGGCCTGCCCCCGCGCCATTTGCTTCAGGTATAAAGCGCCTCGATCTGATCGGCGTATATCTCGTAAATCTTGGCGCGCCGCACTTTCATTGTCGCCGTCACCTCGCCGTCATCGTGATCCAGCTCCTTGCGCATGAGCCAGATTCTCTTGACCTGTTCGACCCGCGCCAGATTGGCATTCTGCTTTTCGACTTCTTTTTCGATCAACTCCTGAACCTGCGGATGCTCTGCCAACGACCGGAACGTCGTATAGGCAATCCCCTGCCCTTCCGCCCATAACCGTACCGTATCCATATCCAGTTGCACCAGCGCTGCAACATAGGGCCGCCGATCTGCCGCCACCACAACTTCCTTGATGAAGGGGCTGGCCTTGATCACATTTTCAATCAGCGCAGGCGACAGGTTCTTGCCGGCCGCATTGATCATGATGTCCTTCTTGCGGTCGATCAGGCTCAGCGAGCCATCGGCTTCGATGCGCCCCACATCGCCAGTGTGCAGCCATCCCTCCTGAAGCGCCTCCGCCGTGGCCTTGGGGTTCTTGTAGTACCCCTTGAAAATTGTCGGCCCCCGAAACAGAACCTCGCCATCTTCGGCCAATTTGGTTTCGACCCCTGCAACGGGTTTGCCTATCCGCCCGTCACACATGCCCCAGGACGGCTGGATTGTGCCCACGCCCGAGGTCTCCGACATGCCCCAGGCCTCGCGGATGTTCACGCCGATCCCGCGCATGAAGCCCAGAAGGTCTTCCGAAATCGGGGCCGCCGCCGAGATGCCGAAACTCACCCGGCCCAGACCCAGATAGCTGCGGATATGGCGGTAGACAAGAACATCCCAGAACCCATTGGCAAGCCTGTCGCCAAGGCCCCACCTGTCACGCCGGATCATGCCGCGCCGTTGCGCGCCCTTTAATGCCAGCATGGTCATCGGCCCACGCAACCTGCCCGCCGTCTGCGCCTGGACCAGCACACCCGCCTGCATCTTCTCCCAGATGCGCGGCACGCCAAAGAATATCTGCGGGGCCACTTCGCGCAAATCCAGCGTGATGGTGCGCAGGCTTTCGCCAAAATTCATCACGAACTGCTGGCTCAACCCGTTGATCACCGTCACCGCCTGTTCCGCGATATGGCACAGCGGCAGATAACTCAGTACATCGGTGCCGGGTGGGTAGGTGCCAAACACATCTTCGGCAATTGCGGCACCCGCATGGATATTGCCATAGGAAATCTCTGCCGCCTTGGGCAACCCGGTGGAACCGGAGGTAAAGACCATCATGCAGGTATCATCGGGCTGAAGGGCTGTCAGACGCGCCCGCAAGTCATCTCGCAGATCGCTCAGCCGTTTGCGCCCCTTTTCCAGAAGCGTGTCGAAACTTATCAGGCCCAGCACATCCTCGCCCCCGGTGCCCTTGGGATCAAAGACGATCAACTGGCGCAGCTTGGGTACGCGGCCCGTCAATTCCTTGATCTTGTCGAGCTGTTCCTGATCCTCGATGAAGAGGATACTTGTGTCGGAGGCGTTAATCAGATGCTCCAGCTCTGCGGCGGGGGATGTCGGATACATCCCAACCACAACGCCACCCGCCGCATTGATCCCGAACTGGGCCTGCACCCATTCGCTGCGGTTTTCCGACAGGACACCCGCATGCCCCCCCTGTTCCAGCCCCAGCTCAACCAGCCCCGCCGCACAGGCCTGCATGATTTCCTGCAGCCCGGTCCAGGTGACCTCGTTCCAGATGCCAAATTCCTTTTGCCGCATCGCCACGGAGCTGCCGCGCAGGCGGGCATGGTCATTGACCATTTCGACAAGCGGCTTGAAGCCGGGCAGTTTTTCGTCAAACGGCATAGGTAACCCCTAGCTTAACCAGCGCTTGCGGCGCTTGTAGTGTTTCACATCGCGGAACGATTGGCGGGCATCCGATCCGTCATCGGAGATGCCCAGGTAGAACGACTGAATGTCCTTGTCGTTCTTCAGGGTTTCCACATCCCCTTCCATCACGATCTGACCGCTTTCCATGATATAGCCATAGTCCGCCACGGAAAACGCAACCCCGGCGTTCTGTTCAACCAGCAGAATCGCGGTGCCGTCTTCCTGATTGAGCCGCCGGATGGTGTCAAAAATCTCTTCCACGATCTTGGGCGCCAGGCCCAGCGACGGTTCATCCATCAGGATCAGTTCAGGTTGGGCAATCATCGCGCGGCCAAAGGCCAGCATCTGCTGTTCTCCCCCCGACAGGTACCCTGCAATCTGCTTGCGGCGTTCCTTGAGACGGGGAAAAAACGCATAGACCTTGTCGTAATCGGGTTTGGCCTGCCGCCGGTCCAGCGCATAGGAGGCCGCGATCAAGTTGTCCTCGACCGTCATTTCGGTAAAGATCCGCCGCCCCTCGCGGACATGGAACAACCCCTGCTGTACCAGCTTGTCCGGCTCAATCGACAGGATCGACTTGCCCTTGAACGAAATCCGCCCCTCACCAATCTCGCCGTTTTCCAGCGCCAGCAGATTACTGGCCGCCTTCAGGGTTGTGGTCTTGCCCGCGCCATTGGTACCCAGAAGCGTGACAATCTTGCCATCAGGCACTTCCAAAGACAGCCCGCGCAGCGCCTGCACCGTATGATAATAGGTCACTTCGATGTTCTCGATGATCAGCACCGGGTGTCTCCATTCAGATGGGGTGCGCGCGCCCCGGACCTGATCCGGGGCCTCGCGCTTGTTTTTCTGAACCCCGGCTCTGGGCCGGGGCGTGCCGCCTCGAAGGACGGCGTGTCGCTTAGACGGTGAACCAGTCCGATGTCGGATCAAACAATCCGGTTTCCGCCTTGTAGGTATAGACACGCCCGGTCCCGATCTTGTTGTTCTCCATCGAGATCGGACCGCCAAAGAAGCCCCCGGTGTCAAAGTCCTTGATGCCCGCCAATTCCTCTGCGGCACGGGCCGCGGTGATTTCCTCACCCTTGTTGGCGACCCGGCGCAGCGCCTCGATACCAAGGTTCAGCGACACCAGCGATTGCAGGCCCCAGGTCGGCAGGTAGTTTTCCAGCGGCGTGCCTGCGAAGGCCTTTTTCTGGAATGCCGCATAGCGCTGATAGGCGGGCGCGTCGGCGCTGTCGTAGGAATAGCGGTAAGGCATCACGCCGGAATACCCATCCAGGAACGGACCGGCCTCGGCCGTGACACGGTCCGCAATCAGCTTTTCCATACCCCAGAAGGTGCCGTAGAATTGCGTTGGCAGGCCGAACTGGCGCGCGCCGCCGATCAGTTGAGGCCAGACACCGGTGACATAGCCTTGCAGGATGCAATGTTCCGCGCCCGATTGGGCCAGCTTGGTCACGTGGGTCGGGATGTCGGCCCCTTGTGCCTTGGTCGCCTCTTCCAGCACGACCTTGATGCCCAGCTCTTCGGCTTTTTTCTTGCCGTGTGCGATGGGATCGCGGCCAAATTCGGTGTTGGAGAAAATGAAAGCAACGGTTGTGCCGCCCGCCTTCTTGATGTTCTGCAACAAAATATCGACCTGATCTTCATACGACGGACCCGGAAGATACTGATAGGGGTTTTCGGCGGGGTTTGCCAATTCGGAGGCAAAGGAGGTCGACCCCATCAGCGTCGCGTTGTCGCCCTTCAATTCGGGTGCGACCAGCTTCATGAAGCCGGTGCTGTCGCCGTAATACATCACCATGTTCGGCTCTGTCGCCAGCGCGCGCTGATAGTTGGCGAGGGCGGTGGCCGGGACATAGCCGCTGTCTTCGATTGTGGTGCGGATCGGCACGCCGCCGATGCCGCCATCCTCGTTCACCAGCGCCTCGAACATCTTGAGCGCAGGCGACACCAGTTGCCCTGCGGTTGCAAAGGGACCGGTCAGGGGCAACGAGGAGGCCACGACATATTCGGATGGCTGCGCGCGCAGGATCATGGGCGTGCCCATGACCGCCGTGGCGGCGGCGGTGGTGCCGAGGAACGAACGTCTATTCATTTTCATATCTTCTCTCCCTGATATGGTTTCAATTATCCGCGTGCGAAGGGCCAGCGGTTCGCGGCCCTTAGCATGCGATCTACGATCTGATTGATGCCCAAAGGTTCTTTGAGCAGGAACACCACCAGCAAAACGCCAAAGGCAATTTCCTGCAAGGGTGCACGCAGCTGGGCCATGCCCGCCGCGTCTCCGGTGATGGCTCCGAAGGTGATCTTGATGACCTCAGGTACCAGGACAATGATGATGACGCCAAATACCGGCCCCATGGTGCGCCCCATGCCACCGACGATGAGCGCCGCAACCAGCTCAAGCGACAGATCAAGCTCGAACTGTTCTGGCAGGATACGCGCGTAAAAGTAAGCGAAGAGCGCCCCAGACAGCCCGCAATAGGCGGCGGAGATCGAAAAGCTTGTCAGTTTGTACCGCAGCAATGAAATGCCGAGGATTTCAGCAGAATAATCCCGGTCCCGGATCGCAATGAACGCCCGGCCAATACGGGTGCGGATCAGGTTTTGCGCGGCCAGCAGCGTGACAAAACCGACAACCGCAATCAGCCCGAACATCTCGCGTTTGGTGTCCAGCACCCAGCCAAAGAGGCTGGGCGCATTGGTTGTCAGGCCCACCATGCCGCCGGTCCAGCGGGCAAAGACATCCTGTTCGATCAGAAAAATCACGATAAAATTCGCGGCCAGTGTCGCCACGGCAAGGTAGAGCCCCTTCACCCGCAGTGATGGCAGCCCCACAATGACGCCAATTGCAGCAGCAAGGAAAACCGCAAAGGGCACCGCAAAGAAGATCATGATGCCGTCCGGGATGATCCCGGCAGTGACGTTCTGGAAAATCGTCACCGCATAGGCCCCGATCGCAACAAAGGCCGCATGGCCCAGAGACACCAGCCCGGTATAGCCGGTCAGAATATTGATCCCCACCACCGCAATCAGCAGCAGGCCCATCTTGCTGGCAATCAGGATCAGGTAGTCGTTCGCAAGCGCTCCGAAGACCGCCAGCAAGAGCGCCATGCCGTAGACAAAGACCTGTTTGTAGCGGTTGTTCAGCACCCGCTCATCCGCGGCGTAGTTGGATTTGAGGTTGCCGTTAATCATATCCGTTCCACCTCTTTCTGGCCCATCAGACCATGGGGCCGCCAGATCAGGACCACCAGAACCGCAACATAGGGCACGATTTCGGCCCAGTTGCCGCCAAGCTGCCATTGGGTCATGGCCTCAAGTACCCCCACGGTCATGGCCGCGATGAACACCCCGACATAGCTGTCCAGCCCGCCCATCAGGACAATCGCCAGGACGCTGAACCCGAACAACCCCAGCGACGGTGAGATGCCGTTGCGGGTGGCAAGGATGGCCCCCGCAATCGCCCCGGTCACCGAGGCCAGAACCCAGGCCCGGCGGAACACCTGTGGCACGGAAATGCCCATCGAATAGGCGGTTGACTGATCCTCGGCGGTGGCGCGGATCGCGATGCCACCTTTGGTAAAGCGCACAAATGCGACGATGCCACCAAAGAGCAACAGGGCAATGACCATGTTCACCAGATCGGCGCCAAAGAGGAAAATCATCGTGCCAAACAGCTCAAACCGAATGGGGGTGTTGGGCGCGATGTGCGGCACAAAATCCGCATCCGCCGTCCAGATCAGTTGCGCCCCACCCGACATAATCGAAATCAATCCAACCGTCACCATAATCATCGCAAAGACGCTCTGCCCCATCAAGGGGCGCATCAAGGTCCGTTCGATGATCCGGCCCACAACGGCATTGGCCAGCACCGCGCCCAGCAGACCCAGCAGGATACGCGGCAGATTGGCAAGCCAGTCCAGCACCGCGCCCAGTGGCGAGAACATTCCCAGATCCCCCTTCATCTCCACCATCCAGTCCGGTTGCCAGGAGGCCAGCCATTCCGGCGCCCAGGGTTGGCCGGGCACGATCACGGCAAAGGTATAATAGAAATAGGCCCCGAACATGATCAGGTAGCCATGGGCGAAATTCACAACCTTGGTTGCCTTGTAAACGCTGACGATGCCGACAGCGATCAGCGCGTAAATCGCACCCGACATCAGCCCGTTAATCGCAAATTGTGCAAACTGTCCCATCAGGCGGTTGCTCCCAGGTAGGCTTCGATGACATCGGGGTTCTTTGATACTTCCACTGGCGTCCCGCTGGCGATCTGTTGGCCAAAGTTCAGGACAACGATGTGGCTGCAAATGTCCATGACCATATGCATGTCGTGCTCCACCAACAGGATGGTGGTGCCAAACTGTTCCTGCACATCGAGGATAAAGCGCGCCATATCAGCGGTCTCCTCGCGGTTCATACCTGCCACCGGTTCATCGAGCAGCAAAACCTTGGGCCGCATCGCCAGCGCCCGGCCCAGTTCGACCCGTTTTTGCAACCCGTAAGGCAGCATTGTGATCGGGTACTTGCGAATGTGGTCGATTTCCAGAAAATCAATCACCCGTTCCTCGATCTCGCGCCGCAGTTCCAGTTCTTCCTTCTGGGCCGCGCCGAAATATCGCAATGCCTGCCAGACGTTTGTCTTCAACCGTGAGTGGCCACCCAGCTTGATATTGTCGAGAACGGTCATGCCGCGAAACAGCGCGATGTTCTGGAACGTGCGCGCCAATCCGAGGGCTGCGCGTTTGTCAGGGCTCAGATCGGTGATGTCACGCCCTTCAAAGTACACACGCCCCTGATCCGGCGTGTAAAACCCTGAAATTGCGTTAAAAAGTGACGTCTTGCCAGCGCCATTTGGGCCAATGACACCTGTTATTTCACCTTTTCTGGCCTCAAAATTCACGCCCTGAAGCGCCTTGATCCCGCCAAACGACAGATGCAAATTCTCGATTTTCAGCATCCAACCCCTCCCTTGACCCTGACAATAGGTAGGGCACACCAAAGGCACGTCACGTATTTTTCAGCGATCATCCATTTTATCCGCTGTCTCCCCGGCGGAATTTGGCCCGAAAATAGCCACCCGCCACACCAGCGCAAGTAAGATGCGCAGCCCCCTGCCCCCTTGGATCGAGATGTTGGCGGGCTATTGCCTTGACTCTAATGATTATATTCAGGAACCAAGGGTGATTTTTACGCAGCGTCAGGTCAGCATTTCCAGCACCTGGGCGAGGGTTTTCCGGTCAGCTTCATCAGCCTTTGCCACCCGGCTGCGCCAAAGCGTGGCCTGTGATTTCAGGATCAGACCATCGCTCAGCACCTTGAGATGATTGGCCTGCAGGGTCTCTCCGCTGGATGTAATGTCGGCGACGGCCTCTGCGGTTTCGTTCTTTACCGTGCCTTCGGTTGCCCCCTGGCTGTCCACCAGCGCATAGTTGGCCACGCCCGCCGCGCGCAGAAAATCCCGGACCAGGCGGTGATATTTGGTGGCAATCCGCAGACGAAACCCATGCGCCGACCGAAAGGCCGCCGCCGCCGCATCCAGATCGTCAAGCGTATCCACATCGACCCACGCCTGCGGGACCGCGATGATCAGATCGGCAGCGCCAAATCCAAGTTCTTCGACCGGCTCGACCAATTGGTCCCAAAGCGCCAGCTTTTCCTGGATCAGATCCGTGCCCGTGACCCCGAGATGGATGCGCCCCGCCGCCAGTTCGCGCGGGATTTCCCCGGCGGACAGCAAGATCAGGCTGACGTTATCGACACCGTCGACGGCACCCGCATATTCGCGGTCAGAACCTGTACGCTGCAACGAAATCCCGCGCGCGCCGAACCAGTCAAAGGTCTTTTCCATCAGCCGCCCCTTGGACGGCACCCCCAGTTTCACGGTCATGGCGCGCCCTCCAGCGTCAGCATCAGGCCGGGCCGCATGACCCCGCCCACGGCCGGTATTTCGCGGCCCTGACCCAGGCGCCGCGTCAGCGCATCATAGCGGCCCCCGCTGGCAATTTCAGGAAATTCCGGGTGGTCCTGCGCCAAGAACCCAAACACAAAACCGTCGTAATATTCCATCGAGCTGCGGCCATAGCTTGCCTCGAACACCAGGGTCGACGTGTCCACACCGCGCGCCTTCAGAGCGGCCTCGCGGGCGGCGACACGTTCAACTGCAGGGGCGATCTGCGGCATCCGTGTGGCCAGATCATGCAGGCGGGCCAGCGCATCGGGCATCGCCCCGCGCAGATCCAGCAACGCCATGATGGCCTCAACCTGCCGCGCCGAAATCGGCGCAGCGGCAGCATCCTCATGCAGCGCCACAATCCGCGCGTCAATTTCGGCCTGTGTGCGCAGG
>CAXBKL010000101.1:0-13272 GCA_963976125.1 uncultured Sulfitobacter sp. | reverse complement strand
GCCCTTGGGCTTGTGCGTCGCACATTTCTTCAACCACCAGACCCACCATCGCGGACAGGTTCACGCGATGCTGACCGCTGCGGGGCAGAAGGCCCCGACAAGTGATCTGGTCTTTATGCCGGAGGAACTCTGATGGCCCTGATTTCACCGTCCCGCCGCCTGCGCCGCACGCCTTTTTCCGAAGGGGTCGAGGCCGCAGGGGTCAAAGCCTATACCGTCTACAATCACATGCTTCTGCCGACGGTGTTTGAAAGCGTCGAAGCAGACTATCACCATCTCAAGAGCGCGGTGCAGGTCTGGGATGTGGCCGTTGAGCGCCAGGTCGAATTGCGCGGGCCGGATGCGGCCCGCCTGATGCAGATGCTGACCCCGCGTGATCTGCGCAGCATGCTGCCGGGCAGATGTTTCTATGTGCCGATCGTGGACGAAACCGGGGGCATGCTGAATGATCCGGTTGCGGTGAAACTTGCCGAGGACCGCTGGTGGATTTCGATTGCCGACAGTGACCTGCTGTTCTGGGTCAAGGGCATTGCCAACGGCTACCGGCTGGATGTGCTGGTGGACGAACCCGATGTCAGCCCCCTGGCCGTTCAGGGACCAAAGGCCGACGACCTGATGGCACGGGTGTTCGGCGACGGCGTGCGCAACATCCGGTTTTTCCGTTTTGGTCTTTTCGAATTTCAGGGCAGGCAGCTGGTGATTGCGCGATCGGGCTATTCCAAGCAGGGCGGGTTTGAAATCTATGTTGAAGGTGGCGACATCGGGATGCCCCTGTGGCATGCCCTGATGGAAGCCGGAAAAGACCTTGATGTACGTGCCGGTTGTCCCAACGGGATTGAGCGTGTCGAGGGCGGGTTGCTCAGCTATGGCAACGACATGACCGATGACAACACGCCGCACGAATGTGGTCTGGGACGGTTTTGCGATACCCAGACGGCCATTGGGTGTATGGGGCGCGACGCCCTGCTCAGGGTCGCCAAGGAAGGCCCGGTGCAGCAAATTCGCGCCATTGAGATTGCCGGCGACCCGGTGCCGGGCTGTGACAGGGTCTGGCCGCTGATGGCGGGGGAACGCAAGGTCGGGCAGGTGACGTCGGCGGCGTGGTCTCCGGATTTCAAGACCAATGTGGCCATCGGCATGGTGCGCATGACCCACTGGGATGACGGGACGGAAGTGCACGTCGAGACGCCATTGGGACGGCGGGACGCGCATGTCTCCGAGAATTTCTGGCTGTAACGCCCGTTGAACCTGCGGGAGCGAGGGGCAGCCCCGTGCGCCCGCAGGGTATTTTTGACCAAAAAGAGACAGGACCGATGTCCTGTGAAAGACAAAACCGGAATGGAGAAGCAAGATGTTTAATGCGTTGGTTGTAAACAAGGATAATGAAGGCAAGACCTCTGCGGCGGTCACCCAGTTGAGCGAGGATCAGCTCCCCGCCGGAGATGTGACGGTGGCGGTCGAATATTCGACGGTGAATTACAAGGATGGTCTGTGCATTGGACCCGGAGGCGGGTTGGTGCGGTCCTATCCGCATGTGCCGGGTATTGATTTTGCCGGTACGGTGGAAACATCTCAGGACGGCCGCTATGCCCCCGGAGACAAGGTAGTGCTGACCGGTTGGCGTGTGGGCGAGGCGCATTGGGGCGGCTATGCGCAAAAGGCACGGGTCAAGGCCGATTGGCTGGTGCCGCTGCCCGACGGGCTTGATACCCGTCAGGCAATGGCCGTTGGCACCGCAGGCTTCACCGCAATGTTGTCGGTCATGGCGCTTGAAGATCACGGGATCAAGGACGGGCCGGTTCTGGTGACAGGTGCCGCTGGCGGCGTCGGGTCCGTTGCCGTGGCGTTGCTGGCGGCGCTGGGCCACCCCGTCGCCGGGGTGACGGGACGGCCGGAAACGGCGGATTACCTGACATCGCTTGGGGCCAGCCAGATCGTTGCGCGCGAAGAAATCAACGAGACCACCAAACGTCCGCTGGAAGCCGAAACCTGGGGCGGTTGCGTGGATGCCGTGGGGGGTGCGATGCTGGCGCGGGTGCTGGGGCAGATGCAATATGGGGCGAGCGTTGCCGCGGTTGGACTGGCTGGGGGGGCAGGGTTGCCCGCCACTGTCATTCCGTTTCTGCTGCGCGGTGTGAACCTGTTGGGCATCGACAGCGTAATGCAGCCCTATGAAAACCGTCTGCGCGCCTGGGAGCGGATTGCCAGGGATCTGCCAATGGACAAGCTTGAGGCGATGGTACAGCCCGCAACCTTGTCAGATCTGCCAGGTCTGGGCGCGGACATTCTCAAAGGTCAGGTCAAGGGCCGGGTTGTGGTGGACGTCAACGCATGAGGGTGACGTCCTGCGCGGTGCCTTCAGGGGGGGTCTTGTCCCCCTATGCCGCGCAGGACGCGACCTATACCGATTGCTTTGAGGCGAGGTTGACCGCGCAGGTCAGCCTCGCCAGGTTTCTCGGCGCGTTCTATACCACCGGGCTGTTTCGGCTGGAACGCCTTGCTTTGACCCTTCCGTTGCGGCGCTGGATTGGCGACGGAGAACTTTATGATATGGCGGCGGGGCGAAGCGATGAATTTGCCATTTGGACGGTCGAGGCGCGCGACAGCCGCCAAATATTGCTGCGTGAAAGATCGGGTCGTACCCGGTCGTATCTTGCGGTGGAGGCAATGGACGCGGGCGTCACCCGGTTGCTTTTTGGTTCCGCTGTCGTGCCGGGGCACGGCCAGACGTTGCCGGGTGCGGTTCGGTTCATGGGACCGCTGCACCGCGCATATTCAAGGGCGTTGCTGGGGTTGGCGGCACGGTCGTTGCGGCGCAGCTGAGGCTCGACGTTTCTGGCACGACGGCATAGGAATGCAGTAACCGACGAAGGAACGCGATATGACCGCCTATGACGACCAGAATATCTTTGCCAAGATCCTGCGGGGCGAAATCCCCAGCGTAAAAGTCTATGAGGACGACGACACCTATTGTTTCATGGACATTTTTCCGCGCACCGATGGGCATTGTCTGGTTATCCCGAAAACACCCTGCCGCAATCTTCTGGATGCGACCCCGGCCCAATTGGCGGCCTGTATGGTGACGGTTAACAAGGTTGCCAATGCAGCCAAACGCGCCTTTGATGCCGATGGTATCACGTTGTTTCAGTTCAATGAGGCCGCAGGCGGACAGGAAGTGTTCCACCTGCATTTCCACATCCACCCGCGACATGATGGCGTGTCGGTCCGGCCACCGGGACAGCAGGGCGATATGGCGCAAATCCAGGCCCATGCGGCCCGGATCACGGCGGCGCTGGATCAGGCATCGTGATCGGCGGCGACAACCCTGCGGCGGGTCAGTTCCGGTGATGTCTCGCCCCCTCCCGGACACCGCGGCTTTCGCGGCTTGACCTTGGCCGCCCGGCGTCAGACGGTGCGGCCATGACACTTGATACTGAATGGGTGCGGGCCCAGTTTCCCGCCTTCGCAGAGCCATCCCTAAAGGGGCAGGCGTTTTTTGAAAATGCGGGCGGGTCGTATACCTGCAAACCCGTCATAGATCGGCTTTTTCGGTTCTACACCCAACGCAAGGTACAGCCCTATGAACCCTATGCCGCCAGCGCGCTGGGCGGACAGGAAATGGACGAGGCGCGCGCGCGGATGGCGGAGATTCTGGGCGTTGATACAGATGAGCTGAGCTTTGGCCCCTCTACCACACAGAACACCTATGTGCTGGCGCAGGCCTTTGGACAGATGATGCAGCCGGGCGAGGCGATCATTGTCACCAATCAGGACCATGAGGCCAATTCCGGCCCCTGGCGGCGCTTGGTCGACAAAGGCATTGAGGTGCGCGAATGGCAGGTCGATCCCGATACCGGACAGCTTGCCCCGGAAGATCTGGAAAACCTGCTTGATGAACGGGTGCGGCTGGTGTGTTTTCCACATTGCTCGAATGTGGTGGGACAGGTGAATCCGGTGGTCGAAATCACCGCCCTGGCCCATGCGGCGGGTGCGTTTGTCTGTGTCGATGGTGTATCTTATGCGCCCCATGGATTTGCCGATGTGGGATCGCTTGGTCCGGACATCTATCTGTTTTCGTCCTACAAGACCTTCGGGCCGCATCAGGGCATTATGGTGATCCGCCGTGCACTGGGGGAACTGCTGCCCAATCAGGGGCACCATTTCAATGCCGACAGTCTCTATAAACGCTTTACCCCGGCGGGGCCGGATCACGCACAGGTCGCGGCCTGCGCCGGTATGGCCGACTATGTTGACGCGTTTTACGCCCATCATGTCGGCGGGGATGCAGGCCCCGCAGCACGGGGCGCCGCCGTGCATGACATGATGCGGACGCAGGAAACCGCGCTGCTACAGCCGCTGCTGGATGCGGTGAAGTCACGGAATTCCGTACGTTTGATTGGTCCGGCCGAGGCAGAAGGCCGTGCGCCGACCGTGGCCCTGGCATTGAACAGACGGGCCGAGGACGTGGCCGCGGCCCTTGTCAAACACGGGGTCATGGCGGGGGGCGGGGATTTTTACGCCGGTCGGGTGCTGAACGCGATGGGGGTTGATGAAGCCAGGGGTGTCTTGCGGCTGAGTTTCACGCACTACACAAGCCGCGCGGAAATAGATCAGCTGTTGAATGCACTGGACGATGTTTTGTGAAAGGCATGACTTGAATGCTGTGGGGCTGCCCTAGGTTTGATCCAGGACAGACCGACAAGGCCAAAACATGACTGACACTTCCCCAATCCTGATGTGGTTCCGACGAGACCTGCGGTTGAGCGATCACGCAGCCTTGCGGACCGCCTGCGAGAGCGGCAGGCCGGTGATACCGGTGTTTGTGCATGACAGGGTGATTGATGAGTTGGGGGCGGCGCCGAAATGGCGGCTGGGGCTGGGTGTTTCGGCCTTGACTGAGCGCCTTGAAAGACAGGGCAGCAGGTTGATCCTGCGGCGCGCGGATCAGGCGCTGGATGCGCTGCAGGCCCTGCTGGCAGACACGGGGGCGGGGGCCGTATACTGGAGCTGCCTGTATGACCCCCAATCCGTTGAACGCGACAAGAATATCAAAAAGACCCTGAGCGAAGCGGGCGTTGAGGCCCGGTCCTTCGGCGGGCATTTATTGTTTGAACCCTGGAGCGTGGCAACCAAAACCGGTGGGTTCTACCAGGTCTACACACCGTTCTGGAATGCCGTGAAAACGCGGCCCGTCGAAACGCCGTTGAATGCGCCTGGCCGGATACCCGCCCCGGCAAAATGGCCAGTGAGCAATGATCTGGATAGCTGGCACATGGGTGCTGCAATGAACCGGGGCGCAGCGGTTGTGCGACCCTTTGTACAACTGGGCGAACAGGCCGCACAGCTCCGATTGGCCCGTTTTACCGACGAACTTCTGGCGGATTACAAGATCACCCGCGACTTGCCGGGGGTTGATGGCACATCGAACCTGTCGGAAAACCTGGCCCTGGGAGAACTCAGCCCGCGCCAATGCTGGGGCGCAGGCAGGCGGGCATTGGAGGAGGGCAAGCGAGGGGCCGAGACATTTCTGAAAGAACTGGTCTGGCGAGAATTTGCCTATCACCTGATGCATCACACACCACATATCCTACGCCGCAGCTGGCGCAAGGAATGGGAGGTGTTTGCGTGGAGAAAAGAGGCGGAAAGCGCGGAGGTCATGGCCTGGAAACAAGGGCGAACGGGGCTGCCTTTTGTTGATGCGGCGATGCGGGAAATGTACGTGACGGGCCGGATGCACAACCGTGGGCGGATGATCGCGGCCAGCTATCTGACCAAACACCTGATGACCCATTGGCGGATCGGCATGCAGTGGTTCGAGGAGTGTCTGATTGACTGGGATCCGGCCAGCAATGCAATGGGCTGGCAATGGTCGGCAGGGTCGGGGCCGGATGCTGCGCCCTATTTTCGGGTGTTCAACCCTGAAACGCAATTGGACAAATTTGACAAGGACCGATCCTACTCCGGCCGCTGGATTGCGGAGGGAAATGCCAATCCACACCCCGACGCCGTTGCCTATTTTGGCGCGATACCACGCGCCTGGGGGCTGTCGCCAACTGACACATACCCTTCGTTGCCTGTCGTTTCACCAGCCGATGGGCGCCACCGTGCCTTGCAAGCCTATGAAAGCCGGGGGTTTTAATATTTGTGAATCGTCGCTGATCGGTTAAACTTTTTGGAGCCTTGGGTCGAAATGACAAGGAGTGGGGATGTTTTTGATCAATACTGACGGCCAGACCGGCCTGCCGCGCTATTTTTCGCGGGTGTTCGAAATGGCACAGGAAATGCGCAACGGTCGGATTGACTTTGTGTTGCCGGACGGCAGGCGTTTTCGGGCAGAAGGCGATCAGCCGGGCTATGTCGCAGAGGTGCATGTCCATAGCAATGACCTGTTTGCACGGCTGATCCGGGAGGGCGACCTGGGGTTTTGTGATGCCTATCTTGACGGAGACTGGTCGACACCGGATTTGCAGGCCTTTATGGATCTGATCCATCACCGCAACGAAAACCTGTATGACGGATTTCCGGGCATGGGGCTGGTGCGTCGGTTCGAGCAGTTGCGGTTCTGGCTTCAGCGCAATTCAAAAAGCCAGGCCCGCAAGAACATCAGTTATCACTATGATTTGGGCAACGATTTTTACAGCCTCTGGCTGGATGACACAATGACCTATTCCTCGGCGCTTTTTGAACAGGACGCGCAACAATCGCTGGAAGCCGCCCAGACCTCCAAATACAAGAGCATGGTGGATCAGATGGGGGTCAAACCGGGCGATCATGTCCTTGAAATCGGATGCGGGTGGGGCGGATTTGCGGAATATGCGGCCCGCGAGCGAGGGCTGAAGGTAACCGGCCTGACCATCAGCGAAGAGCAGATCAAGTATGCCCGTGATCGCATTGAAAACGCAGGACTTTCCGACTTGGTGGAATTCAAGTTGCAGGACTACCGCGATGAGCGGGGGCACTATGATGGCATCGCCAGCATCGAGATGTTTGAAGCGGTCGGGGAAAAATACTGGCCGACCTATTTCGATACTGTGCGCGAACGGTTGAAACCGGGACGCTCGGCAACCTTGCAGATCATCACGGTCGATAACGCCCGCTGGGACATCTACAAACGCGGGGTTGATTTTATCCAGAAGTACATCTTTCCGGGCGGCATGTTGCCCAGCCCGGCAGCGTTGTGCGAGCAGGTCGAAAAAGCGGGCCTGATCGTCGATAAATCCATTGAATTTGGCAAAAGCTATGACATTACGCTGCGGCGCTGGCACGAAACATTCAACGACAAGTGGGATCAGATCACCGCGTTGGGCTTTGATGACCGGTTCCGCCGCATGTGGAATTTTTACCTCACTTCTTGCGCGGCAACATTTGACAGTGGAAATTGCGACGTGACGCAGATTACCATCAGACGTCCAGGTTGATCCAAAGGAGCGACAAATGCCGACGGCTGCGCGATTGATGGCGGCGATTTGCCTTGCTGCGGTGGCCTATGTCATTTCGGAAATGGTCAAGCCGCTGATGCCAGAGAGCACCGATTTCGGCTATTTTGTCCCGCTGAATATCGTTCTGGGCATTCTTGTGGGGTGGATTGTCATGGGACGCCGGGCAGGGCGGGGCACCACGTCGGCAATCAACAACGGGTTGACGGGTGTTTTTGTGCTGATGCTGTGGGGCGTCGGCATCCAGTCGGCGAATGAAATGGTCCGTCTGGCCATGCGCAACCGCTACGACGGCCCGTTCGAGGCGATCATCGACACCTTTCAGATCGGCGCAGAGTTTGTGATGATAATAGCTACCGTGCCTATCGGCGTTACATTGGTCATAGCTGCGGTGCTCAGCGGGCTGGTGACTGAATTTGCCGGCAATCGGTGGCGCTAAGGTCATGAAAAACCTCTTTTTCTATGGCACGATGCGCCATATGCCGCTGCTTGAAATCGTTCTTGGCGGCGATACGGGGCATCTTGGGTTTGAGCCGGCAACATTGACGGGGTTCACTGTTTCAAGCGTGGCCGAGGGGCCGTTCCCGATGATTGCCAGGGATGCAGATGGGACCGCGCGCGGCCTTTTGGCGCGGGGATTGCAGCCGCCCGATGTCGCGCGGCTCGATTATTATGAAGGCGGTTTTGCCTATGATCTCGAAGAGGTCACTCTGGAAAACGGTGAGCGGGCCGAGGTCTATGTGCCACAACCGGATCAATGGAGCGCTGACGGACCCTGGAGCCTTGAGGCATGGGAGGTCCAATGGGGCGCGCTGAGCCGTTTTGCCGCGCGCGAGGTAATGGGGTATTTCGGCACCCGGTCCCGCGAAGAAGTTGCAGCGATCTATCCCCGGATCAGGGCCCGCGCACAGGCACAGGTCAACGCCGGGGCGGGGCAGGCGGAGGAAACGCGACAGGGCCGGATCGACATTGCAGAGCGGAACCGCGTCTATTCCAGGTTCTTTGCACTTGATGAAATGAAGCTGCGATACGAGCGTTTTGATGGCACCATGTCGCAGACCGTGGACCGCGCGGTGTTTGTCGGCACCGATGCCGCGATCCTTTTGCCCTATGATCCGTTGCGCGACCGGGTCTTGCTGATCGAGCAGATGCGCATGGGACCGCTGGCACGGGGTGACAGCGCGGTTTGGCAGCTGGAACCAATCGCAGGCGGGGTTGATCCGGGCGAAACGGCCGAGCAGGCGGCACACCGCGAGGCGGCCGAAGAAGCCCGGCTAAAGATCGACAAGCTGGAAACGGTTGCCAAAGTCTATGCCTCGCCGGGCAACGCGACCGAGTTTTTTCATATTTTTCTGGGCCTTGCGGACTTGCCTGATGGTATTGCCGGAATTGCCGGGCTGGACGCCGAAAACGAGGACATTCGCAGCCATGTGATGTCATTTGACGATCTCATTGCGATGGCCGACCGCGATGCACTTGCCAATGCGCCCTTGGTATTGGCAGTTAATTGGCTGGCGCGCCACAGGGATCGCTTGAGGTCCGACAGGGCGGGCGCTACACCAGAGTAAAGCAAACTCTTGGGGGCAATTATGCACGTCGCAACTGAACTGGCGGGAGCCATCGGGAACACACCATTGATCTATCTGCGGCAGGCAAGCGCGCAAACCGGGTGTGACATCTACGGCAAGGCCGAATTCATGAACCCCGGTCAATCGGTCAAGGACCGGGCGGCTCTGTTCATCATTCAGGATGCAATTCGCAAAGGCACTTTGAAACCCGGCGGCACGATAGTCGAAGGCACAGCCGGTAACACCGGCATTGGTCTGGCGTTGGTTGGGGCGTCGATGGGGTTCAAGACGGTGATCGTGATCCCCGAGACGCAAAGCGAAGAGAAAAAGGACATGCTGCGGCTGGCCGGTGCGGAATTGGTGCAGGTGCCGGCGGCCCCCTATCGAAATCCCAACAATTTCGTCCGGTACTCCGAACGGTTGGCCAATGAATTGGCGCGCAGTACCAACGAGGGCGTGATCTGGGCCAATCAGTTTGACAATGTAGCCAACCGACAGGCCCATATTGAAACCACGGGGCCGGAAATCTGGGAACAGACAAACGGCAAGGTCGATGGGTTCTGTTGTGCGGTTGGTTCCGGGGGCACGTTGGCGGGGATTGCGATGGCGTTGCAGCCCAAAGGCGTCAAGATCGCGCTGGCTGATCCCGACGGTGCCGCGCTGCACAGCTATTACACCACCGGGGAGTTGGCGAGCGAAGGCGGATCCATCGCGGAAGGCATTGGTCAGGTGCGGATCACCAAGAACCTTGAGGGTCTGACCCCCGATTTCAGCTATAACATCCCCGATGCCGAAGCCCTGCCAGTGGTGTTTGACCTGCTCGAACATGAAGGTTTGTGTCTGGGTGCCTCGTCAGGCGTCAACGTGGCGGGCGCAATACGTCTGGCGCGGGATCTGGGGCCGGGGCATACCATCGTGACCATCCTGTGTGACTTTGGCACGCGGTATCAAACAAAACTCTTCAATCCTGATTTCCTGCGGGAAAAGGGCCTGCCGATACCCGGTTGGCTTGATGCGGAACCTGCGGAGTTGCCAAGCGTCTTTGAAGACGTCTGATGCGGCTTCTCGCCCGCATGGGGGCTGCATGTGGCCTGATGCTCTGGCTTCTTCTGGCCGCGTCAGCCTCTGCGCAATCCACGCTGGGTGCCGACCTTGAACGATGGGACAGACTTGCCAAGCGCACAGAGGCGGCCATTGATCTGGGGCAGGGCAGCGATGCAATTCTGGAAACATTGCGGGCCTCGGTGTCCGATTACCGCCGCGAATTTGATGCGGCGCGGGAATTCAACAGCATACGCATTTCCACCCTGCGCCAACAGATCGTTGCACTTGGTCCAACAGCTGAAGGTGAAAACACACCGCCAGAACCCCCCGATGTGACCGCGAAACGGGAAGAGCTGAACATTCAACTGAACGCGCTGTTGGTGCCGGTCCAGAAGGCCGAGGCCGAGTTTGTGCGCGCCGATGCGTTGATCAGGCAAATCGACAGCATCTTGCGGGATCGCCAGACCGACGAGTTGCTGTCGGTGGCACCGACGCCTCTGAATCCGGTGCATTGGAAACCTGCGCTGACCGATCTGATGCAGTCGGCAAATATCTTATGGAACGAAAGCCCGGAACGTGAAGACGCGCGCAGTTGGGACCAGTTGCGTGAAACCTTGCCTGTGGTGCTTTTGTTGGGGGCGCTGGGCCTTGTGTTGATCCTGCGGGGACGGCGTTGGTCGCGGCTGATCGTCGATCGGGTTCAACGGTACGGCGCGCGTGGTTTTGGCATCTGGCGGTTCATTGTCTCGCTGCTGCGGATCATCTTGCCCTTTGTGGGGCTGATCTTGCTGGGGTTCGCGGCCATTGCGACCAATCTGGTCGGCCCAAAAGGTGATGAGATCATTCTGACAATCGCCATTCTGGGGGGCATGATGCTGGCCGTCCGATGGGTGTCAGAAAAGGTCTTTTCCCGCGAAGACGACGAGGCCCTGATCCTGCTGTCGGCCCAGAACCGCACCCATGCCCGGTTCTATGTCAATACAATCACGGTGATGATCGTGCTTTCCGAACTGGTGATGCTGGTGCTGGCGGGCGGTTACCCTAGCCCCGCGTCCCAGCCGGTTCTGGTTCTCCCGATGTTTGTGGTTTCAAGCATCGCGCTCTATCGGATCGGGGTTTTGTTGCGTGGGTACAGTGACGTTGCCGATGATCGCACAAGCTCGGAAGAGGTCCGGACAACCACGCTGAGCCGCGTGATCCGCGCCCTGGGGCTTGGCGCAATACTGGTCGCCTGTGTCTCCCCGCTGCTGCTTGTTGCCGGGTATTTCAATGCGGCCGATGCGCTCTTGCCGCCCTACATCATGACCCTGGCAATCCTGGGGCTTGTCATGTCGCTGCAACGGTTTGCGTCGGATGTGTATGGTGCGCTCACCGGCTTGGGAAGCGAGGCGCGGGATGCGCTGATGCCGATCCTGTTCGGCTTGATCCTGCTGTTGGTATCCGGGCCGTTGCTGGCGCTGATCTGGGGGGCTCGACTGACCGACCTGACCGAGCTTTGGGCTGCGTTCAGCCGGGGTATGGCAGTGGGTGACAGCCGCATATCCCCCACCGATTTTCTGGCCTTCGCGATCATTTTTGCCATCGGCTATGCGGCAACCCGATTGGTGCAATCGGCCTTGCGTACCAGCGTCCTGCCCAAGACCCGAATAGACGTCGGCGGGCAGAACGCCATTGTCTCGGGACTGGGCTATGTCGGGATATTTCTGGCAGCGCTTGCGGCGATTACCAGCGCCGGACTGGACCTCAGTTCCCTTGCCATTGTGGCCGGGGCCTTGTCGGTTGGCATCGGCTTTGGCCTGCAAACCATTGTGAGCAACTTCGTGTCGGGTATCATTTTGCTGATCGAACGCCCTATATCCGAAGGGGACTGGATCGAGGTTGGCGGCCAGATGGGATACGTCCGCGACATTTCCGTGCGCTCAACCCGGATCGAAACATTTGACCGCACCGATGTCATCGTACCCAACGCCGATCTGGTCAGTGGGACCGTGACCAATTATACGCGGGGCAACACCCTGGGACGTTTGATCGTGCCGGTGGGCGTGGCCTATGGCACCGACACCAAACGGGTGGAACACATCCTGCGTGAGATTGCCGAGGCACAACCCATGGTGTTGGTCAATCCGGCACCCAATGTGCTGTTTCTGAATTTCGGCGCGGACGCGCTGGAATTTGAAATCCGCTGTTTTCTGAGGGATGTGAACTGGATGATGGTGGTCAAGAGCAACATCAACCACGCCGTGGCTGAACGGTTTGCCAGCGAAGGGATCGAGATCCCTTTTGCTCAGCGGGACATCTGGCTGCGCAACCCCGAAGCCCTGAATTCCGCGAGGACGTCAGAACAGCCAACGCCAGAAAAAGAGACCGACACATGACCCATATGTTGTTCCGCAGCGACCCCTACCAACGCGATGCGGCCGGACAGGTCGTCAGGATCACCCCCGAAGGCGGCATCGTTTTGAATCAGAGCCTCTTTTATCCCACGGGCGGGGGGCAACCGGGCGATTCCGGCTGGATCATTTGGGACGGCAATCGGTTACCGATCGCAACAGCCATCAAAGGCAGTGCGGATGACATTGTACTGGTGCCCTCCGAACCGCAGGTATTGCCGCCGATTGGCGCGCATGTGCAGCAGGAAATTGACTGGGACCGGCGGCATCGCCACATGCGGATCCACACGGCCCTGCACCTGCTGTCGGTGGTGGTTCCTTTTGGGGTCACGGGGGGACAGATTTCTGCAACCCATGGCCGCCTTGATTTCGATATGCCCGATGCCCCACAAGATCGCGAGGCGCTTCAGGACATGTTGAACGACTATGTCGGCGCCGACGCGCGGGTCAGCGAAACATGGATCAGCCAGGAGGCATTGGCCGCTGCACCCAATCTGGTCAAGACGATGGCGGTTCAGCCGCCCAAAGGCGCAGGGGACATCCGGCTGGTCAGAATTGGTGAGGAAGACAACTGGATTGATCTGCAGCCCTGCGGCGGCACCCATGTGGCGCGAACGGGCGAAATCGGTGCCTTGCGATTGGGGAAATTCGAAAAAAAGGGCCGGATGAACCGGCGCATATACTTGCATCTCGACAGTTAACGGTTTTGGTAAGCCCGTTTGCGGCATTTCCCTCTTGCAACTCCCGCCATCCCCACGCTAAACCGCGCCTCAACGGAGCGGTGGCCGAGTGGTCGAAGGCGCACGCCTGGAAAGTGTGTAGGCGGGAGACCGT
>CAXBKL010000100.1:0-13593 GCA_963976125.1 uncultured Sulfitobacter sp. | reverse complement strand
AAGCGGATGCTGGCGATTTTATCGCCGGGGCGATCATTGGTGGAATCGTTGGCGCAAATGCCAAAAAACAGCGCCGCACCACCCGCAGTTCGACTCACCGAAAGAGCTACAGATCGAAACTGCCTTCCACGCAGGAAGGCAAGAGCATTCAGGCGTCACTGAATTACTTTGGATTTAATGCGGGCTCTGTTGACGGCCAACTGGGTCGCAGGACGCGCAACGCGGTGTCCCAATATCAGGCCTATCTGGGCTATCCCGTCACCGGCCAACTCAGCGCTTTTGAGCAAAATCTGTTGATCTCCAGCTACAACCGCGCCCTGGCGGGCGGCTATGCGGTCCAGCAGCAGGTCGCCTCCAACCCCGAAGGCACCCGTGGTCTTCTCAAGACATACCGCGCGGAAATGGCGGGCACTGCCCCGGTGGGGCAAAATGCCGGAACAACAATTGTCGTGGCCCCGCAGAGCGTGCCGCAAACCACACAAGTTGTGACGGCGGCGGCGCCGTTGCCGGCCGTGTCCGGTATTGCCCAGGCCGTCGCCCCCGCACCCTCGGCGCTGCCCAACTTCCTGGGGGCCGGTACACAAGCCTCCCTTGCGTCGCATTGCAACACCGTGTCGCTTATCACCAATACAAACGGCGGGTTTACTACACTGGCGTCGATGACCGATCCGACGGTGGCGCTGAACGAACAATTCTGCCTGGCGCGGACCTACGCGATTGCCAAGTCCGAAGAGCTGGTCAGCCAGATCCAGGGGTTCACCCCCGATCAGATCGCCCAGCAATGCGCAGGGTTCGGTCCGGCGATGAAAGACCACGTTTCAGCGCTGTCGCTGAAACCGCGTGACGCCATCGTTGCGGATGTGTCCTCCTTTGTGCTGACCACGGGCATGTCCCCGGCGCAATTGGCGGGAACCGCCCGGATTTGCATGGGCGTCGGGTACCGGACCGACAACATGGATGTTGCCGTGGGCTCCGCGCTGTTGCTCTTTACCATGGGCGAAGGTGTTTACGGAGAGTTGATGGGGCACCATCTCAATATGGGGTTTGGCCCGGCAAAGCGGCCTGAGATGGCCGCAAGCTGGTATCAGGCCGGGTTGCAGGCGGTTGATTCCGGGGCGGCTGCGGTCTTTGCACCGGGCCAGCCGGAACGCACCGAACTGATCCGGGTCGCGGCCCAGCGTATGAACGGCGCACCCTCCGCCTCCCTCCCCACGGTGCAGCCAGTTGCGGGCACCGGCCTGCCGACGTTCTCGATCAGCGAATGAGTCGCTAAGCCACATCAGACACAAAGAACCCGGCCTGGAAACAGGTCGGGTTCTTTGTTGCAATTTGGCTCTTCACAAGGGCTGCGACTTTGGCTAGATGGGGTGCAGTTCCATGGCTTGCGGTCGTGGCGGAATGGTAGACGCGCAGCGTTGAGGTCGCTGTGGGGTAATACCCGTGAGAGTTCGAGTCTCTCCGACCGCACCACTTTCAACTTTACGATCACAGTGTGCGGCCAAATTGACGGCAACTTCATGGCGTCAATTCAAGTCGCCTCGCAACGCGTCTGTTTGTGATGTTATGCGCCGGGAACCCAGGCCAGGTGGCCTTCATGGCTGTCGAAATACATCGGGCAGAATACGAACCAGGAAACCCACCAGGAAGGCGGTGCTGATCCCAAATGTCAGCAGACCCGTTATCGCAGCAAAGCTCCCGAAAATGCGCATGGATTGATCGAGGACGATGTCGCCATAACCCAGCGTTGTGTAGGTGACTGTTGAGAAGTAGAAACTGCTCGCAAAGTCGGAAAAAGCGCCGGATGCAAAGAAAGTAATCGCCCAGAACCATATGGTAATTGTATGGGCGACAATCAGCAGACCAACACCAGCACTCAGCAGAACCACGTTTCGCGAGAAAAGCCGAAGCGATCGTGTCGCATTGGACAGGCCCACAATCCTTGGAATGCCAACCGTGAAAGTGGCGACGTGGATCAACGCGCTCAAGAGCAAGCACAGGCTTCCGACGGTGATTTGCAGGATGAAATCAGTCAATGTATCAACGCCCCGGTTTACAAAAGCCTGCCATCCTGCAAGCTGACCCTGACAAGCCTAACGAAGGAATCGACCAAGTGAAACAGATGTTGAAAACCATGGTCGTGCTTGCGACCTTTGCGTTTCCTTCCTTTGCTCAAGAATTGCCGAGACCTGCAAAGGTTATTACATTGCAGGAGCAGGCAGCACAGATTGTCCGCCGGTATCCCGGTATCGTTCTTCCGTCACAGGAGGTTGCGCTGTCATTTCGGGTTAGTGGCAATCTGATTGAGTTGCCGATACGTGGATCAATGCAGGTCAAAACGGGCGATGTCATCGGGCAAATTGATACCCGCGATTTCGAAACCCAGCTGGCTCAATTGCAAAGCCAGCGCGATCAGGCTGCTGCGCAACTGTCTGCCCTTCGCACAGGTGCCCGGCCACAGGAAATCTCGGCTCTTGAAGCCGCAGTCGATGCCGCGCAGGCGCAGGTCGATCAGGCGCGGGATCAAGTCGAACGTGCGCGCAATCTTGCAGAGCGCGGAACCGTGACGCGAGTGACGCTTGAGCAGGATGAAGCGGCCCTGCGCGTGGCTGTGGCCCAACTCCGAGCGGAAACCGAAAACCTTGCGATAGGGCGCGCAGGTGGACGTCCCGAAGAAATAGAGGCGTCAGAAGCGGCCATTCGCGGAATTGAAGCGCAGATCGAGGTTGCGCAAAACAACATATCCGACGCGACCCTGCGCGCGCCATTTGATGGGATCATTGCCCGGCGAGATGTAGAGAATTTCATCAACATTCAGGCGGGCCAGAGTGTCGCCTTGTTGCAGGCCCTTTCCATCATTCACGTGTCCTTTGATGTGCCTGCCCCTGATGTCACCGCTTTGACGGCGAATGGCCCGGACAAGATCAAAAATACGGTTCAGTTGGACGCCCTGCCTGGGCAAATTCTTTCCTCCGAAACGGTGGAGTTTTCCGTGCAGGCCGACAAGGCGACACAAACTTATCGGGGCCGCGTCGCCGTCGAAGTCCCTGAAGATGCATTCGTATTGCCGGGCATGGTTGGTACGGTCATCTCCTCCGCGCCCGGTCCGCAACCAACGCTGGCGGTGCCGCTCACTGCCGTCGCGGCACGTGCGGACAGCACCCCGAAAGTGTGGGTTGTGGATGACGCGGGGGTCGTTTCGGAACGGCCAGTTGTGCTTGGAGAAATCTCTGGAGGGGTGGTGGCTGTTACCGAGGGGTTAACGGCGGGCGAAACCATTGTGGCCGCCGGGGTGCACGCCCTGACACAGGGCATGACCATTCGCCCCGTCGACAAGATCGGGGGCTGACCGATGGATCTGGCCCGTTTTGCCATCGAGAAACGGCTGATCTCAGCCGTCGCGTCGATATTGATCCTGATCGCCGGATATTTTGCCTATACCGCCTTGCCGCGTTTTGAAGATCCTGAATTCATTATCCGTCAAGCGCAGATCGTCACGCCCTATCCCGGTGCCAGCGCCGAAGAGGTCGCGCAAGAAGTTACCGAAGTGATCGAAAACGCGCTGCAACAATTGCAAGGCGTGGACGAAGTGCGCTCCGTTTCTTCGCCCGGTCTGAGCAATGTATCGGTTGAGTTCTCCATTGGGTCTACCAAAGATTATGACGCGCTGTATCAACGGTTTGCGCAGATGCGGGCAAAGGTGGATGATGCGCAAGGCGGGCTGCCGCCAAATGCTCTGCCGTCGATAGTCTACGATGACTTTGGCGATGTGTTCGCCCTCTATTTTGCCGTCGTTGGTGACGGATATACGCTGACGGAATTGCATGAATATGCCAAGGATTTGCAGCGCGATCTTGTGACCGTAGACGGGGTATCCAAAATCACGCTTTCCGGTGTGCAGGATGAGATCATCTATGTCGAATATGCCCCTGCACGCCTGATTGAGCTGGGCTTGGTTCCGTCCCAGATTGCGGACATTCTCAAGGGTCAGAACCTCGTCTCTCCTGCGGGTTCCATTGTCGGGGGGCAGACGCGGCTGGCGCTGCGTCCCTTGCCCGCTGTGGATTCCATCGAAGCCATTGGCGCGCAATTGATAACAAATCCGCAAACGGGCGTATCATTTCGCCTGTCCGACATCGCCAGCATCTCGCGTGGCCTCGAAGAACCGGCGGCGATTTCCCTGTATCGCGACGGGCAGCCGGCGATTGGCATCGGCGTGTCCAATACCATCGGCGGCAACGTCGTGACCATGGGCGAAGCCGTGAAAAAGCGGATGGACCTTTTGATTTCGGAACGCCCTGTTGGGATGGACGTGGTGGCGATCTCTGACCAATCCGAGAGCGTCAAAACATCCGTGGACGATTTTGTCATGAATGTCGTTCTGGCACTGGCAATCGTTGTCGGCACTTTGCTGATTTTTATGGGGCTGCGCTCTGGTCTGTTGATGGGCGGCATTCTGTTGATAACCGTCGCAGGCACGTTGATGGGCATGTATCTATACGGGCTGGACATGCAGCGTATTTCACTTGGCGCGTTGATCATTGCGCTGGGTATGCTGGTCGACAACGCCATTGTTGTGGTCGAAGGCACTCTTGTGCGGGTGCAAAATGGTGAAGAGCCGGGCGCTGCAAGCAGGGCTGTGGTGAACCAGACCAAATGGCCCCTTCTTGGCGGTACAATTGTGGGTTTTCTGGCGTTCTCTCCCATTGGGTTTTCCCCGGACAACACCGGTGAATATGCAGGCAGCCTTTTCTGGACCATCGCGATTGCCTTGCTGTTCTCATGGCTTGTCGCGATCTGGCTGACGCCGTATTTCTGCACACTGATGTTGAAAACCGGCGAGGCCAGGATCAAGGGCGAAAATGTGATCTTGCGGGGCTACCGGCGCATTCTTGAAAAAGCGATCAAGATACGCATCGTGACAATTGTAATGGTGTTGGCATTGTTTGGTTCTGCACTCGCGATGTTCGGCCAGGTACCTGCCGGCTTCTTCCCCTCCTCGACCCGCGATCAATTTGTGGTGGACTACTTCTTGCCTCAGGGCGCGGACATTGGCCAAACAAATGCCGATCTGCTGCGCATCGAAGAATATGCGCGCACCCTGGACGGCGTCACAAGCACGAACCTCAGCGTCGGCGGCGGGCACACCCGCTTTATGCTGACCTATGAAAGCGAGGATGCCAGCCCGTCTTACGGTCAGGTATTGGTCGATGTGAAAGATTACCGCCAGATTGATGAGCTGAGGATCGCGATCCAAGATTGGATCGACGCCGAGTATCCAAATGCGGCTGCGAAGGTCTGGAAGTTTGTACTTGGACCCGGCGGCGGCTCCAAGATTGAAGCCCGCTTTGCGGGACCGGATGCAAGCGTCCTGCGCAGCCTGTCAGAGCAAGCCAAACGGATCATGGCGGATGCAGGTGCCATTGCGATCAAGGACGATTGGCGAGAGCAGATGCAGGTCATTCGCCCAATCATCAACGAAGCCAACGCACGGCGTCTCGGGCTGACTCAAGGCGAAATTTCGAACGCTCTTTATACGCATTTGAACGGAGCCAATATCGGCACGTTCCGCGAAGGTGACGATTTGCGCTCCATTATCATGCGCCCCGTCGAATCCGCTCGAAACGAAGTTGGCGCATTGCGCGATATTCAGGTGTTTAGCCAGGTTGTCGGTGGCTATGTCCCGATCTCCCAGGTCGTGGACAGTTTCGATCTGGTTTTTGAGGCGGGCAACCTCCGGCGCATAGATCGGAAACTGGCCATTACGGCCCAATCGGACAACGCCCCCGGCATCTTGTCCGGCGATCTGTTTGACGCCGTCCAGGGCCCCATCGAAGCCATCGAGTTACCGGCGGGCTATTCATTTGAATGGAAGGGCGAGTTTGGCAATTCAGCAGAGGCGAACGCAGGTCTGGCGGCGACCATGCCGCTTGGTTTTGGTGCAATGATCTTGGTGGTCATCTTCCTGTTCAACGCATTGCGGCAACCCTTGATCATTTGGTTGACTGTACCGCTGGCCCTGATCGGCGTGATCTGGGGCCTTGCGTTGACCAAGACGCCGATGGAGTTCATGGCAATCCTCGGGATTTTGTCGCTGACTGGTATGTTGATAAAGAATGCAATTGTCCTACTGGATGAAACAGACAGTCAAATCGGCGCAGGCAAGGCGCGTATGCAAGCCGTGGTGGATGCCGCCGTGACCCGTGTGCGACCTGTCTCGCTTGGCGTGCTGACCACTGTGCTCGGTGTTGTGCCTTTGCTGTGGGATCCGTTCTTCAAGTCCCTTGCGGTTGTGGTCATCGCTGGATTGAGTTTTGCGACAATTCTGACCCTCATCGTTGTTCCGGTGCTCTACACCCTGTTCTTCCGGGTCAGGTCAGAGGAGATTTCCACACAGTGACCCATGTGGCGGCAAGCGTCGACCGCGATTGCCGTTGATGCCGTTCCGGCGCAAGGCAAGCTGCGAATTGCGGGCGGAATGTATCAAAGAGAATGATCTGGATCGCCCGGTAGCCGCGTGAAGTCACAGGCGCGGGGTATGCGGCCTTGAACAGAGAAGAAAGTCAGACCACCCGAAAAGCGGATGCAAGTCTTCTGCGCCCAAACTGGTCGTTCTCAGGCCAGGGCTTCGAGCCAGAACCACGCGGTCAGGACCGAACTTCCCGTGGCAATGAGAACCGCCGAGGCGGCAACGCGGCGGGCACGGCCATACATGTTGGCGAAGATATAGGCGTTGAAACCCGGTGCCATTGCCGCCGTCAGCACCCCGGAACGGAAGGCATCCTGCGGCAACTCCAGTGCCGTGCCAAAAACCCAGACCAGCGCAGGGTGAATCACAAGCGCGATGACGCAGACCATGGCAATTGCCTTCATATCGCCTTCGGGGCGGTACTGGATCAGGACACCACCCAGCGCAAAAAGGGCGGCGGGCAGGGCGGCCCGCACGATCAGCGACAGCGCATCGTCGACAACGCCGGGAATGCCCAGCCCCACAAGGTTCACAGCAAACCCCGCGAGGATGGCAATGACCAGCGCATTGCGAAACATCGCGCGGCTCACCGCGCGCAGTAACTGGCCGGCACGCTGGCCCCGGTTGCGCACAAATTCCATCACCGTGATGCCCAGCCCATAGCAGAACGGGGAATGCAGCGCGATGATGGCATAATTGCCGGTCAGCGCATCCGGCCCATAGGCCCGCTCCGAGATCGGCAGACCCAAAAGAACTGAATTCGAGAACAAACAGCAAAACCCAATGGCCACGCTGTCCTCCCAAGACCTTGCAAACAGGAGGCGGGCGCCGAAGATGCCCAGTGCAAAACTGATGGTCGCGCCGCTATAGAAGCTTAGCAGCAGGCGGGGATCGAATGAGGTTGTCAGATCCAGCCGGGCAATGGCCTGAAACAGCAGACAGGGGATTGCGAAGTTCTGGGTGAACCGCATGACCCCGTCGATGCCGGTCAGCGGAAACAGCCCGCGCCAGACTGCAACATAGCCAAAGCCGATGACCAGAAAGACAGGGAGAACAACGTCCAGAAGAGTTTGCATATTGGATCCTGATCTGGCGTTTGCGCCCCGGTCCGGGCCGCCGGACCGGGGGTTTCACACCCCCGGACCCCCGTGGAGTTTATCCGGAAAGATGAAGTTAATGGAGCGGAAAGGTCAGGTGCATGCCATCAAAAGCGGGTTGGATGTGATTGGGGGTTTCTGCAACAAGTGTCCGGTAATCCAGATCATTGTGCATATTGGTCAGCACGGCGGATTTCGGTTCAATGTCCTTGATCCAGCCCAGAGTTTTTTCAAGGTGGCTGTGGGTCGGATGCGGATCGCGCCTCAGGGCGTCGACAATCCAGCAGTCGAGGTTTTCAAGACTGGCCCAGGCAGGTGCGGGAATTTCAACCACATCCGGCAGATAGGCCACGTTGTTGACGCGGAACCCCAGCGCATCCATGCCGCCATGGTGCACAAGAAACGGGCTGAACGTCAGGGCACCACCGGGACCGTCAATGGTCACATCGCCGTCAATCGGGTTCATTTCGAGGATTGGCGGATACATCGAACCTTCGGGGCGAATGAAGGCATATCCAAACCGATCAAGCAGGGCATCGCGGGTCGGGGCATCAGCCCAGACCGGCAGGCGCGCGCGCATGTTGATAACGATCATGCGCAGATCGTCCAGCCCGTGCACGTGATCGGCATGGGCGTGGGTGTAAAGCACCCCATCAAGACGCCCGACACCTGCATCAAGCAACTGGCTGCGCATATCGGGTGACGTGTCGATCAGAACGGTTGTGGTGCCATCCCGCGTGGCCCGTTCGACAAGGATCGAGCAGCGGCGACGATGATTGCGCGGCTCGTCAGGGTCGCAGGCCCCCCATTGGCCACCCAGTCGCGGCACCCCGCCGGACGATCCGCATCCCAGGATGGTGATCCGCATTTCAGCCATCAGGCGGCCTTTTGATAGGCGCGGGCCTTGTGGAAAAGCCGATCGAAATTCGCCTGCGTCCGGGCGGCAAAGGCTGCGTAGTCCATATCGAAGGTTTCCGCCGCGCGCCGTGCTGTGTAGGCGGTGAAGGCAGGTTCGTTGCGTCTGCCCCGGTGCGGAGGCGGGGCCAGATAGGGCGCGTCGGTTTCGATCAGGATACGGTCAATCGGGGCCGCCGCAAAAATCTCGCGCAGATCGCCCGATTTAGGGAACGCGGTAATGCCTGACATGCTGAGGTAAAATCCCAACTCCAGCGCGGCATGGGCGAGGGCCGCCGAGGATGAAAAACAATGCATCACACAGGTGTAGGCCCCGTTGCGGTACTCTTCGGTCAGGATCCGGGCCATATCGTCATCCGCGTCGCGGGCATGAATGATCAGCGGCAGACCGGTCTGCCGCGCCGCATCAATATGGATCCTGAGCGAGGTCTGCTGCAAGGCGGCGCTTTCGGCGGTGTAATGGTAATCCAGACCGGTTTCGCCAATGCCGATCATCTTTGGATGACGGGTAAGGGAAATCAGCTCATCGGTGCTGGCCATGGGTTCGGAGGCGACGGACATCGGATGTGTCCCGGCGGCATAGAACACCGGGTCATGGGCTTCGGCAATGGCGCGCACGGTTGGTTCGTTCTTCAATCGGGTACAGATTGTGACCATCCGCGTGACCCCGGCGTCGGCGGCGCGGGCAATGATGTCTGCCATTTGACCGTCGAAATCCGGGAAATCAAGGTGGCAATGGCTGTCGGTGATCTGGGGCGTTTCGGTCATGCCGTCCTCAAGTGGTGGTGCTATCGCGGCGCGTGGCTGCTGATCTTGAGCAGGGTATCTAGGACCAGTGCGGCAGGGTCAAGGTTCACCGCAAGCCCATGTGCCGCACGGGCGGAGACCTCCTGTGCAATGTCGGCCCAGATACGCCCCTGCGCAGGTGTCGGAGACAGTCGGACAAGCATCTCTGTTTCGCCGGGTGCCGCGCCGATTGGCGGTGCCATGCCGGTCGCGCCGGTACGGGCCAATCGGGCCAGCAGCAGATTAATCAGGGAGAAAAGCAGCGCAAGCTTGTCTTCGGCCCCCCGCTGCGCCGCCGCCTCGGCCAGTTTCAGCGCGCGCGCCCGGTCCATCTGTGGCAGTGACCCGGCCAAGGCCACCAGTTCGGCATAGATGCCCAGCCCCCCCAGCAGCGATAGGCGCAGTGCCCCGCCAACTGAGCCGCTGGAAAGTTCCGCCAGCGCGCCGGAGTCTCCCTGAATGTCAACGCCTGACTGGGCGAGGGCCTCGGTCATCTGTGCTGCTGTCAGTGTACCCAGACGCAGCGTACGGCAGCGGGACCTTATGGTGGGCAGAAGGCCCGAAGGCCGATGGCTGACCAGCAACAAGGTTGCGCGCTGGGGCGGTTCTTCGAGCATCTTCAACAGCGCGTTGGCGGCGTTGGCGTTCATCTCATCGGCATCGTCGATGATCACCACCCGTCGGCCCCCGTCAGCCGCCGACATCTGGAAAAAGCCGCCCAATGCGCGTATGTCATCGACGACGATCTGCTTGCGCATCCGTTTGGTGTCGGGATTGACCGTTCGGATCACCGACCGCAGCGCCCCGTCGCTGCCTGCAGCAATGCGGTGGGCAACGGGATGATCGGGGGATATATCCAGCGAAACCGGCGGTGGCGCCGCGAACATGCCCCCCGCCTCGGGATCGGGCGTCGCCAGAAGAAACCGCGCAATCCGCCACGCAAGCGTCGCCTTGCCAACGCCACGCGGCCCGGTCAGCAGCCAGGCGTGGTGCAGTTTGCCAGTGTTCCAGGCATCCAGAAATTGGGCCTCGGCCCCATCCTGCCCGACAAGGCGTGGGGTCGCGCGCGGATGCGGCGCGCCTTCAATCTGGTCTGGCGGGGTTTCGGTGTCGCTCATGATGGGGGTGTAACATGTTTGGTTTGGGATGGAATGGTTTTGACGGGCCAGTGCCAGGCCAGCGGTCTATGAGCCCGGACTGATCTGCGGCAGATGTGGTGCGGTGGCGCGTTTGACATCCTTGGCCACCGCGTCGATGTCGCGCGCCCCGTCGATCACCACAAACCGGTCGGCATATTCACGCGCGAGATCCAGAAAGCCTGCACGCATTGCCGCCTGCAACCCTTCTCCAAAATCCTCGAACCGTTCTTCGATCGTTTGCCGCGACCGCGCCCGGCTCAACCCCTGACCGGGGTCCATGTCGATCAAGACCGTGACATCCGGTTCGACACCGATCATCAGGCGGTGCAGGGCATCCACCACCCCGCGCAGATCACCTCGCGACAGCCCCTGATACATGCGGGTTGAATCCGCGAACCGGTCACAGATCACCACCTTGCCTGCCTGCAACGCAGGCAGGATCGTGCGTTCCAGATGGTCGCGCCGCGCAGCAGTGAACAATAGTATTTCGGTCTCTGCCGACCATCTGTCCGGCGCACCCTGCAACACCAGTGCCCGGATTTCTTCGGCACCGGGTGATCCGCCGGGCTCGCGGGTCAATACCACGTCATGTCCGATCTCGCGCAGATGATTGGCAAGCAGCCGGGCCTGCGTCGATTTGCCGGAGCCGTCGATGCCTTCGAAACTGATGAATCGGCCCAGTAAAGGAGCGGGTGATGTCACGATGCGTCCTGTGGCCCGGCGTTGAGCCGCTCAATCAGGTGCAGCGTCGCGGCGGTCAGCTTGACCATGAAACCGCCGGGTGCCACCGGGGAAGAGGCGACAAGCGGCACGCGCACTTCGGGCAAGTCGTCACGCCGGATCACCAGTTCGGCCAAGGCGTCGCCTTTGGCAAAGGGTGCGTGAAGAGGCCCCTGGTAAACAACCTCTGCCTCCAGTTTCTTGCCCCCCATCACAGGCGCAAGCACCGTCAGATCCTCCGCCAGTTCCAGCCCGACCGTTTTGGCCACGCCCATCGCCACAGGTGCCTCGGCAATCTGCTTTCCGGCCTTCCCCAGCGACCGCTCGCTGAACTGGCGAAACGCCCAATTGACGATGGCTTCGGCTTCCTGCGCCCGGTCAGCGGCGGTATCCAGACCCGAGATCACAAAGATCACCCGCCGGTTGCCCTGTTTGGCCGATCCGACCAGTCCGTACCCCGCCTCCTGAGTGTGGCCGGTCTTGAGCCCGTCCGCGCCAATGCCCAGCCCCAGCAACGGATTGCGGTTCAGCTTGTTCTTGGGCGCGCGGCCATCAAAGATGAATTCGCGCTCTGCAAACATCGGGTAGAATTGAGGAAAATCGACAATCAGCCGATTGGCCAAAAGCGCCAGATCCCGCATCGACATGCGCTGCCCGGCCTGTGGCCAGCCATTGGAATTGGTGAAAGTGGAATTGGTCATGCCCATCTGCTGCGCGCGCTGGGTCATCAACCGGGCAAAGCCGGCTTCTGTGCCATCGGGGCTCAGCGCCTCGGCAATTACCGCACAGGCGTCATTGCCCGACAGCACGATAATGCCCCGCAGCAAGTCCTCGACCGTGACCCGATCGGTGGTGTCCAGAAACATCGTCGAGCCGCCATATGACATGGCATGGGCGGAAACAGGCAGCTTTTCCGTCAGATCCAGGCCGCCATTGGCCTTGCCCCGCTCAATCGCCTCGAACGCCATGTAGAGGGTCATCAGCTTGGACATGGATGCAGGCGGCAGGGGCCTGTCCGCGTCCTTGGACAAAAGCACCGTCCCGGTGGTCTGATCTATGACAAAAGCCGAAGTGGCCTTTGTTTCAAAGGCCGCAGCGGACAGGGTGGACAGGATCAGCACCAAAAGGGCTGTGTAAAAGCGGATCATGGTCTGGAAATGCTCCTTTGCATCACGTCAGTTGGAAACGGCATAAGCGTCCGAGAACCCTTCGCCCTTGATCGCCTTTATCAGGCCATCCAGCTCGGATTTGGTCGTCGCCGGGCCGACCACAACGCGCCAGAACGGTTTGCCATTGATTTCGGATCGCTTGATTGTCGGTACCATGCCGGCACTGCGCATCTGTTTGGTCACGCGCACGGCATTGGCCTCAATGCTGAATATCCCGATCTGGACAAAGGGCTTGGGCAGCGATGATGCCGGCACGGAAGGCTTGGCGGCCGCAGGCGGCGCGGCGGGGGCGGCGTCAATGGCGGCACCCGCGGCGGCAATGGGATCAAGCGCGGTTTCCGAGACTTCCGCTGGAGCGGCGACGGTATTGCCATCGGCTACGGCTTCGGTGATTTCGGATTCTTCGCGCCGCAGGGCGGTGACGTTCAAAGGTGCTGGGGCGCCGGCCAGAATGCCGAGGGCCGCCGCCGCGTCGGAAGAAATCTGCAACCTGGGTCCGGGCAGATCCCGTTCCTTGCGGAACAAAGCGCCGATCACGAACTTGCTGTTGGCCTGATTGCGGATGATAACCCGTTCGGGTTCGGTGACATCGGGGTGCGCGACCCAGACACCGCCCAGCGAAGGACGGCCATCCCACAAACCTTGGTCGGTGGCCGAAAAAACCTCGGGTGCCTCGACATCCCGCTCGACAAGTTTTGTCGACCGGGTGCTTCCGGCGGTGCTCGCCTGACCGGACCCGCCAGCCGGGAAGGGTAGACCGAACTGCCCGTTTTCGTCACAGCCGCTCAGCGCCAGGGCAGACATCAACAGCCCCCCGACCACAATCCGTTTGCGATTTGCCCGCGCCGTGCCATTGAAAAGCCTGCTCATCTTGGTCAAGTCCTTGCCTGCGCGTCCCCCTGGGGACAAGGTTTTCCGCCCATTGTTTTGCCCGGACGGCATCATTTTTTGGCCCGTTAAGAGCGCCTTTGCGCGCAGCTTAGCGACTTGCGAACAGCCTGAAAAGGCTGGCGGTGCGCAATCGGCAATTTTCCCCAGTTGGACATCGGTGCGTTTTCCCACAAATGCGGTTTGCCGAATCAAGAAGACCGGATTAGGAGGGAAAAGCTGCGGAGGTTTGGCAGAGTGGTCGAATGCACCGGTCTTGAAAACCGGCGGGCGTGAGAGCGTCCCCAGGGTTCGAATCCCTGAGCCTCCGCCATTATCCCCATTGCGAACCAGTGACACCGCCCTGACGGGCACGGATTTTTACGTGTTATCAAAGGGGTTTGCGGGAACCGACCGAACCTCATAGACGCGCT
>CAXBKL010000099.1:0-13645 GCA_963976125.1 uncultured Sulfitobacter sp. | reverse complement strand
TGGAACAAAAAGATCGCCTCGTTGGTATAGGCGGGCCAGGCAAGGCGCAGCATCGTTGGCCAGATCACCCGGCGAAACCGGGCCCAGCCCGACAGCCCATAAGCATCCGCTGCCTCGACATCGCCCTTGGGGATGGAACGCAGCGCGCCGTAGAAAATCTCGCCCGTGTAGGCGGCGGTGTTCAGGAACAGCACGATCAGCGCCCCCAGCCAGGCCGAGGTGAAGGCGTCAAACATCGGGTTCACGCCTTTGAGGGACAGGAACAGGAAATAGGCAAAGAAGAACTGGATGAACAGCGGCGAGCCGCGAAAGATGAAGATGAACCATTCGGCGGATTTGCGCACCCAGATGTTGGCGCTTGCCTTGCCGACTCCAAGTGCTGTTGCAAGGAAAAAGCCGAACAGCAGGGCCATGGCACCGAAATAGATGTTCCAGATCATGCCTGAGCCGATCAGGGTGAATTGTTGGCACAGGGTGAAATCCTCTCGCGGGAGCAGGCGTTCGCCGATGCCCACGGCGCGCAGGCCATAGTCCTGAATGGTTTGCAGGCAAGTGCTCATCGGCGGTGCCTCTTCGCGGGGACGTTCATGCCGCTTTCCTTTGCGCTTCGCCTGCGGCGGTGGCCTGTCCGTGGGTCAGTCGGCTCATCAGCCGGTCCAGCACAATTTCGGACACTCGGGTGAAACACAGATAAAACACCAGCAATCCCAGGAAATACCACATGCGCCAATCGCCGTGGGGGTATTCGGTAAAGCGCGGTGTCTTGGTGCCGCCCAATTCGCGCGCCCAATAGACCACGTCTTCGACCCCCAGCAGGAACAACAGCGGCGTTGCCTTGATCAGCAACATCCACAGGTTTGACAGACCCGGCAGGGCAAAGACCCACATCTGAGGCACCAGCACGCGCCAGAAGGTTTGCCGCGTGGACATGCCATAGGCGGCGGCGGTTTCAAGCTGCGCGTGGGGCACAGCGCGCATTGCGCCGAACAGCACATTGGCCGCAAACGCCCCGTAGACAATGGCAAAGGTGATCACGGCGATGGAGAAGCCATAGGTTTCATGCACCCATTGCGGTGAATTCCCCAAGGGCATCTTGGCCGCCTGGCAGACGACAAAATCGCTGCCTTGTCTGACGGGTTCCGTCCAATCGGGGCACAGCGTCTTGTGACGGAGAAATTCGACGGCCTGATCCAGGGCGATCACGAAGAACAGGAAAAACGCAATGTCAGGCACGCCGCGCACGATGGCGATATAGGTCTTGCCGATCCAGCGGAGCGGGGCAAAGGCGGAGCGGGCGGCGGAGGCGCCCAGAAAACCGAATCCCAGCGCGACCGGCGCAGTGATGCCCAGCAACAGCAGAACCGTCAGCACCGACCAATAGAGGTTCATGTGCTTGCCGGTTGTCAGGTAGCAGCCAAACCAGCGGAAGGTTTCAAGCTGCTCGGGGTCTGCGCAAAAACTAAAAATGGCAGCGCTCTCGGTTGGGTCGGATTGAGTTTATCTGGAAAGGTGAAAGGGGGGCGGTGGCGCCCCCCTTTGCGGATCGGTTCTTAGAACGTGGCGGAGCCGGGAAGGTGCTTTTCAATCAGCGCATTCAGGCTGCCATCCGCTTTCATGGACTGGATTGCCGCGTTGAACTTTTCGCGCAGCTCGCCATCGCTTTCGCGGATGCCAAGGCCGATGCCACCCCCCAGCAGGACGTCATCGCCCACGATCGAGAGATCGGAGTCCGCTTCGGCGATGGGCTCAAGGAAGGCCTTGTCGGCCAGCACCGCGTCGGCTTCACCGTTCTTGACAGCGGCGATGGTTTCTTCGGGGGTTGCAAACTCCACCAGCGTCGCGCCGCCCATCGAGGCGATATAGCTGGCCTGGATGGTGCCGGATTGTGCGGCGATCACGCCCGTTGTCATGTCGACATCGCCCATCGCCACAAAGGCGGAGGGGTCCGGTTGGGTATAGGGGTCGGAGAAGTCGATGACTTCGTCACGTTCATCGGTGATCGACATCCCCGCGATAATCACATCGTAGTTGCCCGACACCAGGTTGGGGATGATGCTGTCCCATTCGTTGGTGACCCATTCGCAGGTCAGCTCAGCGCGGGCGCACAGCTCGTCACCCACGTCGCGCTCGAACCCGGCGACTTCGCCATTGTCGTCCAGGAAATTGTAGGGGGGGTAGGCACCTTCGGTACCCAGGCGCACGGTTTTACCGTGGCTGTCGGCCATGGCAAGGCCCGCAGTCATGGCGAGGGCTGCAGTGGCAAGTAGGATCGTTTTCATGGTTTTCTCCCGTTTTTCTTGGTTTTGGATTACGTTGCGTGGGTCGCAGACAGGAACCCGCGCAGGCGTTCTGATTTGGGTGCGCCAAAAAGTGTTTCGGGCGGTCCTTGTTCTTCGATCAGGCCAGCATGCAGGAACACAACGTGGTCCGATACATCGGCGGCGAGTTTCATGTCATGGGTGACGATCAACATGGTGCGCCCTTCTGCCGCCAGATCCTTGATAACCTTGATAACTTCCTGTTCCAATTCGGGATCAAGGGCGGATGTGGGCTCATCGAACAACAGCGCCTCGGGTTCCATACAAAGGGCCCGCGCAATGGCGGCACGCTGTTGTTGGCCGCCCGACAATTGCGCGGGATAGACGTCGCATTTCTCGCCGATACCGACCTTGTCGAGATGCTGGCGGGCCACCTTTTCGACCTGCGCACGGTCGCGTCCCAGCACAGTCAGAGGGGCCTCCATTACATTTTGCAGAATGGTCATGTGGGCCCATAGGTTAAACTGCTGAAATACCATCGACAGGTTGGTGCGGATGCGCAGCACCTGTTTGGGGTCCGCAGGGCGCCGTCCGTGACCGGTGCCCTTCCAGCGGACCGGCTCGCCCTTGAACAGGATCTCGCCCTGCTGGCTGTCTTCGAGCAGGTTACAGCAGCGCAGCAGCGTCGACTTACCCGACCCCGATGAGCCGATCAGCGAAATCACATGGCCGCGCGGCGCGGTCAGGCCAACGCCCTTGAGCACTTCCAAAGAACCGTAGGCCTTGTGAAGATCCTTGATTTGAATCACCGGTGTGTCGTCTGTCACGATGCGTATTGGCCATTCTTGTCGTTTCCAGCCCCAATAAGGGGCCAAAACGAAGGCGAATGCAACGCCGACCTGCTTTAGCTGCGGTGCGCTTACCTAAGGTCAGCTTCGCGCGGTCATCCTTTGCCGTGCCATCGCGCTGTCTGTGTCCGAAACGCCCAACAGATTTGCAACAAGACGGAGTAGCGCGTTTTCCTCGTCGGACCGGATGCCATCGGCAAGGACAACTTCCCACAGTGCCTCGACGATACCCAGGCGTTCATCGAAGGGAACTGCATCCTTGATTGCGCGGGTAAAGCGCACCGTGTCAGGGGCCTCGGACTCCAGGATCTCGCCTTCCTGTAACAACGCGACGGCCTCGGCGGTCTCAAGATCAAAGCGGTTCCGCGCGATTTTTTCGATCAGCTCTCGCTCGGAGATGTCATAGTCGTGGTCCGAGCGGGCGACACGGACCAACAGGGCGGTCAGCGCCAGTCGCGCATCGGAATCTTCAAGCGGAGCGGGGTCCGGCTGTGTCAGCCGTCTGAGAAATTCACCAAACATGATCGTGATATAGGCTCTGGCTACTGAAAGGCCAAGCTATAGCGCGCCACAAAAGAGCAGATTCTGGTTTTGCGAACCAGCACTATTGTCCACGCAATGCGGTTTCACGTCCTTCGCGGATGTCGGCTTCGGTCAGGCCGAGTGCTGTCTCGATTTCCTGAAGCTGGATTTCTTCGGCTTCGTCCGAATGGCCGTCCGCCAGTGCGACGGACCACATCGCGTCGCCGAGCGATTTGCGGTCGGCATAGGCGACCTCTTCGCGCAGAATGCGGGCAAATTCTGGCGTGCCGGGGGCGTCCCGTTCAAGGGCTTCGCAGGTGGCGCGCAATTTGGCGGCCTCAATCGGGCCGATGCCGAATGTTCGGGACAGGATGCGGTCAATCTGGCCGATTTCGGAGGCCTTGTATTCACGGTCTGCAAAAGCCACGCGCACCAGAAGCGCGCCAAGCGCCAATTGGGCGTTGGGTTGAGGCAGTGGCTTGGGGGCCGGTTTGCGGCGGGGGAAGAGACGTTCAAACATGGGTAATGATTAACTCAGTTCCGGTATTTTTCCAAAGCGAATTGTGTCGATCGCCATGCCTTGGGGGTCTTTGTTGGTCACGGTAAATCCCGCGATGTCGCGGATGCCGTCGGAGCGCATGAACCCCACGGAGAATTCGCCCGTCGGGTCCACCGGAACCGTGCCGATCATTGTACCATCACGACGGTGGAATGTGACATGGGCAATGCCCGCCTCACCGCCGCGCAGATCAAAGGCCAGCGCCGATTGGTCCTCGTCGAACAGCACCGCAATGGCCCCTTCGCCCTGTGCATCGCGTTTGGGGAAACCTGCGGCACCGTATCCGTTGAGCATGGTATTGCCGCTGAACCGCACAAGCGACAGGTTTTGGCCGCTGGCCCCCGGCAACATGGTGAGCGGGCCAAAGGCAGTGCCGGTAACCTCGTCATGAAAGCCCTGTGAAATCACGTTCTGACCTGCGAACCGTTCCCCGAATGTGGCCCCTGGCATCGGCAGGATGTCGTCAATCAGATACCCCGGACCGGCCCCGCTGCGCATGTCTTCAAAGGTGATGATCTGTGGCAGGCTGAGGCCGTTGGGATCGACCAGACAAACAGGGGCACCACAGGCAAGAGCTCCTGTAGGCAATAAGGCGACCAGCAGGCTGACGAGTTGTTTCATGAAACCAGCCTAGCACATTTTTCAGCCCTCGTATCCCTCAACAATGACAAGCTCTCCGTCTGCGGCAGGCAGGCGAATATCCTTGGCCTTTTGATAGGCGTCGCTTTCATAACAGGCCAATGCGTCGGCATAGCTGGAAAATTCGATGATTACGGTACGGGCGCGCCATGCTCCCTCTGCTGGTGTCTGGGCACCGCCACGCACCAGGAACTTTGCCCCATAGTCGGCAAAAGGCTTTGCGTTTGCGGCGCGGTAGATGTCGTAGGTTTCGGCGTCATGTACATCCATGCGGCCGATCCAATATCCTTTTGGCATGTTAGTCCTTTCCAACGGTTTTGTATTTCTGAGCCAGGATCCTGGCCGCGTCGGCCAGCCCATAGGGCGGGTTGATGACAAACAGACCGGATCCGATCATGCCGTGGCCGGGCCGGGCCGGCGGGAAATGGACCTCGTGCCGCAAGGCATCGGCATGGGCGCGGTCAAGGGCGGTCAGCATCGGCAGGTGGGCCTTGCTGGTGAGGATGGGATACCAAAGCATGATGATGCCGACGTTCCATGCCCGGTGCAATTTCCCGATATGGCGGGGGATGGCGACATAGTCATCCTTGATTTCGAAACTGGGGTCGATCAGAATCAGCCCCCTGCGCGGTGTCGGCGGGGTCAGGGCAAACGCCATGTCAAACCCGTCTCTCAGATGGCATTTCACCGGATAGGGGGACATGGCCAGATCAAGGGCGGCGTGTTCCTTGGGGTGCAGCTCTGCCAGATCAATCCGGTCGGTTTCGCGCAAAAGATGCGCCGCAATCATCGGTGATCCGGGGTAGGCGTTTGGCCCGTCCTGCTCCCGAACGGTCGCAATCACTTGGGCATAGGGATGAGCGGCATCAAACCAGCGGGCCGTCTTTTCAATGCCCTGCGCTGCCTCGCCGGTTCTGAGCGCTGCGGCGTCGGACAGGTCATACAATGCCCGCCCCGCATGGGTTTCCATATAGCTGAGCGGCTTGTCCTTGCGGGTCAGATAGGCGAGAACCCACGCCAGCAGGCTGTGCTTGTGAACGTCAGCGAGATTTCCGGCGTGGTAGATATGTTGATAGCTGAGCATGTTCGTGGTGTATCGCAGTGCGCCTGAGGCGCAAGGCCCATCAAATGGCGCGCTCGATCTCGTCTTGCAGCATCGTGCCCCAGAACCTGCCCTTGACCATCCACGACAGACCAAAACCCCAAAGCGCCAGAGCCTCGAACCAGAACGTCATGTTGGCCCGGCTCCACCAGCTCAGATCAAGGGAGGTCAGTTTGGCAAGGGCGGCATAGCTGGCCATTGCAAGGATGGACAGGATCATCAGGCCGCCGCAGATCTTGTAGAACCTGTTGCGGATCACCTTGTCGCGTTTCAGCGTCCCGTCCGGGTTCTGTTGGTGTGGCTCAACGGCGGTGAACACGACAAGCGCAAACCACGCAAGAAAGCAGAACAGAATCGTTGCACTAAGGTAATGCAAGGTTGCGGAATAGGAGGTCAGCTGGAAATAGGATGCAATATCAGGGTTGCCGCCCATCGCCTGTGCCTTGATCAGATCCAATTGCGCGGGGTCTGGGCCGAAATTTGTCAGCGCACGCGCGGTAAATGTCTGTGCATCGCATCCGTGACCCGATGTCGGGAAAAGAGCCACACCAAATGCGAAGGTTCCGGCAACGGAGGCGAGTTTGGATTCAGAGCCGTGTTTGTCCTCGCCCTGATAGACCCACATGTATGTTCCGATGAACACCAACGCCCCGATGAAGGGACCGCCCAGAAATTGCGCGTAATAATAGTGGCTTATGGAATCGCGAAAACATGTGCTCTGGAACGGGTTGTAAGAGCCGAAAAACAGGATGGCCGGCAGGCCAAGGGCCACCAGACCTACAAAGAACGCCAGCGTACGTTGGTTGATCGTCGCATAGGCATCTACGGATTTGGACGGATAGCGGTCGGGGCCGGTTTGAAACATCTGCATATCGCGGTCCTTTTCATTGCCCCAGCGTCAACTCAGGCTACTCCGCGACCGGCCTTGCCGCAAGGGATCCGTCAAAAAGTGGGCCCGCGTCTATGGGGCTGAAGACTTATACCAGCCGGGACATTTCCTTGGCCGCGCGCACAAAATCCTTGAAAAGAGGGTGCGGGGCAAAGGGTTTCGATTTCAGTTCGGGATGGAATTGCACCCCGATGAACCATGGGTGGTCGGACCATTCGACAATCTCGGGCAACTTGCCATCCGGTGACATGCCCGAAAACGTCAGGCCCGCGGCCTCCAGCTTGTCCTTGTAGGCGATGTCCACCTCGTAGCGGTGGCGATGGCGTTCGTCGATGGTCGTGGTGCCATAGGCCTGGGCGACCTTGGACCCCGGTATCAGTGTCGCGTCATAGGCGCCCAACCGCATGGTGCCGCCCTTGTCGTCGCCCGGTCTGCGTTCGACCTTGTGATTGCCCTGCACCCATTCCTTGAGGTGATACACCACCGGCTCGAATCGTTTTTTGCCGGCCTCATGGTCAAACTCCTCTGACCCCGCCGCGGTCAAACCCGCCACATTGCGCGCCGCCTCGATCACCGCCATCTGCATGCCCAGACAGATACCAAGATAGGGAACCTGATGCTCCCGTGCATATTGCGCGGCCTTGATCTTGCCTTCGGTCCCGCGTTCGCCAAATCCACCGGGAACAAGGATCGCGTGAAAGCCCTCGAGCCGTGTGGCAACATCCTCTTCGCGCTCAAAGATCTCCGCGTCGACCCAGGCCACCTTGACCTTGACCCGGTTGGCCATTCCGCCATGGGTAAGCGCCTCGGCGATGGATTTATAAGCGTCTTCCAACTGTGTGTATTTGCCCACGATGGCCACGTTCACCACACCTTCCGGGTTATGCACCCGGTCATAGACATCCCGCCACACCCGCAGGTCCGGTTTGGGGGCAGGGGAAATGGCAAACGCATCCAGCACTGCCTGGTCCAGCCCCTGCGCATGATAGGCAAGGGGGGCCTCGTAGATGGATTTCAGATCATAGGCCGCGACAACCGCTTCCTTGCGGACGTTACAGAACAATGCAATTTTTTCCCGTTCCTTTTCGGGGATGGGATGTTCAGAACGGCACACCAGAATGTCAGGTGCGATGCCGATGGATTGCAGTTCTTTGACCGAGTGTTGCGTGGGCTTTGTCTTAAGCTCGCCGGAAGCCGCCAGATAGGGCAACAGGGTGAGGTGCATGAAGATGCACTGGCCACGTGGCTTGTCATGGGCAAATTGGCGGATGGCTTCGAAAAAGGGCAGCCCCTCGATGTCACCGACAGTGCCGCCGATTTCGCAGAGCATGAAATCGACCTCATCATCGCCGATATGCAGGAAGTCCTTGATTTCGTTTGTAACATGGGGAACCACCTGAATGGTTTTGCCCAGGTAATCACCGCGCCGTTCTTTTTCGAGCACGGTGGAATAGATGCGCCCGGACGATACGGAATCGGTATTGCGCGCAGGCACACCTGTGAACCGCTCGTAATGGCCCAGATCCAGATCGGTTTCCGCACCATCATCGGTCACGAATACCTCTCCGTGCTCAAAGGGCGACATGGTGCCGGGGTCGACGTTCAGATAGGGATCGAGTTTGCGCAGCCGTACCGAATACCCACGGGCCTGCAACAACGCGCCAAGCGCGGCGGACGCCAGACCTTTGCCCAGGCTGGAAACAACACCGCCGGTGATGAAAATATATCGCGCCATGTGTCGAAAGACCCCCGTGTTCCAAGTCTGTTTGCAAAACCTGCGCCTGCAAATCATCGAAATGCGCTGTTAAAAACAGCAGCACCACGGGATTTAAGAATAACAGGATTCGTGGATGTAACGCAAGACCGTAGCGCAACATGAAGGTGCGTGATTCAGTCTTGCCTCAAGGTGTTGTGGTTAGTCCGCCGCTGGTACCAACGGTGCAGCGTCGTCGCTTGTCGGTGGCAACAGGCCATCACCAGTGGATGTCTGCGGCGCCGACTGCGTGGGTGTCGGTGTTGCCCCCAGACGGTCAATCACCGATGCGCCGGCAGATTGCTGTGCAACGAGGATCGTCAGGGTGATCGACGTGACGATGAACGCAGCCCCCAGCAGCCAGGTCAGTTTGGTCATTGCCGTGGCCGCCGCGCGTCCCGAAACGGCACCGCCACCACCGCCCATCCCCAGGCCGCCCCCTTCGGAGCGCTGAAGCAGCACTGCGGCGATCAGGCCAAGCGCCAGGAGGAGGTGGACGATAAGAACGACATTTTCCATGGAACGGACTGCTTTCGGTTTTCGTTTGCGGCTATCTATGCATCTTTGCGCGCCGGGGCAAGGGAGGATTGGGGCCTCCCGGTTCCGAAATGGGACCATAGCCCAAAACAAAGACCGCCGACAGATGCGGCGGTCTTTCAAGCGGTACTCTACCACGCCTTGTTTAAGAGGGTTACCCTGGAATTGAGGTGGATCAGACTCGCTTGGTGCAACCACCATAGCATAATTTCCCGCCCTTTTCACCTCCATAGAATCCCCGAATTCAAAGGGCTTACTGAGTGTCGAGCGTGGACAAACAAAATGCGCTGGTGCAATCTGGACCCATGTCACATGACCATTCGCACGACGACCCGCATGCCCTTTTGCCCTCTGATCCCGCGCTTCGGGTCAAGGCGCTCGAAACGCTGCTGACCCGCAAGGGGCTGATTGACCCTGCGGCGCTGGATGAAATCATCGAGACCTATGAGCGCAAGATCGGCCCTCGAAACGGCGCGCGGGTTGTGGCACGGGCATGGTCGAACCCGCAATTTCGGCAGGCGCTGCTTGAGGACGCAACGGCGGTTGTGGCTGACCTGGGGTTCTATGGGCGGCAGGGCGAACACATGATTGCGGTCGAAAACACCGAAGCGGTGCACAACATGGTCGTGTGCACCCTGTGCAGTTGTTACCCTTGGCCGTTGCTGGGTATTCCGCCGGGGTGGTACAAATCGGATGCCTACCGTGCCCGCGCGGTCCGCGAACCGCGCAGGGTTTTGGCGGATTTTGGAGTCACCCTGCCATCTGAAACGGCTGTGCGGGTGTGGGATTCGACCGCCGAACTGCGGTATCTGGTGATCCCCAGACGCCCCGAAGGGACCGAAGGCATGGACGAAGAAGCGCTGATGGCGCTGGTCAGTCGCGATGCGATGATCGGCACCGCATTGGCAGGCACCCCATGACCCGTGTTCACGATATGGGCGGGCGGTTTGGCGACGGCGCGGTGATCCCGGAGCCGGAAGACGAAGTTTTCCACGCCGAATGGCACAAACGTGCGCTTGCGATCACCCTTGCGTCGGGGGCTTTGGGGCAATGGAATCTGGATGTATCGCGGCATTCCCGCGAACGGCTGGCTCCGATGGATTACACGCGCTTTTCATACTACGAAAAATGGATGGCGGCGCTGGCGAACCTTCTGGTCGAAACCAATGTGGTCACGGCGGATGAACTTTCGAGGCGGGTCGAACCGGTGCCAAGCCCTCTTGCGGGGCGTGCAATGAAGGCCGACTGGGTGGCGGCGGCGCTGGCCAAGGGCGGCCCGGCGGATCGGCCAAGCAGCATCGCTGCGGTTTTTGAACCCGGCGACGCGGTCGTGGCACGGCGTCCGGCCGAAAATGACCGGGTGCCAGGGGGCCACACCCGGATTCCCGGCTATGCAGCGGGCGCGCTTGGGCGGATTCTGCGGATCCACGGGGCCCATGTGCTGCCCGACAGCAATGCGCATGGGACGGGCGAAGCGCCCGAGCCGCTTTATGCGGTTGTATTTCGCGCCGCCGAATTGTGGGCGCATCCGGAACACCCGAACGACGAGGTGGTGGTGGACATGTGGCAAAGCTATCTGCGGGCCGCCCCATGAGCACACCCGAGCCGGTGTTCGAAGCGCCGTGGCATGCGCAGATATTTGCGCTGACGGTGCACCTCAACGAGGCGGGGCATTTCGCCTGGCCAGACTGGGCGCAGCGGTTTGGCGCGACGCTGAAGGCGCACGGGCTGGAAAAGGAACTGAACGGTGGCGAGGATTACTTTGCCGCGTGGCTGGAGACACTTGAGACGCTTCTGGCCGACAGCGGGGTTGCGTCAGGGGATGATGTTGCCGCGCTTCGCGACGCCTGGAAGAACGCCTATCTGAGCACACCACACGGCGCGCCGGTGCACCTGCCGGAAGGGGGCTGCGTTCGGGGCCTGTCCTAACTCCGGCTGAAAATTCCGGCTTTTTGCAGGAACCTGCGCGCCGCGCCCTTGCGGGGGATCCATCCGACGATGGTGCGGCTGGTTCCGGCAAGTCTGTTGAATTCGTGAGTGTCGATGATGCGTTCCGCACATCCACAGCCCTCGCCGGTTGCTACCTTGTCGAAATAGAATTTCTGAAAGTCCTGCGGTTTGGCTGGTGTCCGACCCATATCACGCGCTCCTATTCATCCACATCGTCCATGTCCGACTGACCGGAAAGGGAGCGGCGCACATGGCTCCAGCTTAACCCGATACCAAGCACGAAGCTCAGCGCAATCAGCGCCAGCCAAAGATTCATGCTGGCATCGTCCAGCCGCAGAACACCAACATCATACAGCACCCAAAGCCCGGCCCCAACCACAGCCAGCACCAGCAACATGCCAAACCCGCCGATGGAGCGCAACGTCGCGCGCAGGTATATGATGTAGCCAATCACCAGCAGCAAACCAAGCAAGACAGCAATAGACAGGTTCATCCCGCCAAAATCTCGCACCCAGCTGACATAGTTGTAGGGGGTCGGATTGAACGTCGCGGCCAGCAACGCAAATGCACATATCCAGCGCAGGATGAAACCCATCGCGTCCTCGCTTGTTTCTTGCTTGAAAAATATGCCAGGGACTGACCCAATGTCCAGCCCGACGATATAGGACGCACTCGGATCACGCATTTTGTGCAAATCCGACACATTTGGATTTTTGCGGTTTTACCGCCTGCGCCATGGCGATAAGAGGGGCTCGGATGAACCAAAGGAATGATCAGCATGGCCAATGTCGTAGTAGTCGGTGCCCAGTGGGGCGACGAGGGAAAAGGCAAGATCGTGGATTGGCTGTCGGAACGCGCCGATGTGATTGCGCGGTTTCAGGGCGGCCACAATGCCGGTCATACGCTGGTCATCGACGGTGAGGTCTACAAGCTGAGCCTGCTGCCGTCGGGGATCGTGCGCGGGGGCAAGCTGAGCGTGATCGGCAATGGTGTCGTTCTGGACCCCTGGCATCTGGTCAAGGAGATCGAGCAATTGCGCGGGCAGGGTGTGACGATCACACCGGAAACGCTGATGGTGGCGGAAAACACGCCGCTGATCCTGCCGATCCACGGTGAATTGGACCGCGCGCGCGAGGCGCAGAATTCCGTGGCCAAGATCGGCACCACGGGCCGCGGCATCGGACCCGCCTACGAGGACAAGGTGGGCCGGCGGTCGGTGCGGGTTGCGGATCTGGCGGATGAGGCAACATTGTCGTTGCGGGTGGACCGCGCGTTGGTACACCACGATGCGCTTCGACGCGGTCTGGGGCTGGCGCCAGTGGACCGCGATGCGCTGCTGGCAGAGTTGCAGGCGATTGCGCCGGCGGTTCTGGAATATGCCGCGCCGGTGTGGAAGGTGCTGAACGAGAAGCGCAAAGCCGGCAAGCGCATCCTTTTTGAAGGGGCGCAGGGGGCGTTGCTGGACATTGACTTTGGCACCTATCCTTTTGTTACATCCTCCAACGTGATCGCGGGACAGGCCGCCACCGGCACCGGGATCGGGCCGGGGTCGATCGACTTTGTTCTTGGCATCGTAAAGGCCTATACCACCCGCGTGGGCGAGGGGCCATTTCCGGCCGAACTGGATGACGATGATGGTCAGCGTTTGGGCGAGCGGGGCCACGAATTCGGCACGGTTACAGGGCGCAAGCGGCGGTGTGGCTGGTTTGACGCGGTGCTGGTGCGTCAGACCTGTGCGACTTCCGGGGTCAATGGCATCGCCCTGACCAAGCTGGACGTGCTCGACGGGTTCGAAACGCTCAAGATTTGTGTGGCCTATGAGCTGGACGGTCAGCGTCTTGATTATCTGCCGATTGCCGCCGATCAGCAGGCCCGCTGCACCCCGATCTTTGAGGAAATGCCCGGTTGGAGCCAATCGACCGAAGGCGCGCGGTCCTGGGCAGAGCTGCCTGCGGAGGCCATCAAATATGTGCGCCGTGTGGAAGAGTTGATTGAATGCCCGGTGGCGCTATTGTCTACCTCACCGGAACGGGAAGACACGATCCTGGTCACCGACCCCTTTGCCGATTGAGGAAGTACCGCCATGGCACTGAGTTACAAAGCCCGCAGACGCTGGTCGCTGGTGATCCTGCTGATTGGCCTGCCGCTCTACATCGTCATTGCCTTGAACGTCGTGGCCCTGTTTGAACGGCCCTCGGTGTTGGTGGAACTGGCCGTGTACGTCGGGCTTGGCATTCTTTGGGCGATCCCGTTGAAGGCGGTGTTCAAAGGGGTTGGGCAAGAAGACCCGGACGCCCGGAAATAAGTGTACCTGTCGCAGCCCAAAAGGGCGATACCATGTGCCCTGCCACTGACAGGAGTGTTCCGTCACGAGCACCTGCGCTGTGATCCAGAGTAAACACCTCAAGGTCTTGCCCCTGCCGACATTCACTGAGCGTTCCAGATGGATTTCGGCCGTAGAGCCAGTCTTGAATTGCCAGGATCGGCCACGGGTGCTTGGCGGCAAAACCGTTGCCACATCATCATGCTGTGACTAGGGCCTGTTAACACTATCGCATGATGGTGATACGTGCTAACTATCTGTTATG
>CAXBKL010000098.1:0-13684 GCA_963976125.1 uncultured Sulfitobacter sp. | reverse complement strand
CAGGCGCTGTTCCGCTCGATCCCACTGCCTGGTGCGGACAAGAACGCGCGGCCGCTGGTGGCCATTCCCGGCAACTTCCCCCTGCCCCATGAACGCCCGCCCGGCTGCAACTTTGGCCCACGCTGCGATTATTTCGAGGCCGGGCGCTGTGACCAGGGCACCATCATGATGGAACCCGTGCCGGGCAATGACCGGCATCATTCACGCTGTCTGAAATTCAGGGAAATCGACTGGAAGGCCCCGCTGGAGCTGGCCGAGGTCAAGACCAAGGGCGAGGTGGGCGAGGTTGTCCTGAAGATGGACAAGCTCAAGAAGTATTACCAGGTCGCGGCCAATGCGATGTTCGGGGGCGGCGACACCAAGGTGGTCAAGGCCAACGAGGAACTGTCCTTTGAGGCGCGCGAATCTGAAACGCTGGCAATTGTCGGGGAATCGGGGTGCGGAAAATCCACTTTTGCCAAGGTGCTGATGGGGCTGGAGACGGCAACCGAGGGGCATATCATGCTCGACGGCAAGGATATTGGCGGGGTACCGATTGAAGACCGGACCACCAAGAATGTCGCGGATGTGCAAATGGTGTTCCAGAACCCCTTTGACACGCTGAACCCGTCAATGACAGTGGGACGGCAGATCATTCGCGCGCTTGAGATTTTCAAGATCGGCAAAAACGAGGCGGAGCGCAAGCAACGTATGCTTGAACTGCTGGATCTGGTGAAACTGCCCCGTGAGTTTGCCACCCGGATGCCACGGCAATTGTCAGGCGGGCAGAAACAGCGGGTCGGCATTGCCCGCGCCTTTGCGGGGGATGCGCGGATCGTGGTGGCCGATGAGCCTGTCTCGGCGCTGGATGTGTCGGTGCAGGCGGCGGTCACGGACCTCTTGATGGAAATCCAGCGCAAACAGAAAACCACGCTGTTGTTCATCAGCCATGACCTCAGCATCGTGCGCTATCTCAGTGACCGGGTGATGGTGATGTATCTGGGCCATGTGGTCGAGCTGGGCACAACCGATCAGGTGTTCTCGCCGCCCTATCACCCCTATACCGAGGCGCTGTTGTCGGCGGTGCCGATTGCCGACACCTCGGTCAAGAAAAAGCACATCGTCCTGGAAGGGGACATCCCATCCGCCATGAACCCGCCGCCCGGTTGCCCGTTCCAGACACGGTGCCGCTGGAAATCGGAAGTGCCGGGGGGCCTGTGTGAAAAAGAAGTGCCGCCCGTGCGGATGATGGCCGATGGACATCAGGTGAAATGCCACCTGTCGGATCAGAAGTTCGCAGAGATGGAACCAGTGATCGAAATCGGGGTTGCGGCGGAATAGACGGCGCATCGGGCGCGGGGCGAATCCGGCTCAAGGCCGGGGCATCGTGATGCACCTTTTGTCCCACACCAGTGCCCCCAGAAACAGGAAACCCCGGATGGCCCTCCGGGGTTTCACAATTTTTGGGCCGCTATGGGCTTAGCCTAACCGCCCGCGATGATCTTTACGTAGTTTCGGGTTTCCTTGTAGGGCGGGATGCCGCCGTATTTCTTTACTGCCCCCGGCCCCGCGTTATAGGCGGCCAGTGCCAGCCGCCAGGTGCCGAAGGTGCGGTATTGCTCTTTGAGGTAGCGCGCGCCGCCCTCAAGGTTCTGTCTAGGGTCATCTGGATCTACACGGAGTTTGGCCGCTGTGTCCGGCATCAGCTGGGCCAACCCCATAGCCCCCTTGTTCGACACCGCGTTGGGGTTCCAGCCGCTTTCCTGCTGCACCAGCCGCAGAAAAAGATCAATCGGCACGCCATGACGTTCAGCGGCGGATTTTGCCATTGCCAGGTACTGCCCCTTGTATTTGCCATTGTATTTCGGGCTGCCCCATTTGGTGGGTGTCACCACCTTGGGCGGTTGCAGACGTACCGATGAGGAATATTGTTTGGCCGCCCGCGTATCGAGCAGTTTGGTCTGGGATTTGAACAGGTTGCTGCGGCTTTTGGATGACAGGCTCTGCGCCGAGAGCGGCAGACCGATTATCACGATAAAGCCAGCTGCGGTCATGGCCGCAAGAAGTGAACTCATCCGCATCAAGCGATGCTCCGTGCTGCTCTGTTTGCGGGGCTTATACCATATCTTGTGGCTGCTTCCAGCCTTTCCTGTGCCGCCCCTGACCGGCCCGCTGTGCGGATTGGCACGAGAAACCATTCCTTAAGCATGGTCCATCATACCGGAGAGGGGTATAACCGCTCGACGCCGCGCGAATGGGATTCGCCGGCAGGACCGAAGAGGCAAAGGGGGCAATATGGCTGGCTCAGTCAACAAAGTAATCCTGATCGGCAATCTTGGCCGCGATCCCGAAGTGCGATCGTTCCAGAACGGCGGCAAGGTGTGCAACCTTCGCATCGCCACGTCAGAGACTTGGAAAGACAAGAACACCGGGGAACGCCGGGAAAAGACGGAATGGCATTCGGTTGCGATTTTCAACGAGGGGCTTGTGCGCATTGCCGAGCAATACCTCAAGAAGGGCAGCAAGGTGTATATCGAAGGCCAGTTGCAGACCCGCAAATGGCAGGACCAGTCCGGTCAGGACCGGTATAGCACCGAAGTTGTCCTGCAAGGCTTCAACGGGACGCTGACCATGCTGGATGGCCGTGGTGAGGGCAGCGGTGGTGGTGGCGGCGGCTACGGCGGCGGTTCCTCCGGCGGTGACTATGGCGGTGGCGGCTATGACAGCGGTCCGTCACAGGGCGGTGGCAGCGGCGGCGGTGGTGGTGGATCATCGCGCGATCTGGATGACGAAATCCCGTTCTGAAGCGCATTCGCACAAGACCTGAGGCACCTGGCGCTGCGTGAATTGAAGAATAACCGCACGTGGGGTGCTTGAGGCATTCTGTGGTATTTGGGAAACCAAGGTGCACCGTTCGGCGGTGCCTCAAATCCTTAACGCCATGACGCTACACCCTGCGTCATCGCGATGACCAGGGGGCAAGCCCCCTTCAACCAAACAGGATCAGAGGTCCGGGACACCGGGCAACGCTGAGCGCAAGACGTGCGGGGGAGTCCCCGTCTCGACATATCCGATCTGGCGGTACCGCCTTTTTTACCGGTTCCAGACGACCCGAAGACCAATCAGAACAAAACAATCCAGGACCAGGATCTGATCAGCGGGAGACTGTTGAACAGACAATTTTTGCTGCGCGCGGTTAGCGGGGTGCCAAGGCGTCCTGCAACAGGCCCAGAACCGCGTCGTGGGGCACGTCCGAAGTGACAAAGGCCGCGCCGATGCCACGGGCCAGAATGAACCGTAATTTGCCGTCGAGCACTTTCTTGTCTTGCCCCATCAGATCAAGCAGCGCCGCCGCCGACGGCAGGTCGCCGTCAACGTCCCCCAGGTCCGTCTTCATTCCCATCGCCCGCAGATGGGCGCGCACGCGGCCCGGCTCTTCCTGCGCACACAGGCCCAGACGCGCGGACAACTCAAACGCCAGCGCACAGCCAATGGCGACCCCTTCCCCGTGCAGCAACCGATCCGAATAGCCCGTCGCAGCCTCAAGCGCATGACAGAACGTGTGGCCAAGGTTCAACAGCGCCCTGTCCCCCTGCTCCGTTTCGTCACGCACGACGATCTCGGCCTTCATTTCGACAGAGCGGCGCACCGCCTTGATCCGCGCGGCCACATCACCGGAAGCAAGCAAGGGACCGTTTTCTTCGAGCCAGTCGAAAAATGCAGCGTCCCCCAACATGCCGTATTTGATGACCTCGCCGTACCCGGCCAGAAAATCCCGCCGTGCAAGCGTGTCGAGCACGCTGGTATCGGCCAGAACGAGGCTGGGTTGGTGAAAGGCACCGATGAGGTTCTTGCCCTGCGACGCGTTGATCCCGGTTTTGCCGCCGACCGAACTGTCGACTTGCGCCAAAAGCGATGTGGGGATCTGCACAAACCTGACACCCCGGCGCAGGATGGCGGCCGCGAAGCCGACAAGATCGCCAATCACACCGCCCCCAAGGGCCACGACAATATCGCGCCGTTCAACCTTTTGATCCAGCAGCCAATCGACACAGCGCATCAGTTGCGGCCAGCTTTTTGTCGCCTCCCCCGGTTCAAGGATCAGCGCCTCCATGGAAATACCGGCGGCGGACAGCCCCGATCTCAGGGTCTCCAGATGGGCCTGCGCAACGTGGCTGTCGGAAATGACGGCGACCCTTGGCCGGCTCAGCAACGGCGCAATATGCGCACCCGCCGCACCCAGCAACCCTTCGCCGATGCGGACCTCGTATTCGCGGCCCGGCAGATCCACCGGTACAATTTCAATCATCACATTGCTCCAATACATCTGGCCGGCTGCGTAGAACACCGATGACGCGGCTGGTCATCTGCTCGATGCTCAGGCCCTGTTCACAATCCACCGACAGATCCGCCAGCGCATAAACCGGGACGCGGGCCTGATAAATTTCCGCAAGAGTTGCACGGGGGTCGGATGTGCGTAGCAAGGGCCGGGTGTCCTTGTGCCGGACCCGTTGCCACAGCAGATCCAGATCCGCATCCAGCAACAGTGATACACCCTGTTCGGAGATCAACCGGCGGTTCCGCTCGGCCAGAAACGCGCCGCCGCCGGTGGACAGGATGCCACAGGGCCCGCCCAACAGGCGGCGAATGACCTCGGTTTCACGTTTGCGAAAAAACGCCTCTCCGTCGCGCTCGAATATCTCGGGCACTGTCAGATTTGCCGCCCGTTCGATTTCGGCGTCACTGTCCAGAAACGGCACACCCAGCCGCAGGGACAAAGCGCGCCCAACGGCGGTCTTGCCCGCGCCCATCATCCCCACCATAACAACCGTCTTTTTCAGCCGGTATGCCCGGTGTTCCGCGCCCTGATCGGCCATGGTTTGCCTAATTTCACTCATTTTCCCCTGAATGACGTGATCTTGTCCAAAAGGCCATATATAGATTGGACAAACACGTACAAAGAACACGGGCAAAATACATGGGCAGATTGATCAAGCTGTTGATATTTCTTTTAATCGTCGGATTTATCGCGCTTGTCGGGTATGCCTATATCGGGCCGTGGTTTGGCGTCGAATTCGCGCCGGGCCAGGTTGAGATACGTCAGCCTGTCACGTTGTCAACGGAATAGCCGATGCGCCTGGGCCTGTTCAGGATCACGTTCCCGGCATTGGTGGTGGCCCTTTTCGGCACTGCCGTGGCGACCCAGGAGACCTCGGACAAACCCTTGTCAGTCATTGACTGGCTGGGCACCCAAGCCCCCACCGCCCGGCCGCGCCCGGCCGCGCCAAACGAACCGGCTATTGCAAAAACCGCGCTGGCCCCGGTGATCGAGGTCAAACCGCTTGGCGTCGGGGCTCCGCGCCAGATTGGCCTGGTCCCAACAGGCGTGACCGGATTGCCAGACACGATATGGGTCGGCAGCAACCCCGACCGGTTGACCACGCTGATCCGGAAACTGCCGGACCTGAACCTGCCCGCTGCGCAATCGCTGCTCTATACCGTCTTGCTGGCCGAGGCCCGCGCACCCGCGCTGGACAGTGCCGCAGGCGATGCGCTGGCGCTGGTCCGGGTGGAGGCGCTGATGGAACGGGGCGCGCTTGATCCGGCCCTGTCGCTGATCGAACAGGCTGGCGTCACCACGTCGGCCGCACATTTCGATCTGTGGATGCAGATCAGCCTGCTGACCGGGCAAGAAGACCGTGCCTGTGCCGTTCTGACCAGCGCCCCGCATTTGACGCACGACTATGACACCCGTATTTTTTGCGCCGTCCGCGCGCGACAATGGGAAAACGCCGCGCTGACGCTGGGGTCTGCCCAGGCCCTGGGGTTGTTGCCGGAATGGAAGCTTGATCTGCTGGATCGGTTTCTAAACCCGGACGTCTTTGAAGGGGCCGATCCCCTGCCCGCACCGCGCCGCATGGACCCGCTGAGTTTTCGCCTGTTCGAAACCATTGGCGAACCGATGCCTACCGGCAACCTGCCCCGTGCCTATGCGGTTGCCGACCTGCGCGATCTGGCGGGGTGGAAATCCCAGCTGGAGGCTGCCGAGCGCCTGACCCGCGCCGGGGCATTGCCCGACAACCGGCTGCTGGGTCTCTACACCGACCGCCGCCCCGCTGCCTCGGGCGGCATTTGGGACCGGGTCAAGGCCTTGCAGCAATTCGAGGTGGCACTGAATACCGGCAGCCCGGAAGCCATCGCAAAGACGCTTCCCGTGGTGTGGCGCGCCATGCAGAACGCTGATCTGGAAATGGCGTTTGTGGGGCTGTTTGCCGATCCGTTGGCCGCAATTGCGCTTGAAGGAACCGCTGCGACAATTGCACAGAACATCGCCTTTCTGTCATCCGACTACGAGGCCGCAGCCCGCCGCGCCGACACCGATACCCTTATCAGCGGGATCGCCAGGGGCCAGATGCCCGCCAAACGTCCCGGCACAGCGCAGGGCGCCGCGATCCATGATGCCTTCAACGGGGCCACGCCGCGCGCCGATCTGGTTGCCTCGGTTCAACAACAACGGCTGGGCGAAACCATCCTGCACCTCATTGAGCTTTTGCATCGCGGCGCCCTCGGCGACGCCAATGCCTTGCGCGATGCCCTTGCGACGCTGCGCGCCATCGGATTGGAAGACACTGCCCGACGCGCCGCTCTGCAAATCCTGCTGCTCAGGACATGAGCCGCATTCGCCCCGCCCCATACGGATAGAAGGTGCCGCCATGCCATCGCCAACGTTCCACTGGATACCCCTATTTCTCGAAGCCCAGGCTGCTGAATTGGGGGCCGCAACCAACACGCAACTGGCCTATGGCCGTGATCTGAAGGATTTTGACAGCTATCTGGCCGGGACAACTCGTGACTTCCTGACCGCCAGCCGCGATGACGTGGAACGTTACCTGATCCATTGCGATGACCGGGGGCTGGCCAAATCCACCCGTGCGCGCAGGCTGTCCGCCATCAAACAGCTTTACCGTTTCGCCTTTGAAGAAGGGCTGCGCCAGGACAATCCTGCACTCCAGATCGCCGGCCCCGGTCAGGACAAGCGACTGCCCAAGGTATTGAGCGAGGACGAGGTCGACCGCCTGCTGGCCGCCGCCGAAACCACGGGCCGCAGCAAGGCCGATCAGCTGCGCAATGCCTGTCTGATGCAATTGCTCTATGCAACGGGGATGCGGGTGACTGAATTGGTCAGCCTGCCGATCTCGGCAACCCGGGGCGATCCGCGGTTGTTGCTGATCAGCGGCAAGGGCGGCAAGGAACGCATGGTCCCACTGTCTCCGCCAGCCCGAGCCGTGTTGGCGGACTGGCTTATCATGCGTGACCAGATGGATGACACCGCCCGCTTGCTCAAGAAACCAACCTCACGCCATCTCTTTCCGTCCCGTGGCAAATCCGGTCACCTGACGCGGCATCGGTTCTATCTGCTGATCAAGGACTTCGCCGTTGCCGGTGGCGTGGACCCGGCCAAGGTCACACCCCACACCCTGCGCCATGCCTTTGCGACACATCTGCTGGCCAATGGTGCCGATCTGCGCGCGATCCAGACGATGCTTGGCCACGCGGATGTAGCGACAACCGAAATCTACACCCATGTGCTCGAAGCGCGCCTGACGGAACTGGTTCTGGAGCATCACCCCCTTGCAGCCTCCGTCACGGACCCCTCCGATACACCATAGCGCGCCGCGCCGCCGCCCGGTCCGGGCCACCAAACAGCAACACTTGCACGGTCATTTGACCTCTGCCGCCATGTGGCTGCGCAATTTGCCCGCTGCGCCCTTGATAGAACGCAGCCGCATGCCCATAACCAGATCACCTCTCATCAACTGGATATACGACCCCATGGAAACCGCCCCCGCGTTCATCGACAGCGCATTCTGGATCAGCTCCGGCATCATCTTGTTCCTGCTGGTGCTGTCGGGTTTCTTTTCCGGTTCAGAAACTGCGCTGACTGCCGCCTCGCGCGGGAAACTGCGCGCCCAGGCCGACAAAGGGTCGCGCGGCGCACGGCGGGCGCTGAAAATCACCGAAGACAATGAACGGTTGATCGGGTCGGTTCTGCTGGGCAACAACCTGGTGAACATTCTTGCCGCATCTCTGGCAACCGCGATGTTCACGCGGGTCTTTGGCGAATCCGGTGTGGCCATGGCCACCCTGGTAATGACGCTGCTGGTGCTGGTCTTTGCCGAGGTCTTGCCAAAGACCTATGCCATCACCAATGCCGAACGCGCCGCCTCGCTGGTGGCGCGGCCCATTGGATTTGTTGTCCTGATCTTTGCCCCCATCGTCGCGGCCGTTCGGTTTTTCGTGCGCGGTATCCTGCGCGCCTTTGGCGTGGCCATTGATCCCGACAGCAACATCCTTGCCGTGCGCGAGGAAATTGCCGGCGCGCTGCAGCTGGGCCATTCCGAAGGAGTGGTGGAAAAAGAGGACCGCGACCGCATCCTCGGGGCGCTGGACCTGCGCGAACGCTTTGTCGAGGAAATCATGCTGCACCGCTCGGGGATCGAAACCATCGACGCCGATGCCGACCCTGCCGAAATCCTCGAACAATGTCTGCAATCCAACCACACCCGCCTGCCGGTCTTTCGCGATGACCCCGAAAACATCATCGGCGTGATCCACGCCAAGGATCTGCTGCGCGCGATGTACAAACTCATCGGCGGCCCCCAGGGCAACGCCGCAGCCCTGGTCAACTTCGACGTGGCTAGCGTGGCAATGAAGCCCTATTTCGTGCCGGAAACCTCGACGCTGGATGAACAGATGCGCCAGTTCCTGCGCCGCCGCACCCATTTTGCGCTGGTGGTGGATGAATATGGCTCGCTTCAGGGCCTGATTACGCTCGAAGACATCCTCGAGGAAATTGTGGGCGAAATCACCGACGAATTCGACCCCGATGCCGATCACCATGTCACCCCATCCGAGGACGGTCACCACTATATCGACGGTGCGATGACCATCCGTGACCTGAACCGGGCCACCGACTGGTCCCTGCCCGATGACGAGGCCAACACCGTCGCGGGACTGGTGATCCACGAGGCCCAGATGATCCCGACGCCCGGCCAGGTCTTCAGCTTCCACGGCTTCCGCTTCGAGGTGATGGCCCGTGACGGCAACCGCATCACTCAACTCAAGATTCGGCCCCTCTGATCCCCGCTTCATCTTTCCCGATAAACTCTGCGGGGGTCTGGGGGTGCAAAACCCCCAGCGCGCTCAACGCGCGCCTACCCGCGCAATTTTTCACCCCTGGGATCAAAGGGCGGCTCCGCCAGGATCACCGCCCCATGCGGCTTGCCCAGCACCATCACGTCCACCCGGTCCCCTGGCCCCGCATCTCTCACAAAACCCAGCGCCAGCGATTGGCCGACCGTATACCCATAGGCCCCCGAGGTGACGCGACCAATTCCGACGCCATTCCTGAAGATCGGCTCGCCCCCCGACGCATCCGCATGTGAGGCCGCCACATCTGCCGCATCAAGTGCCAGGATCACCAGCCGCTCCCGCGCAGGCCTCTCCATGACCTCCGCCACGGCATCCTTGTTCAGGAATTCCTTGTCCATCTTGCACAGCCGGTCCAACCCGACTTCCTGCGGCCAGTATTCCGGCGAATACTCCCGGCTCCACGATCCATAGCCCTTCTCGACACGCAGCGACATCAGCGCACGCGATCCCACAGGTCCGGCACCCAGGTCCGCCCCCGCCGCGATGAGCGCCGCGAAGAGCCGCGCCTGATCGGCTTCATCGCAATGCAGCTCCCAGCCCAGATCGCCGGTAAAGCTGACCCGCAGCGCCAGACACCGCACCCCGGCCAGTTCAATCCAGGCCGAGCGCATGAAGGCAAAATCCGCCGTCGCCAGCGATGTATTGGTCATCCGCTGCAACATCTCGCGCGATTTTGGCCCGGCGACGTTGAACCCGCACATCGCCTCCGTAAGGCTCTCGAAGGTGGTCCCTTCGGGCACCGGCACGGCGCGGAAGAACCGTTGGTGATAGCGTTCCGCCATGCCCGATCCGATGATCCAGAATTCATCCTGCGCCATCCGTGTTACGGTGAAATCCCCGGCAATCCCGCCGCGCACCCCGATCAGCGGCGTCAGGCAGGACCGCCCGACGGCCTTGGGCATGGTATTGGCAAACAGCCCATTCAGCCAATCTTCTGCCCCCGGACCGGCAACGCGGTATTTGGCAAAGTTGGAAATGTCGATGATGCCCGCCTTGTCGCGCAACATCCGGCATTCCTTACCCACCTGTTCCCACCACCCCTGGCGGGTGAAGCCTTCGGTCTGGTCCACCGACCCCACCGGATAGCCATAATAAAGCGGATGTTCCCAACCATAGTTCAACCCGAACACGGCCCCCAGATCGCGCTGCGCATCATAGGCAGGGCGCTTGCGCATCGGACGCCCGGCATCGCGTTCCTCGTTGGGGAAGTGGATCTTGAACCGGTTGGCATACTGATCCCCTACCCGCGCCCTCGTAAAGGCCGCATCGGCCCAATCGCCAAAACGTGCAACATCCCAGGCGAACATGTCATAGCGGCTTTCGCCCGTCACGATCCAATCGGCGGCCAGCAATCCCATGCCCCCCGATTGCGAGAACCCCGGAATGATCCCGTTGCAGCAGAAATAATTCCGCAGTTCCGGCACCGGACCAAACAGAACATTGCTGTCGGGCGACCAGATCATCGGCCCATTGATGACCCGTTTGATCCCCGCCTCTCCCACCGCGGGAACACGGTCGATGGCGCGCATCATGTTTTCCTCGATGCGTTCCAGATCATCGGCGAAAAGCTCATGCCCAAACCCCTGCGGTGTGCCGTCCTCGGCCCAGAACCGCATGTCCTTTTCATAGGCCCCGACCAACAGGCCCTTGCCTTCCTGACGCAGATAATATTCGCCATCGCGATCCGCCACCGAGGGTAAACGGCGGTCCAATCCTTCGATCTCGGCGATGGTTTCGGTCACAAAATACTGATGCTCGGTGGGTTGCAGCGGCAGGGTGATCCCCGCAAGGGCCGCCACCTCGCGCCCCCACAGTCCTGCGGCATTCACCACCCATTGCGTTCGGATGTCGCCCTTCGCGGTGCGCACGATCCAGGATCCGTCAGCCTGCTGTTCGGTGCCTGTCACCGGGCAGAACCGGATGATCTCGGCGCCGTTCTGGCGCGCCCCCACGGCATAGGCGTTGGTGACCCCGGAAGGGTCTACATTGCCGCCGTTTTCCTCGAACATGATACAGCGGATACCGTCGTAATTGACCAGCGGGTGCAGCGCCTCGGCTTCTTCCCGGCTGACCTCCCGAAACGGCATGTCGTAATACTTTGCCTTGGCCGCTTGCAGGCGCAATTGGTGTTCGCGCGCCTCTGTCTGCGCCAGATACAGCGATCCGGGCTGAAACACCCCGCAGGACTGTCCGGTTTCGGCCTCAAGCGCGTTATACAAATCCATCGTGTAATTCTGAATTCGGGTGATGTTGTTGTTGTCATGCAGCCCGTGAATGTTGGCGGCCGCATGCCATGTCGACCCGGAGGTCAGTTCATCCCGTTCCAGCAGGACAACATCCGTCCAGCCCAGTTTGGTCAGATGATACAGGATGGAGCAGCCGATAACGCCGCCTCCGATGATGACAGCCTGGGCATGGGTGCGCATGGGGTTTTGCCTTGAATAGGTTACGTTGGCCTGAAACTACGCTGCTCCAAACGGGCTGACTGCCAGTTGCCGACCAAAAATGTCGCAAATGTCCAAGCTACCCGTCGCAGGCGCAGCCCGCTGCTTTGCTGCACGACTTGTCGCGTGAAATGCAACTATCCCCGCAGGCCTTGCCTTTTCGGCAGGTTTTGCAGCAGGCAGCGTTCAACACCTTGGGGGCAATCAGGTTCAACAGCGTTTCGGCGGCGGTTGGTGCGGGTGGCACTGCATGGCTTTGCAAGGTTCCCGCTCCACGTGAACCGCCGGCAAGGCTCATCAGGACAAAAGCGATCAAAATGGATTTCATCGTCCTACCTTACATCAGAAAACCGCTACTGATGGTTGCACATTAACGAAATATCAACCTTGAGGTGGGTCAAACTCAATCCGGCGGGGCCTTCCAGCGACACAATGTGTCGGTTTATGGCTTGCCAAGAACCCGGTTGCTCCGTCACCTAGCCCCATATCACCAGAAGGAGCCGCCCCACATGAAAACCACATCCCGCGTTGTCATCATTGGCGGAGGTGTTGTCGGCGCCTCGGTGCTGTACCACCTGACCAAGCTGGGCTGGTCCGATGTGATGCTGGTGGAACGGTCTGATTTGACCTCCGGATCCACCTGGCATGCAGCGGGCGGATTTCATACCCTCAATGGCGACACCAACATGGCCGCGTTGCAGGGGTATACCATCCGCCTTTACAAGGAGCTGGAAGAGATCACCGGCATGTCATGTGGATTGCACCATGTGGGCGGCGTAACTCTGGCGGACAATCAGGACCGGTTTGACATGTTGTTGGCGGAGCGGGCCAAACATCGGTTCATGGGGCTGGACACCGAAATTGTCGGCCCGGAAGAAATCCGGAAAATCGCACCTGTCACCAACACCGACGGCATTATCGGCGGGCTTTATGACCCGCTGGATGGCCATCTGGATCCATCTGGCACCACCCACGCCTATGCAAAGGCCGCGCGCATGGGCGGGGCCACAATTGAGACGCACTGCATGGTGCGCGAAACCAACCAGCGCGCTGATGGCACCTGGGATGTGGTCACCGACAAGGGCACCATTCACACCGAACACCTGGTCAACGCCGGGGGCCTTTGGGCGCGTGAAGTAGGGACCATGGCCGGGGTCTATTTCCCGCTGCATCCGATGGAACACCAATATCTGGTCACCGAAAACGTTCCGCTGATCGAAGAGATGATGGCGCAAGGCCACGAACACCCCCATGTGATGGACCCCGCCGGGGAAAGCTACCTGCGCCAGGAAGGCATGGGGCTATGTATTGGATTCTATGAGCAAACCTGCCGCCCCTGGGCGGTTGACGGCACCTCGTGGGACTTTGGCCAGGATTTGCTGGACAACGACTTTGACAAGATCGAGGACAGCATCAATTTTGCCTACCAGCGCTTTCCCGACCTGGAACGCGCCGGCGTCAAGAACGTGATCCACGGCCCCTTTACCTTTGCCCCTGATGGGAATCCGCTTGTTGGTCCGGTGCCGGGCTTGCGCAACTATTGGTCCGCCTGCGGTGTGATGGCCGGGTTCAGCCAGGGCGGCGGTGTCGGCCTGACATTGGCGCAATGGATGATCGAGGGCGAGCCGGAACGCGATGTCATGGCGATGGATGTGGCGCGCTTTGGCGATTGGATCACTCCGGGGTACACCCTGCCCAAGGTGATCGAGAACTACCAAAAACGCTTTTCGGTGGCCTACCCCAACGAGGAACTGCCCGCCGCGCGCCCTCACAGAACCACGCCGATGTATGACATTTTCACCGGCATGGGCGCGGTCTGGGGCCAGCAATACGGGCTTGAGGTTGCCAATTATTTCGCCACCGGGGATGAGCCGACCTTTGAAACCCCGTCTTTCCGCCGCTCGGACGCCTTTGCGGCCACGGCACGCGAAGTGGCGGGTGTACGCAATGGTGTTGGCATCAACGAGGTCCAGAACTTTGGCAAATACCTTGTTACAGGGCCAAATGCCCGCGCCTGGCTGGACCGGATCATGGCCGGGCGTGTGCCG
>CAXBKL010000097.1:0-13691 GCA_963976125.1 uncultured Sulfitobacter sp. | reverse complement strand
CTGGACCCTTTCTTTGGCACCGGGACCACGGGTGCGGTGGCCAAGATGCTGGGCCGCGACTTTATCGGGATCGAACGCGAGGAGGCCTATCGCAAGGTTGCCCTGAAACGGATCAGCAAGGTGCGCAAGTTTGACCGCGATGCGTTGCAGACAACCACGTCAAAACGCGCGGAACCACGGGTGCCCTTTGGGCAGTTGGTGGAGCGCGGGATGCTGCGGCCCGGAGAAGAGCTTTATTCGATGAATGGACGTCACAAGGCCAAGGTGCGTGCGGATGGCACGTTGATCGGGGCGGATGTGAAAGGCTCCATTCACCAGGTTGGCGCGGCTTACGAAAAGGCCCCAAGCTGCAATGGCTGGACCTATTGGTGCTACAAGAAGGAGGGCAAGCGTGTGCCCATCGACATCCTGCGCCAGCAGATACGCGCCGAAATGGCCAACTGAGAACAACGTTTCCGGGGGGCGGTTTCAAGACCTGCCCTGCCTCTCCGATCTATCAGACAGGCTTTGTGAGACCGGCCTTTGAAAGGGGAAACCGGAACATCCCAGAACACCGCCGGTGCCTGCGGCCTTCCACATGAAGGTTGATACCAAGGCACTTACCTCTGCCCCGCCCTAGTGGCGGGGCTTTTTTCGTGGGGGTGGCATTTTTTACCGTGGCATCGGTGTGCGGCGTTTGTTGTAGTCGGTCCAATCCGAAATCTCGGGGTAGTAGGTCGCGCGCCACGCCCGCACGCGAGGGTTCATCACCCGCCGCCAGAGGGGCGGGACCATCGCGGCCAGTGTCATCATCGGATAGCCAAACGGCAATTGCGGTGCTTCTTCCGGGCCATAAGTTTGCAGAATCGGGAAACGGCGGTCGGGCTTGTAGTGATGATCGGAATGGCGTTGCAGATTGATCAGCAGCCAGTTTGACGCGCGATGTGACGCATTCCACGAATGGTGCGGCCTCACATGTTCATATTTCCCATCGCCCAGATGTTTGCGGGTCAGCCCGTAGTGTTCGATGTAGTTGACCAACTCAAGCTGCCAGATCGCCACCCCGGCCTGAAAGATGAAAAGCAACAGCCCGGTGAACCCGCCAAGCAACAATGCGAGGATCAGGAAAACGCCCTGAAGCGCCCAATATTTGAAGAACGGGTTGCTGGGGTCTGCCCAGGGCCGGTTTTTACGGGCCAGCATTTGTTCTTCGGCCTTGAACGCAGACACCAGTGATTGACGCAGGACACGGGGGTAAAAACGGTGAAACCCTTCGTTGTAGCGCGCGGTGACCGGATCACGGGGGGTGCCGACATAGCGGTGATGGACCAGCAGGTGTTCAGACCGGAAATGCGAATACATCACGCAGGCAAGCAGATTATCGGCCAACCCGCGTTCCAGCTTGTTCTTTTGGTGCATCAATTCATGGCTGTAGTTGATGCCAATGGTGCCGGTAACGACGCCAACGCCAAAAAACAGGAAAATCCGTTCAAGCGTGCCAAGGTGGTCGGCCTGAGGCACGTACCAGAGCAGGGCGAGGACCGTCGCGATCTGTGCCGGCACCCAAATCAGCGTGACCAACCGATACCAGAACATGTCCTGTTCGGTCGCGTCCAGATCGGCATTGTCCAGATTTAACCCGACAATCGCGTCAAGGATCGAAAACAAAAACCACGTCACCAGCGGGATCAGCGCGATTGTCCAGCCGCCCGTCAAGGCCGCAATCCAGATCAGCGGGATCAGCCCTAGTGAGAGCCAGAACGGCAAAGCGCGCGAGACGCGCGAAAGGTCGGATGGTGGAATGATGCTGCCTTGGGTGCTCATGGTTGCGGTCCTTTGGGACTGTCTTTTTGCAATGATACCGCAAAACTCCAGAGCGACCAAGATTTGCTGCGTGTTATCGCTGCGACAAATCGAACGCTTTTCGCATGACGGTTGGCAGGTCAGAGGGCCGGAAACGGTCAGGATCAATGAATTGGCCGACATCGGGGATGGTGTCATCTGGCACCTGAGCCAACAACACGGTCAGGATCAGGTGGAAATGGGTGAAGGTGTGGCGCACTTCGCCTGCGGTCTTCGACCACAGGGCGTTCAGTGGCGGGCTGCCGGTTGGGCGCGGTTCCGCGACATCGACCCACTCCGATCCGGGCCAGCCCAACATGCCGCCCAGCAGTCCTTTTTCGGGCCGGGTCTCCAACAGCCATGCACCATCGCCGCGTTGGGCAAGGTAAACCGTGCCGTGGCGCAGGGGTTTGGCCTTTTTCGGGGTTTTCCGGGGCAATTGGGGTGCGGTGCCGGCATCACGCGCGGCACAGGGCGCGCGCCAGGGGCAGAGGCCACAGGCCGGGGATTTGGGCGCGCAGATGGTCGCGCCAAGGTCCATGACCGCCTGCGCATAATCACCCGGCCGATGCGTTGGGGTCAGCGCGTGGGCGTGGGCCATCAATTCGGGCTTGGCCGCAGGCAGGGGGGTGTGAATATCATGAAGCCGCGCCATCACCCGTTCAACATTGCCATCCAGAACGGTGTGCGGCAGGTCAAACGCAATCGAGGACCCCGCCGCCGCCGTATAGGGGCCGATGCCCGGCAGTTTCAGCAGCGCGTCATGATTGGCGGGAAAAACGCCGCCGTGATCCGCCACAACCGCACGGGCGCATTTCAGCAGATTGCGCGCGCGGGCATAATACCCCAGACCTGCCCATTCCCCCATCACATCCGCGTCCTCGGCTGAGGCAAGCGCGCGCACCGTCGGCCAGCGGGCGGTGAAGCGGTCAAAATAGTCGCGCACCGTCGCAACGGTGGTTTGTTGCAGCATGATTTCGCTCATCCAGACGCGGTAGGGATCGGGACGTACGCCGTTTTGGCGATCCCGAGGGCCGATGCGCCACGGCATTTCGCGGGCGTGGACATCATACCACGCAAGCAAGTCATCCGAGAGGGTGCCTTTCTGATAAGTTTCACGCAATCTTTATGGCTCCGCTTGTGGGTTGGGCTGGTGCTATCTGGTCCAGTCACTATGATGTGAGGCGACGTAACGGGGACCATAAACATGCCACCAAGGCGTGCCAGCACAAAAGGATTCAAGCGCACCGACAGCCTGTTGTCGGGGCAGATCAGGCGTGCCTCTGAGCAACGTGGGTTTGCGCAGTCGCGCCTGTTGACCCAATGGGCGGAAATTGCCGGAGCCGATACCGCCGCAATCTCCCGTCCGGTTGAAATCAGCTATGTGCGTAGCGGCTTTGGGGCCACGCTGACCTTGCTGACCACGGGGGCGAATGCGCCGATGCTGGAAATGCAAAAGGAACAGCTGCGCACCAAGGTGAACGCCGTCTATGGCTATAACGCGATTTCACGCATCAAGATCACCCAGACCGCTGCGAGCGGATTTGCGGATGGCAAGGTGGCGTTTGATCATCGGCGCGGGACGTTGGATAAACCTGCGCCGGACCCGGTATTGCGGCAAAAGGCCGTTGAAACGGCGCAACCCGTCACTGACGAAGGGCTGCGCGGCGCGTTGGAGCGGCTGGGTGAAAACATACTGAACAAAGAACACGCGCTGAAAAGCGGGAAAAAACCTCACAAGGACATAGTTGATGGAACGTAGAAATCTGATTTTGGGCGGTGTCGCTCTTGTTGGCCTTGGTGGCTGGGCCATTTCCAGTCAATTGACGGGAAATGCCCCTCAGGACACGCCGGTGCCGACAGGGCAGGGAGCCGGCAATGATACCAACGATTTCGGCATCACCGAGATGGTTCTCGGCAACCCTGACGCCGCCGTTACGATGATCGAATATGCCTCGTACACCTGCCCCCATTGCGCCCGTTTCCACGCCGGACCATACAATCAGCTGAAGGCCGATTTCATCGACTCCGGGAAGATCAAATTTGTCTACCGGGAGGTCTATTTTGACCGCTACGGGCTTTGGGCGTCGATGGTTGCGCGGTGCGGCGGGCAGGAACGTTTCTTTGGCATCACCGATCTGATCTACAAGGGTCAGTCGCAATGGACCCGCGCCGGCGAACCGGCTGCAATCGTCGAAGAGCTGCGCAAGATTGGCCGACTGTCGGGGCTGGAAAATGACGCTCTTGAGGCTTGTTTGCAGGATGCCGAGATGGCCACAACCCTGACCAAGTGGGAAGAGCAGAACCGCACAGCGGATGGGATTGATTCCACTCCCAGCTTTGTCATCAACGGTCAGAAATATTCGAATATGGCCTATGCCGAAATGAAAACGTTGCTTGATACGGCGCTGGGCGGCTGATGGCCGCACCACTGGAAGGGCTGAAGGTTGTCGAACTGGCCCGTGTATTGGCCGGCCCCTGGGCGGGCCAGACGCTGTCTGATCTGGGCTGCGAGGTCATCAAGGTTGAAAGCCCCGCAGGTGATGACACCCGGCAATGGGGACCACCCTTTGTGGAACGGGACGAAGAGTCATCGGCGTCCTATTTCCACTCCACCAACCGGGGAAAGGCATCGGTGACAGCGGATTTTCGCACGCCCGAAGGGCAGGCGCAGGTCAAGGCGTTGCTGGCTGATGCGGATATTCTGATCGAGAATTTCAAGACCGGAGGTCTGGCCAAATACGGGCTGGACTATGCCAGTCTGTCGGATGAATTCCCCCGGTTGATCTATTGTTCCATCACTGGTTTTGGCCACACCGGGCCCTATGCCCATCGGGCGGGGTATGATTTCATCATTCAAGGCATGTCTGGGCTGATGTCTGTCACCGGAGAGCCGGACCGCCAGCCACAGAAGTCGGGGATGGCGATCACGGATATTTTCACCGGCATCTATGCGACCACCGCCATACTGGCCGCCGTGCACCAGCGCGGCCAGACCGGCAAGGGACAGCACATCGACATGGCGCTGATGGACTGTGCGGTGTCGATCATGGGCAATCAGGCGATGAACTACATGACCACGGGCAAGGCACCGGGGCGGATGGGCAACGCGCATCCCAACCTGACCCCCTATGAGGTCTTTGAATCCAGCGACGGACATCTCATCATCGCCACAGGCAACGACGGTCAATACCAGCGGTTGTGTCGGCTGCTGGGGCTGGACGAGATGGCCGAGGCGGCCGCGTTCCGCAAGAATGCCGATCGCGTGGCAAACAGGCCCGAAATGATTCGGCGGCTGAACGGGGCCACATCGCGGCGCACGCGGGACGATCTACTGGCGGCCTGTGAGGCCAACAATGTCCCGGCCGGACCGATCAACGATCTGGCGGATGTGATGGCGGATCCGCAGGTGATTGCGCGGGGCATGCAGATTGAACTGGACGGGGTGCCGGGGCTGAGATCCCCGTTTGTGTTTTCCGATGCCGAGCTGGCGCTGCACCGGCCCGCGCCGAAATTGGGCGAAGACGATTAAGATCAGGCCGCCAGCCCCTTGCCGCCAATATCGAGATATTTGCGCCGGCGGTCCGCGACCAGTGCCTTGGCGTCTTTGCCTTTCAGCTCTGTCAGCATTTCCTTGATCGCAAGGCCCACGGAAGCAATGGTGGTTTCCGCATCGCGGTGCGCGCCCCCTTTGGGTTCGGGGATGATCCGGTCCGTCACGCCAAGCTTGTACAGATCGTCCGCCGTCAGGCGCATGGCCTCAGCCGCTTCGCGCATCTTTTCGCTGTCTTTCCACAGGATCGAGGCACAGCCTTCGGGCGTGATGACCGAGTAGACCGAATGTTCCAGCATGGCGACCCGGTTGGCCGTGGCAAAGGCCACCGCACCGCCGGAGCCACCTTCACCGATGATCACACTGACCAAAGGCACACCGATTTGCAGGCATTTCTCTGTTGAACGCGCAATCGCTTCGGACTGGCCGCGTTCTTCGGCGCCTTTGCCGGGATAGGCGCCGGGCGTGTCCACAAGCGTGATGACCGGCAGGCCAAACTTGCCCGCCAAATCGAGAAGCCGGACAGCCTTGCGATACCCTTCAGGCCGGGCCATGCCGAAATTACGCTCAATCCGGGACTTGGTGTCGTTGCCTTTTTCATGACCGATGACGATCACAGGGGTGTCATTGAACCGCGCCAGCCCGCCCATTACGGCCAGATCGTCGGCAAAGTTGCGGTCCCCTGCAAGCGGCGTGTAGTCAGTGAACAGCGCGTCGATATAATCCTTGCAGTGGGGCCGTTCGGGATGGCGGGCGACCTGACATTTCCGCCAGGGGGTCAGCGCGCTGTAGAGATCGTCCAGCAGCTTGGCCGCCTTGTCGTCCAGGGCCTTGGCTTCGGCGGTAATGTCCATTTCCTCATTGGTCCGTGCCAATGCGCGCAGCTCTTCCGCCTTGCCTTCGATCTCGGCCAGGGGTTTTTCGAAATCCAGATATTGCGTCATGAAATTCTCCGCCAGTGTTGCCATGTATATGGCCGCTCATGCGGGGCAATGCAATGTCACGCACCGATCTGCAAGAGGGGATAAAGCGAGGCAATCAGCAAAACGGCCATGGTCCAGTTGAACAGACGCAGGTGTGCAGGTTTGGTCAACAGGCGCGCCATCTGCTGGCCCAGCAAGGTCCAGATGCCGACAGACGGTAAATTGACCGCACCAAAGATCAGGGCTCCGACCAACAGCATCAGATGCCCGCCATCCGCGATATAAACGGTGATTGCGGTCAGCGACATGGCCCATGCCTTGGGGTTGACCCACTGAAATGCCGCCGCCTGCAGGAAGGTCATTGGCGCGCCGCCCGCCGCGCGTTCCCTGATCGGCGCGGCATTGGCAATTTTCCAGGCCAGCCACATCATATAAGCAACGCTGAGCACTTTCAGGACCAGATAGCTGACAGGGTAGCGGTCAAAGATCTGGACCAACCCGGCGCCGGTCAGCACCATCATCACGATGAAGCCAATGGAGATGCCCGCCATATGCGGGATACTCCGGGCAAAACCGAAATTCGCCCCCGACGCCATCAGCATCAGGTTGTTGGGCCCCGGCGTGGCGGAACTGACAAAGGCAAAAAGGGTCAATGCGGGGAATATGTCAAAGTTCATGACCTAATATCGGCCAATCGTGGCATCTGCCGCAAGAGCGAATCCCCCAAGGGCAGGGTTTTCTTCTGACGGATATTTGGTCCCGAATTATTGAGGCCTGACCCTTCGCAGGTGGCGACCGGGGGCATTGCCCCCCGGCCTCCCCTCGTATTGAAGGTAAAAAAGTATGCTGTGCTGCCTTAACCGTTGATCATCTCTGACTGGCGCACGATGACTTCGGCCTGTTTGATGCTGGCGATGTCGACCAGACGTCCCTTGTAGACCGTGGCACCTTCGCCATTTGCCTTGGCAGTTTCCATGGCGGCCAGAATTTCGCGCGCTTCGGCAACGGCCTCATCTGACGGGGTGAATACCTCGTTTGCGACCGCGATCTGTTTGGGGTGGATGGCCCATTTGCCGACCATCCCAAGCGTCGCCGAGCGGCGCGCCTGGGCGCGGAACCCTTCATCATCGGAGAAGTCGCCGAAGGGGCCGTCGACGGGCAGCACACCGCGGGTGCGGCACGCCGCGACAATGGCGGTCTGCGCCCAGTGCCAGGGGTCGGACCAGTGTTTCTGGCCCTCATGCAGCATGTAGTAGTTTTCCTGTGTGCCCCCGATACCCGTCGTTTGCATGCCCATCGAGGCCGCAAAATCCGCAGCACCCAGGCTCATTGCTTCGAGACGGGGCGAGGCGGCGGCGATTTCTTCTACATGGGCGATGCCTGCGGCGCTTTCGATGATGACTTCAAAGGCAATTTTCCTGGCGCGGCCTTTGGCGGCTTCAATTGCTGTCACAAGCGCATCGACGGCATAGACATCTTCGGCGCAACCAACTTTGGGGATCATGATCTGATCCAGACGCTCGGAGGATTGTTCCAGAAGGTCCACCACATCGCGATACCAAAAGGGCGTATCCAGGCTGTTGATCCGAACGGAAAGTGTCTTGGTGCCCCAATCGACGGTGTTGATGGCCTCTATGACATTTGCACGGGCGAGATCCTTGTCGCTGGGCGCAACTGAATCTTCGAGGTCGAGATTGATGACATCTGCCGCGGAGGCCGCCATTTTGGCAAAGAGTTTGGTATTTGAGCCGGGGCCAAACAACTGGCAACGGTTTGGGCGGGCTGGCGGCGTGGGCTGGATGCGGAATGACATATCTTGTTTCCTTACGCGTAATTTTGTTGCGGGAATTTGTTGGGTTTCTGGTATTAAATTGCGTCTCGGGCTGCAAGCTGCGTTTTGCAGGCGCAGCATCGGCCTTGATGCTGCGGCATGCTAAAATCATGCGCGATTTTGGGTATATGCGCGAGATTGTTGCGCAAAGGCATAAATGTCCGGTGTTATCGCAACCCCATTGCATCGCAGTTCAACCAAAATGCGGCGAATCTTTTTGCCTGGAGTATCCGCTATGATCGAAACACCTTATCTGCTCTTTCTCGGGGATGCGCCCGACCAGCTTGCCGCGAAAGTGGCCCAGGGGATCAAGGATTGGCGCCCTGACAATGCCGTCGGCCAGTTCCGGATGCAGGGATGCAAAGCGGATGTCGGGCTCAAGGATTTGACATTGGCCGAAGCCAAAGCCGCCGGTGCAAAAACGCTGGTGATTGGGGTTGCCAATCGGGGCGGTGTCATTTCCCAGGCGTGGAAGGATGTTCTGATCGAAGCGCTGGGGATGGGATTTGATCTGGCGTCCGGGTTGCACAACCTGCTGGGGGATGAAGGCGATCTGGTCGCGGCATCCCAGGTCAACGGCGGCACCTTGCATGATGTGCGTGTGCCAAATGTGCAGTACCCGATTGCAGACGGCAAGAAACGGACCGGCAAGCGTGTCCTGGCGGTGGGGACGGATTGTTCGCTGGGCAAGATGTACACCGCGCTGGCGCTGGATGAGGCGATGCAGAAAAAAGGCATGAAGAGCACGTTTCGCGCCACCGGGCAAACCGGCATTCTGATTACCGGTTCGGGCGTGCCGCTGGACGCTGTTATTGCCGATTTCATGGCCGGCGCGGTTGAGTATCTGACCCCCGACAATGATGCCGATCATTGGGACATCATCGAGGGGCAGGGCAGTCTTTTTCATGTCAGCTACTCCGGTGTGACACTTGCGCTGATCCATGGCGGCCAGCCTGACGCGCTGATTGTGTGCCATGAGCCGACCCGGACCCATATGCGCGGATTGCCGGATTATGACCTGCCGACCATTGCGCAGGTCAGCGATCTTGCCCTGACCCTTGCCAGGGTTGCGAACGCAAATTGCAAGGTTGTGGGCATTTCGATTAACACGCAGCATTTGTCGGAAGAAGAGGCGCTTGCCTATATGGCGAAGATCGAGGCCGAATATGGATTGCCAACCGTTGATCCATTCCGTCAGGGTGCGGATCGCCTGGCGGATGCTCTGGCAGCTATCTGATCGCTCCGCCCGGTTGCGGCGGTGGGATTGAGTTTATTTGGAAAGATGAAGCAGGGGAGGTGGCGTGCCCCCTCAGCTGCGACGCGAGGAGCTATGTCATGAAGATCGAGGTGACGCCGGATGTGTTCAAGCTGGCGCAGGTGTTCACCATCTCGCGCGGCTCGCGGACAGAGGCCAGGGTGTTGACGGTGCGGATCAGTGATGGCGGGGTGATGGGCCGGGGCGAATGTGTGCCCTATGCGCGGTATGGCGAGACGCTGGCCTCGGTGACGGCACAGATCGAGGGCCTGAGCGGGGATCTGACCCGTGAGGCGCTGTACGATCTGTTGCCGGCGGGTGCCGCGCGCAATGCCGTAGATTGCGCATTGTGGGATTTGCAGGCCAAACAGACGGGCATGCGGGTATGGGAATTGGTCGGGCTGCCCGCGCCAAAGCCGGAAATCACGGCCTATACATTGTCGCTGGCGGATCCTGCCGAGATGCAGGCGCAGGCGGCCAAGAACGCGCACCGGCCATTGTTGAAGATCAAGCTGGGCACGCCCGATGACATGCCCCGGCTTGAGGCCGTGCGTGCCGGCGCGCCAGGATCGACGATCATTGTCGATGCAAATGAAGGCTGGTCAGCCGAGGTCTATGCCGATCTTGCCCCGCATCTGATGCGCCTTGGCGTGGCCCTAGTCGAACAGCCTTTGCCAGCCGGTGACGATGATGCGTTGCTTGGAATGGCACGGCCCGTGCCGGTTTGCGCGGACGAAAGCGCACATGATTGCAGCAGCTTGCCCAATCTCAAGGGCAAGTATGATGTGGTGAACATCAAACTCGACAAGACCGGCGGTCTGACTGAAGCGCTCAAACTGCGGACGGCGGCGCTTGCTGAAGGATATGGTGTCATGGTCGGCTGTATGGTCGGATCGTCGCTGGCCATGGCCCCAGCGACATTGGTGGCGCAGGGCGCAAAGGTGGTTGATCTTGATGGTCCGCTGTTGTTAGGCGAAGACCGAGAGAACGCTTTGGTATTTGACGAGGATGGGGTGCACCCTCCAGTTGCAGAATTATGGGGATAGGACATGCGGACAGTTTATGTGAACGGGGAATACCTGCCTGAGGCTGACGCCCGGATTTCAATCTTTGATCGCGGGTTCCTGATGGCGGATGGCGTTTACGAGGTCACATCCGTTCTGGATGGCAAGTTGATTGATTTTGACGGCCACGCGGTGCGCTTGTCGCGGTCGCTGAACGAGCTGGAGATGCGCAATCCGATTTCCAAGGCGAATTTGCTTGAGGTGCACCGTGAACTGGTGCGCCTGAACGGGATCGACGAGGGGCTGATCTATCTTCAGATCACCCGTGGTTCCGATGGCGACCGTGATTTTGCCTTTCCTGACCCCGAAACCACAGAGCCTACGATTGTTCTGTTTACCCAGAACAAGCCGGGTCTGGCCGACAATCCAGCGGCCAAAAAGGGGGCCAAGATCATCTCGATCGAGGACATTCGCTGGGGACGGCGCGACATCAAGACGGTGCAGTTGCTGTATCCCAGCATGGGCAAGATGATGGCCAAGAAGGCGGGTTGCGATGATGCCTGGATGATCGAGGACGGGTTTGTCACCGAAGGCACGTCCAACAACGCCTATATCGTGAAGGGCAACAAGATCATCACCCGCGCGCTCAGCACCGACATTCTGCACGGGATCACACGGGCCGCCGTGCTGCGGTTTGCCCGTGAGGCGCAGATGGAGGTTGAAGAGCGCAATTTCACCATTGATGAGGCCAAGGCAGCGGACGAGGCGTTTACCACGTCGGCCAGCGCCTTTGTCATGCCGGTGGTTGAGATTGACGGTGTTGCCCTGGGCGATGGCACACCGGGCCGGGTGGCCCCGCGCCTGCGCGAGATCTATCTCGACGAAATGCGCAAGGTGGCTGTTTAGGGCAGGCCCCGCCCAGGCAGATGGCGGCCCCGGATCAGACCCGGGGCGGCGGTCGGTTCAGGTCTCGCCGACGTTTTCTGCAAATGCCTTTTTGAAGGCCTCTTGCTGCGTTCCTGTTGCGTCCGTTTGGTAGTTGGCTTTCCAGTCTGCCATCGTCATTCCGTAATAGTGTTCGCGGGCTTCTTCCTTGCCCATTTCGATGCCGCGTTCGTTGGCCGCTTCCTGGTACCAGCGCGCCAGACAATTGCGGCAGAATCCGCCGAGGTTCATCAGGTCAATGTTCTGTACATCGGTCCGGTCCTCCATCAGGTGCTTTTGCAAGCGGCGAAAGGCGGCGGCCTGTAGTTCAATTTCAATGTCTGTTGGCATGTTGGTCTCCTTTTGGTCAGAGGTGGCTACGTCCCCGGTCGCTGTCAAGGCGTCTGATAATGGTCTGAAGTGGGGTGCCGGCCCTTTTTGGTTGGAAGAAATCTATGAAACCTTTGACAGGTACGGCGATGACAACTAGGAGATGTGACGACTGTTAACGCTAACTTTCGGCAAAAATGATAGGACGGACCACATGAGACGCCTGCGGAATGTGAAGATCGTGGCCACCCTGGGGCCTGCATCCGAAACCTTTGAAATGATCAAGGCGTTGCATCTGGCCGGTGCCGATGTTTTTCGGCTGAACATGAGCCACGGCACCCATGATGAGATACGGGCCAAGCACCAGATCATCCGCGAAGTCGAAGAGGACACCGGCAGCACCATTGGTATTCTGGCCGATCTGCAGGGGCCGAAATTGCGTGTTGGTGTGTTTGCGGGCGAGGGGCCGGAGCTGGAGGCGGGTGCGGATTTCCGTCTGGATCTCGATGAGGCCGACGGGGATGCGACCCGTGTGTGCCTGCCGCACCCAGAGATTTTCGCAGTCCTGGAGCCGGGGGCGGCCCTTTTGGTAAACGACGGGAAAATCCGGCTGAAAGTCAAGGAATGCGGCGCGGGTTTTGCCAATTGCGAGGTTGTGACGGGCGGCCAGATTTCCAACCGCAAGGGTGTGAATGTACCGGATGTGGTGTTGCCGCTGGCGGCCCTGTCGGACAAGGATCGGGCCGATCTGGAGTTTGCATGCGGGTTGGGCGTGGATTGGCTGGCGCTCAGCTTTGTGCAGCGGCCGGAGGATGTCGAAGAGGCGCGTGTGTTGGCCAAGGGGCGCGCGGCGCTGCTGTCCAAGATCGAAAAACCGTCTGCCGTCGAGCGTTTTGACGATATTCTGAAGGTGAGCGACGGGATCATGGTGGCACGTGGTGACCTTGGCGTGGAACTGCCGGTTCAGAATGTGCCGCCCATTCAGAAGCGGCTGGTGCGCAAATGCCGCTCTGCGGCCAAGCCGGTAATTGTTGCCACGCAGATGCTGGAATCGATGATCGAAAGCCCGATGCCGACCCGCGCAGAGGTCAGCGATGTTGCCACGGCGATCTATGAAGGGGCCGATGCGGTGATGCTTAGTGCGGAATCGGCGGCGGGCGATTATCCGATCGAGGCCGTCACCACGATGGACAATGTCGCCACGGAAGTGGAGCGCGACCCGACCTATACCCAGATCATCGAAGCCTCGCGCACCGCGGACCGGATGACGGTTGCCGATGGCATTGTTGCGGCGGCGCGCGAGATTGCGGAGACGACGGAAATCAAGGCGATCTGCTGTTTTACCCAAAGCGGCACAACCGCCTTGCTGACCGCGCGTGAACGCCCGCGCGTGCCGATCATTGCATTGACTCCGCTGGTCCGCACCGCGCGCCGGCTGGCGCTGAGTTGGGGCACCAATTGTGTACTGACCGGAGAGTTGGACCGTTTCAAGAAGGCGGTTGTTTCCGCAGCCATCGCGGCGCGCAGCGAAGGGTTCGCCGATGAAAACGACCTGATTGTTGTGACGGCCGGTGTGCCCTTCAATGTGCCGGGCAGCACCAATATCCTGCGTGTGGCCCCATGCGATGAGCGTTTGATTTACGCCTCCGATCCAGAATAAGCTGCCTCCATTGTCAAATGGGAGGTTGCTATGGAGCCTGATCTTGCCTTGGTGCTTGGCATCATTATTGCCGCGTTTTCGATCCCTTCGATTCTGTCCGCCCTGTCCGACCGCCGCGCCCCTCGGGCGTCATTCATCACCGTTTTAATCGGCGGCGGGCTGATCCTTTATGCCATGCGAACCGCGCCGGGCGGTTATACGTTGATGGATATGCCGGATGTGTTCACCCGCGTGATTGCGCAGTTTATCCCTTAGGGGTCAAGGACATACATGACACGGTGATGCAACAACCCGCCCGGCTATGCGGTCTGCGCCTGCCAAATACCGGGCGCTCCGGAAAATGTCCGACCTGTCAGGGTGTTGGACCCGCGACGGTGGTGGCGCCGGGCG
>CAXBKL010000096.1:0-14018 GCA_963976125.1 uncultured Sulfitobacter sp. | reverse complement strand
GGGCCAGCACCCGTTCGGTCAGGTCATACCGTTTCTTGAACCCGTCGCGGCCAACGACCTGCAATGCGCCGCTGCGCCAGAGGTATTCGAGGGCCGTTTTAGATGGATGCCAATCCCACCAGCCGCCCGATCCGCGCGGTTCGCCCTTGCCGACGTCCGAGGAACAGACCGGTCCTTGTTCGCGGATTTGATCGAGTACAGCCTGAAACTGCGCTTCGAACCCGTCACGCCGCCAGTCGCGCCACCGCCCCAGCAGCTTTTTCGCATCGCGTGCGCGCCGCAAGCGCCAATGGGGGTAATAAGACATTGGAATGACCGCTGCGTCGTGGGTCCAATGTTCAAAAAGCGCTCGGTCGCGTTCGTACAGGGTCTTGAGGGCCTTGGGGCGGTAGCGTTGCCGGCGTGAGAACAGGATCAGATCATGGGCGCGCGCGACGGTGTTGATGCTGTCGAGCTGGACAAAACCAAGGCTTTGCACAAGGGAAAGCAGATCCGCGCCCGACGCCGCCCCGGTCGGGGCCTCAGACAGGCGGTGGCGGTCCAGAAAAACGCGCCTGGCCAGTCTGTTGGACAGGGTAAGCATCGCCTACCCCCTGCGATTTCGGCGCAACGTATCCCCGAAGGACAAGGTAGGGGTCAACGTGACCTGAGTGGGAATATCCGGGTCCGGTTCATCAATGGTGTGGTTCAACACAATACGGGCAGCGGCCTGCCCGATTTCGGCCCTGCAGGCATCCATTGTTGCCAACTGTCGCGGCAGACCCTGAAGCAGTTCAACGCCGTTGAAGCCGGCCAGTCCGATCTGGCCGGGAATGTCTATGCCCTGATCAATAAGGTACAACAGACCGCCTGCGCCGATCATGTCGTTGGAGTAATAGAGAAAATCCAGGTCAGGTGAGCGCTCAAGCATTTGCTGGGTCATTTCCCGCCCCTTGGCAAGCGCCGAGCCGCCCGAATAGAAATCGCGGTCTTCGATCTCGACTCCTGATTTGGCCAGCCCTTCGGTGAACCCTTCGAACCGCTTGCGAGCCCGGTGGTCGAGGGGCATTTTGGTGCCCATAAAACCGATGTGCTCATAGCCTTCCTTGAGGATTGCCTTCGCCATTTCCCGTCCGGCGCGGCGATGCGATATACCCACCATCGCATCCACGGGACGCCCGTCGGTATCCATGATTTCAACGACCGGGATGCCGGCGTTTCGCAACATGGCGCGGGTTGCGTCGGTGTGCTCCAGCCCCGCAATAATGACGCCCGATGGCCGCCACGACAGCATCTCATACAGGACACGTTCTTCTTTTTCGGGCAGGTAATCCGTTACCCCGACAACCGGCTGAAGAGGTGTGTCTTCGAGCACGGTGTTCACGCCATTCAAGACTTCGGGGAACACCATATTGGACAGGGAAGGGATAATGACAGCAACCAGATTGACCCGTTGCGACGCCAAAGACCCGGCAATTTGATTGGGGACATAGCCCAGTTCCTTGGCCGCTGCGAGAACGCGCGCGCGGGTGGTTTCGGACACATCGCCCCGGTTGCGTAACACGCGACTGACGGTCATTTCCGACACCCCCGAAGCATCAGAAACATCGCGCAGGGTGAGGGGGCGTTTTGTCGGGGTTGTCAATTTCATAATCCTGAATGATTTAGATACAGTTAGCGCGAACAGCGCAGCCCGATCAAGCGTGCACTAAAAAGGTTGGTATGAAACCATGACAACCCGCTTGCGCTGGTCTACAAAACCCTGATCGGCCCCGTGGCTCAACTGGATAGAGCAGCCCCCTCCTAAGGGGCAGGTTGCAGGTTCGAATCCTGCCGGGGTCGCCAGAACGGATTCGCTGTATGCCGCACGGTTTGGGGGTCTGCTTATCTGCCAGCCCGCATGGCGTTGATCGGCTTGCGCTGTTTCCTTGCAACAGGTCAAGCCGACAGATGCCTTGTCACGTCAGGCCGTCCGGTTCGGTTCAAGGGCGGTGGATCATGACCCCTTGCCGGGATTGGCTGGCGGCTTGGCTGTAAGAGCCTGCCCCCGCAGCTTGGTGCGGCGAGGGGGCAATTGGTGGGCTACCGAACGAACTTCTTGTGTTTCAGGCGCTTGGGTTCAAGCGCATCTGCGCCCAGGCGGCGCTTCTTGTCCTCTTCGTAATCCTCGAAGTTGCCTTCGAACCACTCGACATGCGCCTCGCCTTCAAAGGCCAGGATGTGCGTGCAGATACGGTCGAGGAAGAAACGGTCGTGCGAGATCACGACCGCGCAGCCTGCGAAGTCAACAAGAGCGTCTTCCAGAGCACGCAGGGTTTCCACGTCGAGGTCGTTGGTGGGTTCGTCAAGGAGCAGCACGTTGCCGCCTTCCTTGAGCAGGCGGGCCATGTGCACGCGGTTACGTTCACCCCCCGAAAGGTTGCCGACTTTCTTTTGCTGATCGCCACCTTTGAAGTTGAAGGACGAGCAGTAGGCGCGGGAATTAACCTCGGCATCGCCCAGTTTGATGAGCTCGGCACCCCCGGTGATTGCTTCCCAGACCGTGGCATCGTCGGCCAGATCATCTCGGGACTGATCGACATAGGAAAGATCAACGGTGTCGCCGTATTCGATTGTGCCTTCGTCTGGTTGCTCTTGTCCTGTCAGCATTTTGAACAGGGTCGATTTACCAGCGCCGTTCGGGCCGATCACACCGACAATGCCGCCGGGCGGGAGGTCGAATGACAGACCTTCGACAAGAAGTTTGTCTCCCATTGCCTTTTTCAGGCCATTCACCTCGATCACCTTTGATCCGAGACGGGGTCCGTTGGGGATGACAATCTGCGCGCGGGTCAGCTTTTCGCGCTCAGAGCTTTCTGCCATCTCGTTGTAGGCATTGATCCGGGCCTTGGATTTGGCCTGTCGGGCCTTCGCACCCTGCCGCATCCATTCCAACTCGCGTTCCAGTGTCTTTTGCTTGGACTTGTCCTCACGCGCTTCCTGCGACAGGCGCTTGGCCTTTTGCTCAAGCCAATCGGAATAGTTGCCTTCGTAGGGGACGCCCTTGCCGCGGTCGAGTTCCAGAATCCAGCTGGTAATGTCGTCAAGGAAATACCGGTCGTGGGTAACGATCAGGATGGTACCTTTGTAATCCATCAGGTGCTGTTGCAGCCATGCAATGGTTTCGGCGTCCAGGTGGTTGGTAGGTTCGTCCAGCAGCAGCATGTCAGGCGCTTCGAGCAGCAGTTTGCACAGGGCAACGCGACGGGCCTCACCACCGGAAAGGGAGGCCACGTCAGCATCATCGGGAGGGCAGCGCAGGGCCTCCATCGAGACGTCAATCTGGCTATCGAGATCCCACAGGTTCTGGGCGTCGATGTCGTCTTGCAAGCTGGCCATCTCGTCCGCGGTTTCATCCGAGTAGTTCATTGCCAGTTCATTATAGCGGTCGAGGATCGCCTTTTTGTTCGCCACGCCCAGCATGACGTTTTCGCGGACGGTCAGATCCGGGTCGAGCTTGGGTTCCTGCGGCAGGTAGCCGACGCGGGCGCCTTCGGCGGCCCAGGCTTCGCCGGAGAAGTCCTTGTCCAGACCGGCCATGATTTTCAGCAGGGTAGATTTACCCGCGCCGTTGACACCAACGACACCAATCTTCACGCCGGGCAGAAAATTGAGATGGATGTTCTCGAATGTCTTCTTGCCGCCCGGATAAGTCTTGGAGACGCCGGACATATGATACACAAATTGATAGGCGGCCATGGGGAGGTTCCTGTCTGGTCAAATGAGATTTGGTCCCGCCATATCGCGCTGATCGGGCAAGATCAACGCAGAGGTGATGCAGCGTGCTGTTTGTCGGGCGGGACATTCGTGTTCTGGCCCCGATGATAGGTGGGATGCGATGTGCATTGACAAAGATGCGGCAGTTCCGTTTGACACGGATCGATAGGATACAAGACGGTGCTAATCTTGCGTTACCAGCTTCCTCATGCGGCACCCGGTCAGGTCATCGGGCTTTTGGGCGGTTCCTTTGATCCCGCACATGCGGGGCATGCACATATCTCGCGCGAAGCGATCAAGCGGTTTGGTTTGGACCGGGTATGGTGGTTGGTCAGCCCTGGAAATCCACTCAAGACCAAGGGGCCAGCCGCGTTGGAAAAGCGGATGGCGCACGCACGGCAGGTGATGCAGCACCCCCGCGTCGAGGTGACCGATATTGAGGCGCGGTTGGGAACCAGATACACCGCGCAGACGCTGGCCAAAATGCGCAGGCTGTATCCTCAGGCGCGGTTTGTCTGGCTGATGGGTGCGGACAACATGGCGCAGTTTCATCTTTGGCAGGACTGGCGCGGGATTATGGAGAGTGTTCCCATTGGCGTGCTGGCCCGACCCGGACAGCGCATTTCCGCGCGGATGAGCCGCGCGGCGTCGCTATATGCCCCTTATCGGATTCCCGGTCGCTTGGGCCACATGCTGGCGCAGGCCGAGGCGCCCGCGTGGTGTTTTGTGAATGTGCCGATGAACGATGCGTCTTCCACCGCTATCCGGGCAAAAGGCGTGTGGTCAGTGTAACCGCACCGACAGAATAGCCCGGCGGCGAACGCCAAGGGCGTCTGAGGTCCAAATCGCGCCCCGAGCGGGCCGTCAGGCCCCTCCACGAAGCCTGCCAGAGACCAGAGCACCGACCAACTCCCTGAGGGAATGATTGGTGGATCCCATTGGCAGAGGTCATTACCTCGCTGGGGCTGTCAGCGTGGTATCATCGGCGCGGCATCAAACATGATCCGGCCCGCGCGATGCGTCTGTGGCAGATAACAGGCAATAATCAGGGACAAAATCTGCCCGGTCACGCTTGCCCACGGTTGCGCGGTGGGGTTTAAGATGCGGTATGGTTAGAGCAATTTCCAGACGAAATTTCCTGGGGTCAGCGGCTGCGGTTCTGGCGTCCGGCTCTTGGGTGTTGGCGGCCCCCCCTGCGGCTTCGCTCAGGCCGGTACTGAGGGGGGGAGAGATCAACAAGCGCGCGGTGCGCGATGTTGAAACCATTATCAGATCGGAAAAGCTGAGCGGTCGGGTTGCCTTTGCGGTGGCGCATGCGGAAACCGGTGTTTGGCTGGAACGCCAGCAGGAGCAGAGCGGCACACCCCCGGCAAGCGTCACCAAGGCGGTTACCGCGATTTACGCGCTGGATGCGTTGGGGCCGCAGCACCGCTTTGCGACAAGGTTGTGTGCGACCGGGGGCATTGTGAACGGTGAGGTTCAAGGCGATCTGGTGTTGATTGGTGGTGGTGATCCGACACTTGATACCAACGGTCTCGCCAAAATGGCGGCCGATCTGAAGGCGGCGGGTATTCATGGGGTGAAAGGAGCGTTGAAGGTATACGATGGCGCGTTACCGGCCCTGCACCAGATCGACCCCGAACAGCCGGATCATGTGTCGTATAATCCGGCAGTCGCGGGCGTGGCCCTGAATTACAATCGGGTGCATTTCGGGTGGAAACGAGCCAACGGAGGCTATGCCGTCACGATGGACGCGCGGTCGGCAAAGTATCGCCCCGACGTCACCATGGCCCGGATGGAAGTCCGGGATCGCAGCATGCCTGTCTATACGTACAAGGACGCAGCGGGGCGCGACCATTGGACAGTCGCGCGCGGGGCCTTGGGCAAAGAAGGCGCGCGGTGGCTGCCGGTGCGCAAACCGGGGCTGTATGCGGGCGAAGTTTTTGCTACCATGAGCGGGGCGCAGGGCATACGGCTTGGCAAGCCGGTGGTTGTCAGCGAGTTACCAGAGGGCGAAACGCTGGTAGAGCGTCAAAGCGGCGATTTGCTTGGCATATTGCAGGGGATGCTGAAGCACTCGACAAATCTGACTGCTGAAATGGTCGGGCTTGCCGCGACGCAAAAGCGGATCGGACCTGTGAGGGATCTGCAATCCTCAGCCGCAGAGATGAATCGTTGGGCAATCGGCGCGTTGGGTATGAAAGCCCCCAAGTTGGTGGATCATTCAGGGTTGGGAGACGACAGCCGGCTGACTGCATTGGATATGGCCACCGCGCTTGTCAAAATGCGCGACAGTTCATTGCGCCCCATTCTAAAGCCCTTCAGGATGCGGGACAAAAAGGGGCGCCCGGTGAAGGATCACCCGGTCAATGTGGATGCCAAGACAGGAACCCTGAATTTTGTCTCGGCGCTGGCGGGCTATATCACTGCCAGCGATGGTACCGAAATGGCGTTTGCCATTTTTGCGGCAGATGACGCCAAGCGGGCCGCGATAACACGGGCGAACCGCGAGGCACCACCCGGTGCGAAGACGTGGAACAGACGCGCCAAGAGGGTGCAACAGGCGCTGATCGAGCGCTGGAGCACGATGTACGGCACCTGAGGTGTGTCGGTGAAAGGGAAGAAATGGCGACCTGGTCGGAATTGGAAGCAGAGTTGAGTCTATGGGCGGGTGCCGGAGAAGTGCCGACGTTCTGGTGGCGCGATGACGATGCGCAGGCTCCCACGGGGGATCTGGATCGGTTGATCGCGTTGTCCGAGCGGTTCGATGCGGCGATGCATCTTGCCGTGGTGCCAGCGGATATTGATCCGGGGTTGGCAGAACGGCTCCGGGCGTCGCCCGGTGTTTATGCAACGCAACATGGGTTTGCGCATATCAATCACGAAGCCAGGGGAACGGGGGCATCAGAGGTGGGGCAGACCCGCGAGCTGGCCTTGCAGGAGGCAGACATGCGCGAAGGGTGGCGGCGGATGGTTGCCGCCGAGTTGCCCAATCTGGTGCCGGTCTTTGTGCCGCCGTGGAACCGGATTGCGGACAAGACGGTGCAAATTCTGCCGCGCCTTGGCTATGTGGCCCTGTCGAATTTTTATCTCCGGCCAAACCCGTCGCCTGTCAAAGGACTGCTGCATTTCAACGCGCATATTGACCCGATCCGCTGGAAGGAGGGGGCAAAATTTGCGGGGACCGAAAAGACACTGGAGCAATGTGTCGTGCATCTGCGCCAGCGGCGGACTGGTGAGGCGGAAAAGGCAGAGCCGACATGTTTTTGCACCCATCATTTGCAGACGGATGAACCGACCTGGGCATTCAGTGAGGCGCTGATGGATCGGTTGACGCATGGCGGACGAACAAAATGGACGACCTTGCCGCAACTGATTGCCGAACAAGGAGCCGGATAATGGTGGACCTGGCCTATGCAAAGCCCGAGGAGCGCGAGGAAGTCGCGCAGTTCATGAACCGCGTCTTTGTGCGCGCCAAATGGGATATTGACGGGTGGCGCGGATTGGTTGCAGGGCGGTGGTCAGGGCCGGACGGGCGCTATGCGATCACCATGCGGGATCAGGGCGAGATGGTCGGGGTTCTGGGATTGGTCTATGCGCAGCGTGAAACGGCGCAGGGGATCAGGACAACGGCGGACATGACGTCGTGGTACGTGCTCAAGGACTACCGCGGGCAGGGCATGGGGCAGAAAATGATGAAGCTGGCGACCTCCGATCCGGCGGTGACGGTCACGAATTTTTCAAGTGCCAAGGAAGCGGTGCGGGTGCTGGAAAAGTCGGGATTGGTGGTGCTGGATAAAGATCGGCTGGTCTGGCATCCGTCCAACGCATCCAAATTGGTGGTGCATGATGATCCGCTGGCCTTGGGAGATCGACTGACAGTAAAGGACCGCAAGGTGATTGCGGATCATCAGGGGTTGATCCGGCTGCGGCCAGTGGCGGTGGAGACGCCGGAGGGGCTGTGTGTAATGGTGGTGTATCCACAAAAGAAGCATGACGATTTTGTCACGCATGAGATCATGTATTGCGGCCAACAGGCGCTCTTTGCCCGCTATGCGGGGCGCATCGCGGCGTCGGTATTGCCGGAGCGCGATGCGATATTATCACTGGACAGACGATTTGCGGCGAAGGGAATCGAACCGGACGAAGTACGCGAGTTCGCCACGCCCCGGTTCTGCCAGCAGGGGCTGCTGCATCCATCCGAGATAGATATGCTTTATTCGGAGTGCGTGTTGTTGCCGATCAAGATCCATTGAGGGCCGCGGCCCCGGAGCGTGTCCGGGGCAGCGCAAGTCAACTCAAATGGCGTGCGCGCGAGCCGCGTTCGATGGCGGCGGCGTGCAGGCGGTCGATTTCCAGCTCATAGCGGATTTCCTCCAGAAGGCGCAGCTCCGCTTCTTCCAGGGTGCCATCAGCCGCGGCCACATCACAGGCCAGCGCATAGGCAGTTTCATAAAGCCGCTCTGGCAAGGCCTCGCGGATAAGGCCAAAGAGGGCGTCCAGACCATCCTCTTGTTCAAACAGGTCAAACACCGTTTTGCTGATAACGCTCAGGCGATCATTGTCGAAATCGGCAAAAATCGGGAGCATGTTCACAGCAGATTGGATTTTCACCAGTTCCGCCGTGCGAATGTCCTCGTCAGAGGCAGAGACCGCAACCATGAGTGCCACAAGGCAGTCCTGGGCGCTGAGCGCGAGGGAGGGGCCGTCAGTCATGGGAAATATCCTTTGGGAATTTATGTTGCAGTGCAGAATATTGACGCAATGAGGCCTAGGCAATAGGTACACGGTTGCCTGTGCGTATAGGGCGCAGAATCGGCAAGAAATGGAAGATCAAACATGTCTGAGATGCATGATGCGGCGATGAGCAGCAAAGCCTGGCCCTTTGAAGAAGCGCGTCGGGTGCTCAAACGGTATGCCTCCAAGCCGCCGGCAAAAGGATATGTCTTGTTCGAGACAGGCTATGGTCCGTCCGGCTTGCCCCACATCGGCACTTTCGGAGAGGTGCTGCGAACGACGATGATCAAGCGGGCGTTTGAAGAGATTTCCGATATTCCGACCAAGTTGATCTGTTTTTCGGATGATCTGGACGGGATGCGCAAGATACCTGGGAATGTGCCACAGCAAGAGATGCTGGCCGAGCATATGCACAAGCCGCTGACGTCGGTGCCGGATCCGTTTGGAACGCATGAGAGTTTTGGGCATCACAACAACGCGATGCTGCGGCGATTTCTTGATACTTTCGGGTTTGAATATGAGTTTTATTCGGCCAGGGAATTCTACCAGACGGGGCAGTTTGACGAAATACTGCTACGCGCCGTAGAGCGGTATGACGAGATCATGGCCGTCATGCTTAAGTCATTGCGTGAGGAAAGGCGTCAGACCTATTCGATATTCCTGCCGATCCATCCCGTTACACGGCGGGTGTTGTATGTGCCGATCAAGCAGGTGAACGCCAGGGACGGCACGATCACCTTTGATGACGAAGATGGTACTGAGATGACGCTGCCCGTGACGGGAGGCAACGTGAAGTTGCAATGGAAGCCCGATTTTGGCGCGCGCTGGGCGGCGCTGGACGTTGATTTTGAGATGTACGGCAAGGAACACGCGACCAACACGGCGATCTATGACCGGATCTGCGAGATATTGGGGGGCAGAAAGCCGGAACACTTCAGCTATGAATTGTTTCTCGATGAGAGCGGGCAGAAGATTTCGAAATCATCCGGCAACGGTATTTCGATTGACCAATGGCTGACCTATGCCAGCACGGAAAGCCTGTCGTATTTCATGTTTCTCAAGCCCAAGACGGCCAAGCGGATGCATTTTGACGTGATCCCGAAGGCGGTAGACGAATACCACCAGCAATTGCGGGCCTATGAAACACAGGACGTGAAAGCGCGGTTCAACAATCCCGTCTGGCATATCCACGGTGGCGACGTGCCCAAATCCGATATGGTTGTGCCGTTTTCGATGTTGCTGAACCTCGCCTCTGTGTCCTCGGCCGAGGACAAATCGCAATTGTGGGGTTTCATTCAGCGTTATGCGCCCGATGCGAACTCTGAAAACAACCCCGGCATGGATGCAGCTGCAGATCATGCGGTGCGCTACTACAATGATTTCGTAAAGCCAAAGAAGGTATTCCGGGTGCCAAGTGACCTGGAGCGTGAAGCCTTGGAAGAATTGTGCGAGAACCTGCGCGCCTGGGATGGCGGGCTGGATGCCGAGGCGTTGCAGAGCATGGTTTTTGCCGTTGGCAAGGAACGGTTTGATCCACTGCGCGACTGGTTTACGGCGCTTTACGAAGTGCTGTTGGGTGCGTCACAGGGGCCGCGATTTGGCGGATTTATCGCGCTTTATGGTGTCGACGAGACGGTGCAATTGATTGAAGATGCACTGGCGGGCAAACTGATTGCGGGCTGAAACCCTTGCCTGATGCCGCGCGCGCCTTACCATTGGGGTGTGCGGCAAAGGGGATGATCCATGCGGAAAAAACTGTTGGCGATGGTCGGTGGGGTGATGATGACCCTGCTTGCGGCCCTTGGTGTGGCAGCGCAGCAAGCCGAGATTGAAGACACGATCAGCAGTCAGATCGAGGCGTTCAAGGCTGATGATTTCGAGCAAGCCTTCACCTATGCCACACCTGATTTGCAACGGTTGTTCCAAAGCCCGCAGAATTTTCAGCGGATGGTGACGCAAGGCTACCCAATGGTCTGGCGGCCCGCCGAGGTGACCTATCTTGAGATTGAAGAACGGGGCAGTATTCTGTTCCAGAAGGTACAGATTGTCGATGCCAAGGGGCGGCAACATCTGTTGTTGTACCGCATGGTGCAAACCGATCAGGGGTGGCGCATTGGTGGTGTGCAGATCCTGCAGGCGTCCGATTTTTCAGCCTGAACGCCCTTTGATGTGTTGCGTGGCCACCGCGCGATGGCGGCAATCCCGATTAAGTCCTTGTTGATATTTCCCAGCCGTTGAACCGGCAAGCGCCGGGTCGTGGCGCAATCAATTGGAAACCTGCCAGTGGCGGCGGTCTCCTGGGGAAAGGGTATTTACATGAACAAGGCGATTACCGACGGCGTGGTGCTGATGCCCCCGGCCTTTGAGGATGGGTTGGATGTTTTTTCAAGCGGCGATGGCACGCCGGGTTCCGATACCTACGACGGTGCGGCAAACGCGCTGTTTATCGCGGCAGATCAGGATTTTTCGGGCAGTCTGGAGTTGTTGAAGACCAGCAATACCCAACGGTTGCGGTACATGGGGCAAACGCCGCTGTTGCCGGGATGCTATTTGCGCATCAGCGCACGTGTGAAGGCGATCAGCGGGTCATTCCCATCGGTGCGGATTGCCGGGTATCCGGCGCGTGGGAACGGAACGCGGGTGTCCGGCCTTGCGGAGTTTGGTCCGGCCACGACATTGACGGACTACGGCGACGTGGTGGAAGTGAGCGCAATCGTTGGCGTAGGCGCGCGCGGTGGCGTTGACATGGTGTGGGGGACAGAGCCGGTTTATGGGCATTTCGGTCTGGACCTGACAGGTCCGAATGGCGGCATCGTCCGGATCGACGACATCATCATTGAAGACATAACGTCCGTATTCATCCGGGACATGCTGTCCGTGGTGGATGTCACCGATTATGGTGCGATTGGCGACGGATCGACGGATAATACTGCGGCGTTCGAGGCTGCAAATGCTGCGGCCAACGGGCGTACGGTGTACATTCCTGAGGGGGTATTTCGGCTTAATAATGACGTGACCTTTGACACTCAAACGCGGTTTGAGGGGACGGTCAGCATGCCGACGCAAGCGGTCTTGCAGTTACGGCGCAACTTTGACTTGCCCAATTATATCGAAGCGTTCGAGGATGAGGAATTGGCCTTTCTCAAGGGGTTTCAGGCGCTATTGAACAATGCGGATCACGAGTCTTTTGATCTGGGCGGTCGCAAGGTGAATGTGACCGGGCCGCTGGACATGCAGGGGGCGGTGCCGGACCGGACGTTCTATGCCACCCGCCGCGTGATCCGGAACGGTCAGTTGGAAGCGGCGGACAGCCCGGCGTGGGACACTGAAACTTTTACGTCGCAAGCGACCTATTCCGCCAGCCAGGCCTATACCCTGCGCAATGTGAACAACATTGGCGCCATCCCCGTTGGGTCGCTCGTCGAAGGATCGGGCGTTGGCCGCGAGGTCTATGTGCGGTCCAAAAACCTTTCAAACAACGAGATTACCTTGAGTGCGCCGCTGTATGATGCAGCAGGCACGCAGAATTTCACATTCCGGAAATTCAAATACCTGGTGGATTTCGGCGGTTTTGCACAGCTCAGCAAATTTGTGATGTCCGAGATCGAATTCCAATGCAACAGCCGGTGCAGCGGGATCATGCTGGCGGTTACCGGGTCGACGTTCCATCTGCGCGACTGCTTTATCACCCGGCCAGCGGATCGGGGGATCACATCAATCGGCGGCGGGTGTCAGGGTATGTTGATCGACCGCTGTCAGTTCCTGTCAGCGGAGGATGCGCTCAACGTGCCCAATCGGCGGTCGATCGGGTTTAACGTCAATGCAAATGACCTCAAGCTGCGGGACAACCGGGCGACGCGGTTCCGTCATTTCGGCATGATTTCAGGGCAGAACAACATTATCACTGGCAACCATTTCTTTCAGGGGGATGGGGTCGAGAATGGCATTCGGTCTGCCGGACTCATTCTGGCGACGACAAACACCAGTTCGGTTTTCACCAACAATTACGTCGACAATTGTTTCATCGAATGGACCAATGAGCAGGATCCGACACCGGCGTTTACAGGGGGATTTTCATTCAGTTCGCTGAGCATCACGGACAATGTGTTTCTGTCGGGTGAAGTGGCGCCCTGGTTCAGCTATATCGTGATAAAGCCACATGGGGCCGGGCAATTCCTCAATGGTCTGTCGATCATTGGCAACCGGTTCCGCAGCATCAATGGTACGATTGACCGGGTTGAAAGGGTCGACACAACGTTCTCGGACCTTGATATGTCGCGGTGCAAAAACATTGTCATGACCGGAAATTCATTCAACAACGTCAGCATTCAGGTCGAATGCCCCGCCCATGTCGATTTCACCCAGAGCAGCGAATCGAACACCTGGCAAATTGATGCGGCGGCTTATCTGCCATTTTCCGGGCAAGCGTTGAACGTAGATAGCATCGTGACCCTTGGAGCGTTGCGCAACAGCGCGAACGTCCGGCAATATGCGCAGCCGCACGTCGATCTGCGTCAGGGTGGGGATCGGGATCAGATCAGGCTGGTCTGGCCGCAGGAAGTGCGGGGCCGGGTCATGGCGCAGGTTCGGATGGACAACAGGTAGCCCCCAATGCCCCCTCGCATGGTTCACGTGTCGGGGGGGAACCTTCAGAACTCATGCCATAGCCCCAGCTTTAGCGCCGTTTTGGCGGCATCGTCCAGCGGTGTTATCAGCCCGATCTGAAGCTTGAGCCCGGTATTACGGGGATTGATTACAAAAGACGGTTCAAAATAGCTGAATGTTTCGCCTTCCTGACGCGCGAAATTGAGTTGTAGAATGCCCGCGAGGTGGTCGGTGAAATTAAGACCGACAGTGGTGTCCAGTTTTGCAACATGGTTGTCCTTCTGTAGGCCCCACAGGATGGCGGCGTCCGCGGCGAGCCATCCGCCTTTCTCCTTGATGTTGATGCCCCGGCCGAAAGACAGGCCGGTTTTGAAATGCGGCAGGGCCTGGGTACCGGCACCGCCATAGGTCGCGCCCAGCCCAACCTCATAAGCCCAGATATTTGCCCCATTGTTCGCGCGCAATGCACGGCGCAGAAACAATGTGCCATAGGCAAGTTTCTTGCCGTTCTGGTTGCGCGAAAGACCCAGATCAATGCCAACTGTGCTGGTTTCGGTGATCCCGAATTCCATATAGCCGCTGCTGCGCGCATCGCGAAACCAGCTTGTGCTAAGGGAGAAGGATGTGAAGGATGCCCCCTTTTCCCGAAGCCAGGCGCCCGCCTGAGCCGGGGAAGCGACAAGATGGATGGCAATGATTGCGGCTGACAAAATGATACGCATTTTAAGCTCCTCGTAACAATCATTGCCAAGCGAGGTTAACAAAGGGTTACGGGGCGCGTGCCGCCTGTGCAGGTCATCGTGTAGCTGCGACCAGATGCCGAAGATTTCCGGGGATCTCTTGCCCGCCGTTGGTGAAACCCGGTGCGGTGAACCTTTATGTTCCTTAGGCTCAGGACCCATTAATTCACTTGAGGCTGAGATGGCTGCGTGATTCATAGC
>CAXBKL010000095.1:0-14364 GCA_963976125.1 uncultured Sulfitobacter sp. | reverse complement strand
AAGGAAACGGTGCAGAACCTGATGGCCGTGCGGTTTGGCAACATGCTGTTTGAACCGTTGTGGAACGCGCAATACGTCGATCACATTCAGATCACCGTTGCCGAAACCGTCGGTGTCGGCGGACGCGGTGAGTATTATGACAAATCGGGGGCGATGCGCGACATGGTGCAGAATCACCTGATGCAATTGCTGTGCCTGATCGCAATGGAGCCACCCGCGCGCTTTGATCCTGATGCGGTGCGGGATGAAAAGCTCAAGGTGATCCGCGCCCTTGATCCCGTGCAGAACCACCACATCAGCCGGGGTCAGTATCAGGCAGAAGCCTGCAATGAGGCCGAAATGCCCGGCTACCGGACTGCGGTGGGTGACCCGCGGTCGCGGACAGAAAGCTTCATCGCCCTCAAGACCCACATCAGCAACTGGCGATGGGCCGGGACGCCATTCTACCTGCGCACCGGCAAGCGAATGAGCGCACGCTATTCCGAGATCACCGTTGTGTTCAAGGAAACGCCACATTCGATCTTTGGCGAAGAGGCTGGCCGCCACCGCAATGTTCTGGCCATCCGGCTGCAACCCAACGAAGGCATCACATTGGGTGTCACCATCAAGGAACCCGGTCCGGGGGGGATGCGGCTCATTGATGTGCCCCTTGATATGACATTTGCCGAGGCCCTTGGCGACGACAGCGATCATGTGGACGCCTACGAGCGGTTGATCATGGACGTGATCCGGGGCAACCAGACCCTGTTCATGCGCGGCGACGAAGTCGAAGCCGCCTGGGCCTGGACGGACCCGATCATCCAGGGATGGGAGGCACGCCATGATGTGCCCAAACCCTACGACAGCGGCTCTGACGGGCCGACCGATTCGATTGAGTTGATGCGGCGCGATGGCCGCGTATGGCGAGAGGTAACATCATGAATATCATTGACTACGCGGACCGCGAGATGCTGGCGATGCATGTTGCCGACCTGCTTGCCGGGGAATTGCAGAGCTGCCTCCTGACCCATGAAACCGCCTCTTTTGCGGTCCCCGGCGGCAGCAGTCCGGGGCCGATTTTCGACATCCTCAGCGGCATTCATTTTGAATGGGACCGGGTGCATGTGATGCTGACGGATGAACGCTGGGTGCCACAGGATGACCCCCGGTCAAACACGGCACTGGTCCGCCAGCGGCTGTTGACCGGACGGGCGGCGCAGGCCCGGTTTGTTCCCTATTACGTCGATGGTGTAACGGCCGCGCAGGGGGCCGAGATGTCCGCCCCGGCTGTGGCGCCGGAGTTGCCCCTGTCGCTGGTTTTGCTGGGCATGGGCGAAGACATGCACACCGCATCTCTTTTCCCCGGCGCGCGTGGGTTACAGCGGGCCCTGGCCCATGACGCGCCGCTGTTGTGCCCGATCTCGGCCGAGGGTCAGGACATTGACCGGGTAACTCTGCCGGCCCATGTGCTGAACGGGGCAATGTCCAGACATCTGGTCATTTTCGGAGAGGCCAAGCGCGAGGCGCTGGCCCGCGCCGTTTCACTGGACGCCGAAGACGCGCCGATTGTCCGCGTTCTGGGGGGGGGTACCGTCCATTGGGCAGCATGAAAGCGATCTGGGCCCGACTTGCCTCGCGCCTGGAAGGGCTGCGCGACCGGCCCATTCTGGCGCAATTCGAGGACGAGCGCCGGGCCGTGCGCTATGCGGTAGAAACCGGCACGATGCGGTTGGATTATTCCAAGACCAACCTGGATAATGACACCCGCGCCGATCTCATTGCCCTGTTCGAGGCGGCAGATGTGCCCGGAAAGCGCAAGGCGATGTTTGCGGGCGCCCGGATCAATGCCACCGAAGACCGTGCGGTGTTGCATACTGCTCTGCGAAACCTCGATGGCGGCCCGGTCCTGGTGGACGGTGCGGACGTCATGCCCGACATTCACCGAACGCTGGACCGGATGCGGGATTTTGCGCGCACTGTCCGGTCTGACGGCATTACGGATGTGGTCAACATCGGCATCGGCGGCTCCGATCTGGGGCCTGCAATGGCGGTTGCTGCCCTTGCGCCCTATCACGACGGGCCGCGCTGCCATTTTGTGTCGAATGTGGATGGCGCACATATTTCCGATACCTTGCGGGGTCTCGATGCCGCGACAACCCTGGTGATTGTTGCGTCCAAGACCTTCACCACCATTGAAACCATGACCAACGCGCGTACCGCGCGGGCATGGATGGTGGATCACGGTGGCGATCCGGCCACCCAATTTGCCGCCCTGAGCACGGCAGAGGACAAGACGGCGGCCTTTGGCATCCCCGCCACTCAGGTCTTCGGATTTGAAGACTGGGTGGGGGGGCGCTATTCTGTCTGGGGTCCGATTGGCCTGTCGGTGATGATCGCCATAGGCCCCAGGGGCTTTGACGCGTTCCTGCGCGGGGGGCAGGCGATGGACCGGCATTTTTGTGCCGCAGAGCCTTTGGAAAACATGCCCGTCATGCTGGCGCTGGTCGGCATCTGGCACAACCAGATTTGCGACTATGCCACACGCGCCGTGCTGCCTTATGATCAGCGTCTGACGCTTCTGCCGTCCTACCTGCAACAGCTTGAGATGGAATCAAACGGCAAATCCGTTCAGATGGATGGATCGGAGGTCACCCATCACACCGGCCCCGTGGTCTGGGGGGCGGCAGGCACCAACGGGCAACATGCCTTCTACCAACTCATCCATCAAGGCACACGGGTGATCCCCTGCGAATTCATAGTGGCGGCCAATGGCCATGAACCCGACCTGATCCACCATCATCAGTTGCTTGTCGCCAATTGTCTGGCACAATCTGAAGCCCTGATGCGGGGCCGCCCGCTGGCCGAGGCGCGCGCCTTGATGGCGGCAAGGGGACTGACGGGCGCAGAGCTGGAAAAACAGGCGCGGCACCGGGTTTTTCCAGGCAACCGTCCTTCAACAACGCTGGTCTACCCGCAGCTTGACCCCTTCACCCTGGGTGGGATCATCGCGCTTTACGAACACCGTGTGTTTGTCGAGGGAGCCGTTCTGGGGATCAATTCATACGACCAATGGGGCGTTGAACTGGGCAAGGAACTGGCAACCTCGCTGCAACCTGTTGTCGAAGGTGTGAAGGCCACAACGGGCAAGGACGGGTCAACCGCGGCGCTTGTGGACTACATTCTCAAGCACCGCGACTAGAGGCGGGCCTGTCGGATGCGGATACCTCCCGAGCCCAGCAGCCAAGGCGCGGGTCATCGGCACATGCAGGATCTGCGCCCGATCCACCTTCATCTTTCAAAATAAACTCAATCCGACGCCCGCACCAAAAGGCCACGAACAAACGCGGGCACCCCCCGCTGACAAATCAGCCCCGGACCTGATCCGGGGCCTCCGGCGCGCCAGAAAGGGTCAGACCTTCAAATCGTAAGTCACCCACATTGTCCGGGTTGCGAGCTTGTCATAAACGCCGCGCCCGCGGTAATTGTCATCCGCCGTGATCCAGCGCACCGTCGCCCAGCCCTGGACGCGGGCCTCGTCCGCGACTGCCTCGATCAAGGCCTCCGCAGCCCCCGACCCACGGGCGGCAGGATCGACAAACAGATCATCCAGAAAACAATTCACAGCGGCGCGCAGGGGGCTGGCAAATGGCCGGTAATGGGTCAGGCCGACCAAGGCCCCGTCATCGTCTTCGGCCACCAGACCGTTGCACTCCCGGGCCGGATCCATCAACCAGCCAAAGACCCGGTCGCGCATTTCCGGTGTCTGTGCCACTTTGTAAAACGCGGCATACCCCTGATACAGGTGATCCCAGGCCTGCCGGTCGGTTGGTTCAACGGGGCGGACTGTAAGCGTCATGGCGGTATGCTCCTTGCATTTGAAAGAGGCCCCCTGCGGGGGCGCGGCCCTGATATTGGGGTAGGGGGCGGCACCCCGGTGCGTCAAGGCGAATGTGTCCGCCTTCCGGCCCCACGGGCGGCGATGCCCGGCTGGCGGCGTGGAATTTTCCCGCAAAAACCACCGCTTGCATGTGCCTGCGTTCTTGGTCAATCTGGTTGAAAATCGGACAACAGGAGACCCGGAAATGCTTGGCCAAATGATGACGCAACCCTTGCTGATTTCAAGCCTGATCGCCCATGCGGGGCGCTACCATTCAACGGCTGAAATCCATTCGGTCAACACTGGCGGCGGGGTCGAAGGCACCACCTGGGGTCAGGTCGAGCTGAATGCGCGCAAGCTTGCATCGGCACTGGGCAAGCTGGGGCTGGAACCTCAGGCACGCTGTGGCACCATCGCCTGGAACAACCGACGCCATCTGGAAATTTATTTCGGCACCTCCGGCGGCGGGTTTGTCTGTCACACCATCAACCCGCGCCTCTTTCCCGAGCAGTTGATCTACATTCTCAACCACGCCGAAGACAAGGTGCTCTTTATTGACAAGACCTTTGTGCCGCTGGTTGCCGCCGTCCGCGACAAGCTCGACCATCTGGACCATATCGTGCTGATGGAAGGTGCGGACGAAGAAGCGGCCAAGGCGTTGCCGGGGCTGATCTTTTATGACGACCTGGTTGCCGGGGGTGATGAAACCTATGTCTGGCCCGATTTTGACGAGAACACCGCGTCAAGCCTGTGCTACACGTCCGGCACCACCGGAAACCCCAAGGGTGTCCTCTATTCGCACCGCTCCACGGTGCTGCATTCCTTTGCCATCAATCTGGTCGACAGTATTGGCATATCGGCCACCGAGATCGTTCTTCCGGTGGTGCCGATGTTCCATGTGAACGCCTGGGGCGCGCCCTATGCCTGTGCCATGATGGGCGCGCGTATGGTGTTGCCGGGGCCGGGTCTGGATGGGCCGTCACTGGTCGGACTTATCGACACCTACAGGGTCTCCCTTGCTCTGGGGGTGCCGACAATCTGGCTGGGCCTGCTGGGCGAGGCCAAGACGGCGGGAAGTGCGCTTGAAAGTCTCAAGCGTACGGTTGTGGGCGGCTCAGCATGTCCGCCGTCAATGATAGCGCAGTTCCGCGAAGAATTTGGCGTGGACACCATTCATGCCTGGGGCATGACAGAGATGTCACCTGTCGGCTCGGTCAATCAACCACTGGCCAAACACGCCGAATTGCCGCTTGAGGAGCAGCACCGCCTGCGCGAAAGTCAGGGGCGTCCGGTGTTTGGTGTCGAGTTGGAGATCATGGACGACGATGGACAGCCCTTGCCCCATGATGGCACCACCCAGGGCGATCTGGTCACGCGCGGACACTGGATTCTGGACAGCTATTTCAGGAAAACCCGTGACGAAACCTTGACCAATGGCTGGTTCGACACCGGCGATGTCGCCACGATGGATTCCGATGGCTATGTCACGATCAAGGACCGCTCCAAGGACATCATCAAATCAGGTGGCGAGTGGATCAGCTCGGTTGAGTTGGAGAACATCGCCATTGCGCATCCACAATTGTCGGATGCCGCAGTGATCGGCGCGCGGCATCCGAAATGGGATGAACGTCCCGTTCTGGTTGCCGTAAAGGCCGAGGGGCAAGAGCCGAGCGAAGCGGATATTCTGGGCGTTTTTGAAGGCAAGATCGCAAAATGGCAATTGCCCGACCGCGTGGTCTTTACCGATGTGCTGCCGCGCAATGCGACCGGCAAGGTGCTCAAGCGCAACCTGCGCGACCAGTTTGGTGATATATTGATGGACTAGCAGGAGGGGCATTCAGCCCTCTGTCCATCGGTCCAGCCGGGGAATGCCACGGGTGAACATCCAGGCCATGATTTTCGGCATGCCTGACCGGCGGAGGGCCTCAAGGCATTGATGCTGGAACTCGGTTACGGAAACATCAGGGTGCCGAAAGGCGCCTGCATCATAGCAGATCGAACAATATTTGGTGCTTTTGCCACCATCGACCTCCGTGCCGCCGCCTTGCGGATCCTTGGATAGCGGCATGCCGCAGCTTTGGCATGAATTGGTCATGGGTCTTCCTTTCAGGTCGGGTCAGCGTTCCGGGTACCGGGCCGCACAGGTTGTCGCAATATGGTCCTCAGACGGGCCGGGGCCGTTCTGCGCGGATCGCTCAGGTAAATCTCGTGATGGGCCCCGTTAAAGGTCAGCCCACGGTCTGGCATGATCCGATCATGCAAGGCGGCAAGGGTAGGTGCCTCTGCGTCGTAAGGACCGATGTGCAGGGTCTGCAATGCGCGCCCTTCTTCATACCGTTCAAATCGGAGGCTTTGCGGCAAAGTACCGATCTTGTTCTGAGTCTTGGTGACCGCAGCATCAAACATCTCGCGGGTGACAAAATCCGGCACCATAATCATCATCGTCCAGCGCCACAGGTCTTTCTTGCGCGCCGTAAATGCCACAGGATCATCGGCCCACCACAACCCCTCCAACGGCGGAACAACATAGTCCTGCTCACGCTTCTGCTTTGCGGCAAACTTCATCCCATAGCTGACACCATATAGGCATTGCACGGCCTGTTGATACGCGGGCGCCGTATTCGGATCGCCCGTCCCATCGACCTTGACGAACCACATCGGCGGCACCTCTACCTTGACAAAGCGGTCGGCGGGCGGGGCGTAGAGCGCCTTGAGCACATGTTTGAAGTCGACCTTTTGCATTTGGTATCGCCGGTCCCTTGTCTGACTCTGTTCTGGCTTGCTCCAGTCACCCTGCGTTTCAGGATTGCCGTGCCACCCTGAGTGAACTATGAACAATTGACCACTGTCAATGGTATTGGAGGTATGATGCGCATCGGCGAGCTGGCAAGACGCGCGGCGGTCAGCCGCGATACCATTCGTTTTTATGAACGGCATGGATTAATCCGCTCCGATACTGATCCCGACGCCTCCAACACATACCGCATCTACCCCGAGGACGCCGTGCTGACGCTTGAGGTGATCCGAGACGCGCAGGCGGCAGGGCTGAGCATCGCGGACATCACTGTCTTTGTCGGGCAATTCATGGCCCTGGACAGGACCGCGCCGGATGCCAGCGGGTTCCTTGATGGCAAGATCGTGGAGGTCCGCAGCCGGATCGACGCGGGCCGCCGGTTTCTCGACATGCTGGAACAAACCAAACAGGCCCTGGACCGCGCGCCGCAGGAAGGTCTGGATGAAATAAGGGAGGCTGGAGCGGGTAACGAGAATCGAACTCGTAACTAAAGCTTGGGAAGCTGCCGTGATACCTTTTCACCATACCCGCCGCCTGCCTTTCGATTAGGCGGGGCGGCGCAAAAGGTCAAGGCGCGATTATCGCAAGGGCTGTCAGGATACCGTGGCAGTCACGATGTTGATCTCTGCAGGCACTTGCAAAACACCGTCCTTTTCAAAAACCGAAAAGGCTTCGACAACGGCCGCGTTGACCGCTTTGCGATCTGCCTGCGAGGCATCGAAATGTTGAAATGCCCGCTCAACCGGGCCAATTTCGGCACAAAGCGCACCGAGACCCGCCACCCCGTCCGGTGGGGTCAGGGCAATCTCACGCACATCCACCTGAGCATTTGACAGACCGGCATCGTTCAGAATGCCCAGAACCCGTGCCGGATCACGAAACGCAAAGGGGCCTGGATCATCGGGGTCTGTCTTGGGCGGCGCGGCCCCAAAATGTTTGCGGGCCACGGCGGCGGGCAGGGTGAAATAGGGATTGTTGGGGATCTGGCCCCAGGCGGCAAAAGTAATCCGCGCACCGGGCCGAAGGCCCGTCGCCATATTGGCAAAGGCCGCCGCCGGGTCGCCAAAGAACATCACGCCAAAACGCGAAATCATGGCATCAAAGCTGTTGGTTTCAAATTCATGGGTCTCCGCGTCACAGAGCTGAAACGCCGCGTTTGACACATCTGCGGCCTGCGCCCTGTCCCGCGCCAGTCTCAGCAGCGTCTCCGAAATGTCGGCCCCCATTGCATGTCCGTCCGGGCCGACGCTGTGCGCCGCTGCAAGAGTGCTGGTACCGCCGCCACATCCGATGTCCAGAACCCGGTCGCCCTGCTTCAGATTTGCCACATCCAGCACTGTTTCCAATATCGGAGCCAGCAGCCTGTCCATGCCATCGCCAAGCCGGACCCACTTGGGACCGGCCAGTTGATCCCAGAAGTTGCGTTGTTCGGCATTAGGTTGAAGGTCATTTTCCATCTGCTGATCCTGTTTTGTGAGCGCACATCATGCGCGCCGCCGTCTGCGGCGTCCACCACCACCGCCATCGCCGCTGTCCGGGCCACTTCCGCCCGTGTTAAACGTCTGGGTCGGCAAGGTCACGATCGAATTGAGAATAGGGAATGGCTCAACAGCGTTGGGGATGGCGGAGGCATTGACAAAATGCTCCTGAAAACGCGGCTCGATTGCGGTTTCTACCTTGTGAATGTCGCGCACGGTCTGTTCGATTTCCAGCCGGGCATCGGTATTGAGCAGCGCAATTCGCGCACCGGTGCCGGCGGCGTTACCGGCTGATGTCACCTTGTCCAGTGGGCAATCCGGGATCATCCCCAGCACCATCGCGTGTTTGGTCGAAATATGCGCGCCAAACGCACCGGCCAGCACCACGCGATCCACTTTTTCCACCCCGAACTTATCCATCAGAAGCCGCGCGCCGGAATACAGCGCCGCCTTGGCCATCTGGATTTCGCGAATGTCGCGGTTGGTGACGGTGATCCTTGGGCCGCCCTTTGCGGTGCCGTCATAGACCAGATAGGAATTTGTGCGCCCATCCGCAAAAACATTGGCCGAATTTGTCTGACCTGCCGTCCCGATCAGTCCGGGGGCGTCGACAATTCCGTTCATGCGCATCTCAGCGACCATTTCGATAATACCCGATCCGCAAATCCCGGTGACCCCGGTGCTGGCAATCGCCTCCTCAAAGCCGTCCTCATCTGACCACAGATCACATCCGATCACCTTGAACCGCGGTGCCTTTGACATCGGGTCAATCTCCACCCGCTCGATGGCGCCCGGTGCCGCCCGCTGCCCGGACGAGATCTGCGCGCCCTCAAAGGCAGGGCCGGTTGGCGACGAACAGGCCAGCACCTTATCCTTGTTGCCCAACAATATCTCCGCATTGGTGCCCACATCGACAATCAGGACAAGGTCATCGGACTTGTCCGGCGCCTCGCTCAGCGCCACGGCGGCCGCATCGGCCCCCACATGTCCCGCAATACAGGGCAACAGATATACATGCGCCGACGGATGGATGTTCAGATCAAGATCAGAGGCGCGCAGCCGGATCTCATTGGACGTGGCCAAGGCAAAGGGGGCCTGACCCAGCTCAAACGGATCAATGCCCAGAAAAAGATGGTGCATGACCGGATTGCAGACAAACACCACGTCCACAATCAACTGCTTGTCGATCTCGGCTTCCGATGCGATCTGTGTGAACAGCCCGTTCATGCCCTCGCGCACGGCGTTGGTCATTTCCTCGGCACCCGACGCGTTCATCATCGAATAGCTGACCCGGCTCATCAGGTCTTCGCCAAACCGGATTTGCGGGTTCATCACGCCGGATGAGGCAACAACTTCCCCGGTCAACAGATCACACAGATGCGCCGCAATGGTGGTGGACCCCAGATCAACCGCCAGCCCATAAAGCGTGCCGTCATAATATCCGGGCCAGATCTGCATGATCCGGTGCGGATTTTCCTCGTCTCCCCGATGCACGGCAAGGGTCACCTTCCAGCCCCCCTTGCGCAGGATCGGCTGCATCCGTTGCAGGATGCTGAGATCCGCAGAGACGTTTTCAAACCCCCATTGATCGTTCAGCGCCGCCTGCAGGCGCTCAAAATCCCCGGATGGATCGTGCATGTCCGGCTCGGCCACCTCAACATAATAAAGCTTGGTGGAGGGGTTCAGAACAATATCGCGGGCCTCGGCGCGCTTGCGCACGACCTGCTTGTGCACCTGGCTTTCGGGCGGCACGTCAATGACCACGTCCCCCTGAACAGTGGCCTGACACCCTAAACGTCGCCCCTTGGGCAAACCGCGCTTGTCATCATACCGCTGCTCGACCTTATTCCAGGGGGACAAGGCGTCATCGCGCACCGTCACGCCATGTTTGGAGAACTCCCCATAGCTGGGTGTGATCTGGCACTTTGAACAGATACCGCGCCCGCCGCAGACGGAATCAAGATCCACCCCCAATTGACGCGCGGCGGTCAAAATGGGGGTGTCTTTGGCAAAATGCCCGCGCTTGCCGGAGGGGGTGAATATCACAAGAGGATCACTGGTCATGTCATTGCCTTCAACCAAATTTCCCGCACCATAACGGGCTGTGCGCCAAGCGAAAGCCAATCCGCGTCACATGATGTACCAACACCGCCACCCGCACCGCTTCCCTTGTTCATCTTTCCGAAAAAACTCCGGGGTTTGGGGCAGCGCCCCAAATAAAACATGTCGTGCAGCTTCTGCTGCACATTTTGGTCACACCCATTTCACAACTGCCCGCGGGCATGGAAAATGAACCCCAGAAAATTCAACAAAAGCTGCGCCGCCAATATTGATGTGGACCCGCTGGGGTCGTAATCCGGGGCCACCTCGACCAGATCAATGCCGACAATCTCATGCCGCTCCGCTGCCGCCTGCAAAAGCTCCAGCACCTCATAATACAAGAACCCCCCATGGGACGGCGTCCCCGTTCCCGGCGCAATCGACGGGCAAAACGCATCAATGTCGATTGTCACATATAGCCGCGCACCAGTGGGGACATGCGCCAAGACCGCCCGCGTGCCCATCTCGCGGGCCTGACGCACCGAAATGATGTCGGAACCCATCGCGCGGGCGTCCTCGTAACCTTCCCGCGCTGTGGAGCTGACATTGCGGATGCCGACCTGCGTCAACCCGGTCACATAGTCCTTTTCCGCCGCCCGACGCATCGGGTTGCCATGGCCATGGCGGACCCCGTGGCGTACATCGACAAAATCCAGATGCGCATCGATTTGCAGGATATGAATGTCTCCCTGACCGTCAAAAGCACGGATGCACGGAATGTTGATCGAATGATCCCCCCCAATCACCACCGGCAGTGCCCCGGCATCGAGAATGGCGCGTACACCTGCCTCGATATTGGCGTGGCTTGCGTCGGTATCGGTATGCACAATGTCGGCGTCACCAATGTCGACGATGTTCACATCGCCGGGCAGATAGGTCACGTCATCTTCGTGATCGTAGGCACCGGCATGGCCAAAACTGAACAGCGTGGATGCCTCGCGCACGCTGCGCGGACCGAATCGCGCGCCCGCGCGCCATTGCGTGCCCGCATCAAACGGCGCGCCCATCACCGCCACATCCGCATCCAGCGCCCGCCAGTTCGGCTCATAGGGCCGTTTGCCAAATGTCGAAATGCCCACAAACGGCAGGTTCAACCTGCCTGCATCATACCCGTGATCTGCCATCGTTCTCTCCTCTTTGGGTGAACCATTCCGCAAAGGCGCGCCCAAGACAAGCGCGCGCACGAAATGCTCTTTCCATCCCGGCAAAGCCATGAAATAGGAAAGTGCCAAATGAAGCCATCAGCCCGAGGTGCAATATGGAAATTCGTGAGGCTCTTACCTTTGATGATGTGTTGCTGGTGCCGGGGGCATCTTCCGTGCTGCCGTCGACAGCGGACACACGCACACATGTGACCAAATCCATAGCGTTGAACATCCCGCTTCTCAGCTCCGCCATGGATACCGTGACCGAGGGCCGCATGGCCATCGCCATGGCGCAGGCCGGCGGCATGGGTGTGGTGCACCGCAACCTGACCGTAGATGAACAGGCGCGCGAGGTTCGGCGCGTGAAACGGTTTGAAAGCGGGATTGTCTACAATCCCATCACCCTGACCCCCGATCAGACCCTCGCCGATGCCAAGGCGTTGCAGGCGCGTTATAACGTGACCGGATTTCCCGTCGTGGACAAGAATGGCCGGGTGCTGGGGATCGTGACCAACCGCGACATGCGGTTCGCATCTGATGACGCCACCCCTGTCAAAGTGATGATGAGCTCTGAAAATCTTGCTATCCTGCACGAGCCTGCCGACCGCGAGGAAGCCATCAGCCTGATGAAATCCAGGCGCATTGAAAAACTTCTGGTGACCGACGCCAGCGGCAAACTGACCGGCTTGCTGACCTTGAAAGACAGCCAGCAATCGGTCCTGAACCCCACCGCCTGCAAGGACGACCTGGGCCGGTTGCGGGTTGCCGCCGCCACCACGGTTGGAGACGCCGGTTTTGAGCGGTCCCAGGCATTGGTCGAGGCGGGAGTGGACATGATTGTCATCGACACCGCCCATGGCCATTCCGAAGGTGTTGCCCATGCGGTCACGCGGGCCAAGAACCTGTCCAACGAAGTGCAGGTGGTCGCGGGTAACGTGGCCACTGCTGAGGCCACGCGCGCCCTGATCGATGCCGGGGCGGATGCGGTCAAGGTGGGCATTGGGCCGGGATCAATCTGTACCACCCGGATGGTGGCAGGTGTTGGTGTGCCCCAGTTGACCGCGATCATGGATTGCGCGACGGCGGCGGGTGACATCCCCGTGATTGCCGATGGCGGCATCAAGTTTTCCGGCGATTTTGCCAAGGCCATTGCGGCGGGGGCCTCCTGTGCCATGGTGGGATCGCTGATTGCAGGCACCGATGAAAGCCCCGGCGAGGTGATCCTCTACCAGGGCCGCAGTTTCAAAAGCTATCGCGGCATGGGGTCGCTTGGCGCGATGGCGCGCGGGTCGGCGGACCGGTACTTTCAAAAAGACGCCGCAAGTGACAAGCTGGTGCCGGAAGGCATTGAAGGCCAGGTTCCCTACAAAGGCAGCGCAAGTGCCGTCGTGCACCAGTTGGTTGGCGGGCTGCGGGCCGCGATGGGCTACACCGGCTGTGCCACCGTCCCCGAGATGCGCAGCGATTGCACATTTGTAAGGATCACCGGGGCCGGGTTGAAGGAAAGCCACGTGCATGACGTCCAGATCACGCGGGAAAGCCCCAATTATCGGGTCGGATAAATGTTTAGGAACAACATTTTACGGTTCATTCTTTATGTAGTGTGTAAGCAGTGACACCCGGCGCCCGCATTTCGGCTGCCATCGAAATCCTTGACGGGACGTCCGATGGCATGCCCGCCGAGCAGGCGCTGACCCGTTGGGCGCGGCGCAGTCGATTTGCCGGGTCAAAGACCGCGCGGCAATTCGCGATCACGTCTTTGACGTCCTGCGCTGCCGACGGACGGCCGCACATTATGGCAAAGGTTCCTCGGGTCGTGCGTTGATGATCGGGCACCTACATGCGGCGGCGGCAGATCTTGACGCATTGTTTGACGGTGTGGGCCATGCACCTGCACCTCTCTCGGAGACGGAGCGGCAATTTCCGCAGGCCCCGACAGACAAGGCAACGCTGTGGAATCTTCCCGATTGGCTGATTGCGCCATTTGAGCAGGCGCTTGGCCCGGATGCCGCCAGCACCGCCAGCGCCTTGCAAAGGCGTGCGCCGGTTTTCTTGCGGGTCAATATTGCCCGAACCAACCGTGCCGCGGCCGTCGATTTGTTGCGTGAGCAGGGGATTGAGACGGCAATAAACCCACTGGCGGAAACTGCGCTCACGGTGCTTGAGGGGGCCAGAAAGATACGGAATTCTCCATGTTTCACAGAAGGTTACGTGGAACTTCAGGATGCGGCCAGCCAGGCGGTTGTCGAGGCGCTGCCGCCTGGTGCGCGGGTGCTGGATTATTGCGCTGGCGGAGGTGGCAAGGCGCTTGCCATTGCGGCACAGGACGGGCGCATGGTTTTTGCCCATGATGCCGATTCCAAGCGTATGGGTGACATCGCGCCTCGTGCCGCCCGCGCGGGCAGCCGGATCACAGTGATGGACACGGGCGACCTTTCCGATTGTCCCGGTTTTGACGTTGTGCTGTGTGACGCCCCCTGTTCGGGATCAGGGGCATGGCGCCGGTCAGCAGAGGGCAAATGGACCCTGACGCAAGACCGCCTTGATCGCCTTGGAGAGACACAGGATCAAATCCTCGCGCAGGCTGCACGATCTGTGGCGGCGGGGGGCGTGCTTGTCTATGCGACCTGTTCGATCCTTAGGGCGGAAAACGAAAACCGGATCGAGACATTTTTGGCCGAAAACCCCGGTTGGATCTGTGTCTGGTCCCGTCGATTTGACTTGTCCGAGCAGGGCGACGGATTTTTCACCGCACACTTGACGCGAGATCAATAATCTTAATAATCAACCTTAACGTGTGAAATTTGCTTGGTTAAAGTCCACTTAACCCTTTACCTGCGTAATGCAGGGACGATTCGTACGTGATAGGGGTTCGGTTGCAAAAGAATATAAAAAACGCAGAATCGGCAAAACGACCCGCGATCAGTTTCGCGCGGGCACGGATGGTGTTTGTCATCGCCGCTCTGAGCGGGGCTCTGGCGCTGGTTACAG
>CAXBKL010000094.1:0-14552 GCA_963976125.1 uncultured Sulfitobacter sp. | reverse complement strand
GGATGGCCAATGCGGTACGGGATAACCCGGAACGCGCCGAATTCCTGGGTTATTCCGCGCGCTGGGTTCGGTTCTTTAGTTTTGTGGCATCGGGGTTCTTTGCGGGCGTCGCGGGCGGGTTGTTTGCGATCAACTACGAAATCCTGACCGAAGAAAACCTGAACACCGCATCCTCTGGCGTAATCCTGCTTGTCACCTTTCTTGGGGGTGTCGGGTTCTTTTTCGGGCCGATCATCGGCGCTGTTGTCTTTACGCTGGTACAGACCGTGCTCAGCCTTCAGACGGAATTGTGGGCTTTCTATGCCGGGACGTTGTTTGTCGCCACGGTGATGTTCTTTCCCGGTGGTCTGGCGGGTCTGTTGATGATGCATGTGCCGGTATTCCGGCTGGGCAAGGCCAAATTGCTGATATTGCCTTATCTCAGGACATTGTTACCTGCCGCACTTGGCATTCTGGGACTGGCCGCACTGGTCGAAATGACATTCTATTACCGCCATGCGCCAACCGGGGACAGTGAGATGACATTGTTCTGGATCACCTTTGACAACCACACGATCCTGCCCTGGATCATTGCCAGTGCGGTCACCGTCTTGGGTCTTGGTATTGCGCGCAACACCGCGCCTGCGCTGAAAGAGGCCTGGAACGAAGCCAACACCATGGGAGGCACGGCATGAGCACACCCGCACTAGAATTGACAGGCCTCAAGAAAAGCTTTGGCAAGGCCGAGATCATTCGCGGTATCGACCTGAGCATTGGCAAGTCCGAGCGCCACGCGGTGATCGGGCCAAACGGTGCCGGAAAATCCACGCTGTTCAACCTGATTACGGCGCGGTTTCCGGCGACCGAGGGAACGGTCAAGCTGCATGGCGAAGACCTTGCCGGGTTGCAGCCCTTTCAGATCAACCGCAAAGGGCTGAGCCGCTCGTTTCAGATCACCAACATCTTTCCGGCGATGACGGTGTTTGAAAACGTGCGCTGCGCGCTGTTGTGGTCGCAGGGGTACAAATATTCGTTCTGGAATCTGGTGAACCGCAGCCGTGATCTGACCGAAGGGGCGGATGTCATTCTGGATCAGATCAATCTGCTGGAACGGCGCAACCTGCCTGCCGGAACACTCAGCTATGCCGAACAGCGTGCGCTTGAGATCGGGATCACCATCGCGGGGGGGGCGGATGTCATCATGCTGGACGAACCCACAGCGGGGATGAGCCATTCCGAAACCGATTACATCACTGATCTGATCCTGAAAGTGACCGAAGGCAAGACCCTAATCATGGTGGAACATGACATGGGCGTTGTCTTTGGGCTTGCCGACCAGATCAGCGTGCTGGTTTACGGCGAAATCATTGCAACGGGCAAACCGGAAGACGTGCGTGGCGATCCGCGGGTCCAGGAAGCCTATCTGGGTGCCGCATTGGAGGCAGAACACTGATGATCGAAGTCACCGACATGCACGCCTATTACGGCAAATCGCATATCCTTCAAGGTGTGAACATGCGCGTCAACGAGGGCGAAATTGTCGCCCTTCTGGGCCGTAACGGGGTTGGACGGTCCACCACCTGCAAGGCAATCATGGGCGAAGTGGAGCCGCAGGGTTCTGTCAAGTTCCGAGGTCAGGAGATTGCCGGCAGGAAAGCCTATGAAATCGCCAACATGGGCATTGGATACGTGCCCGAGAACCGTGATATTTTCCCCGGTCTGACCACCCGCCAGAACCTGACGCTGGGGCTGAAGCCCGGCCAGAAAGACGGTGCCGGGCGGTGGTCGATGCAGAACATGTTCGACATGTTTTCCAACCTCAACGAACGCGCGGATGTCGAGGCGTCGGTTTTGTCGGGTGGTGAACAACAGATGTTGACCATGTGCCGCACGTTGATGGGCGACCCTGAATTTGTGATGATCGACGAGCCGACCGAAGGTCTGTCGCCACAGATGACGCAAAAGGTCGCGGAGGTTTTGCAAGAGATTGCCAAACGCGGAATTTCGACACTGCTGGTTGAACAGAAACTGGCCATCGCGCTGGATATTGCCGACCGGGTCTATGTCATGGGCCATGGTCAGATGGTGTTCGAAGGCACACCGGCAGAGTTGAAAGAACGCGACGATGTGCGCAAGGAATGGCTTGAGGTCTGAGACTTCGGGAGAACGATCATGCGCGGTTTTGAGCAGGCACGGCTGGACCGGATAGCCCCTTGGATGCAGTCCTATGTGGAAAGCCGCCGATTTGCCGGCTGCACCACATTGATCGCGCATCAGGGCCGAGAGGTCTATTTCCACAAATGTGGGTTACGTGACGTTGAGCGCGGATTGCCGTGGGAACGTGATACGGTTGCACGCATCTATTCGATGACCAAGCCGGTTGCGACCGTGGCGATGATGATGCAGGTGGAAAAGGGGCTTTGCCATCTGGATGCGCCGGTGTCGGATTTTATTCCGGCCTTTGCCGAAATGCAGTGTCTGGTCCCCGGCGCCACAACCGTCGATCAGGTCGAACCCTGCGCCGTGCCCACACTGCATCAGCTTTTGACGCATACCTCAGGGCTTAGCTATACATTCAACCCCGGACCGCTGCCTGCGCTGATGACGCAGCAGGGTGTCGATTTTCAGGCAGCTAACGGCACTCTTGGCGAAATGTGCACTCGGCTTGCGGCCCTGCCACTGGCGTTTCATCCCGGCTCGCGGTGGGAATATTCGGTTGGCATCGACGTGATCGGTCATGTGGTGGAGGTCATCACCGGACGGCCCTTGGACGACGTTCTGACTTCCGAGATTTTCGACCCCCTTGGCATGTCCGAGACCCGGTTTTCGGTGCCCGACGGCGTGGGCGACAGGTTCGCTGCACTCTATACCCCCCTTGCCGGGAATTCCTTTGATCTGAACGCCGCCAAAGTGGGCGGCGATACCCTGCGCCTTGCGGACGATCCGGTAAACTCGCGGTATCTGGATGCGACGTTGTTTTCTGGCGGTGGAGGTCTGGTCGGCACGATCGACGATTATCTGAAGTTTGCCGAAATGCTGCGCACCGGAGGTCAGGGGCTTTTGTCGCCCCATACCCTGTCTTTCATGATGCGAAATCACCTGACCGGCGACATTGCCTCTTTGGGTCCATCCAGCTTTGCCGAACAACCGATGGAAGGCATGGGATTTGGCCTTGGCGGGGCGGTGGTTCTTGACCCCGGTCGCGCGCGGGTTCCCGGATCGGTTGGGGATTTCAGCTGGGGAGGTATGGCATCGACCTTTTTCTGGGTGGATCGTACCTTGGACCTGAGCGTGGTGTTCTTCACCCAACTTTCCCCAAGCAGTTCCTACCCTTCCCGTTCAGAGCTCAAGGCGTTGGTACACGGAGCACTGATGTGACCGCAAAAACCCTCTGGACCCCATCGCAAGAGCGTTACGATGCCTCGACGATGGCGGAGTTTGAACGGTGGCTTGCCGACGAGCGCGGGCTGATCTTTGCGGATTACAACGCCATGTGGCGGTGGAGCGTCGACGACCTTGAGGGGTTTTGGTCCGCGATCTGGGATTTCTTTGATATTCAGGCCAGCGTGCCACCGACAAGAATGCTGGCCAAGCGCCAGATGCCAGGGATGGAATGGTGCCCCGGTGCGCGGCTGAACTATGCGGAAAACATCCTCAAACATGTCACGAACAACCCCAAGCAAGCTGCTCTGATCGAACAATCAGAGACCTTTGGCCGTTCGGAACTAAGTTGGCAGGAATTTCATGATCAGGTGTCCAGCCTTGCCCATCACCTTCGGCAGATGGGCGTCACCCAGGGCGACCGCGTTGTGGCGATCCTGCCAAACGGGACCGCGTCGGTCATCGCTTTGATGGCCGCAGCAAGCCTTGGTGCGGTCTGGTCCCTTTGCGCGCCCGATATGGGCCATGTTGCCATTCTGGACCGGTTCAAGCAGATCGAACCAAAGGTGCTGATTGTGCAGGATGGCTATGTTCATGCGGGCAAAAAGATCGACCGGCGTCCGCTGATCAATGAGATCATCGCAGGGCTGCCCAGTGTTGAACATGTGATCGGTATTCCGGTTGCTGATACCTTGACTGAGGGCTGGACCGCATTCAAAAGCCTGCTTTCCGATGACGCCCCGTTTGAACCGGCACAGGTGCCGTTTGAACACCCCCTTTGGATTGTCTATTCGTCCGGCACCACCGGAAACCCCAAGCCCATTGTGCATGGCCACGGCGGCATCATTCTGGAAGCCAGCAAGCAGTCCCTGCATCAGGATTTGACAGCCAGGGACCGTTTTTGCTGGCTCACCTCATCTGGCTGGATCATGTGGAATTCACAACTGGCGGCACTGGGGCAGGGGGCAACAGTTGCCCTTTTCGATGGCGCACCGAACCACCCGGATATGGGCATCATCTGGCGCTTTGTGGCAGATGAAAAACTGACTTATTTTGGTGCCGGCGCGGCCTATTTCAGCACCTGCATGAAGGCGGGCATCACGCCCCGGACCGATGTCGATCTGGGCGCGCTGCGTTCACTTGGGGCAACCGGGTCGCCGTTGTCATCCGACACCTATGACTGGATCTACCGCGACGTGAAGGCCGATCAATGGCTTGCGCCGATCTCCGGTGGCACTGATCTGGCCGGGGCCTTTGTCTTGGGGCATCCGGGCATGGCCGTCAAAGCCGGCGAGATGCAGTGTCGCGCCCTCGGCAATGCCGTGCGCGCCTATGACGGTGCGGGCAATGAGGTAATAGGTGAGGTGGGCGAGCTGGTCTGCACCGAGCCATTGCCTTCCATGCCGCTCTATTTCTGGGGGGATGACGACGGCAGCCGTTTTCACGACAGCTATTTCGCGGACTATCCGGGCATTTGGCGGCATGGCGATTGGATTTCCATCGCACAGGACGGGGCAAGTGTGATCTATGGCCGGTCGGATGCCACGATCAACCGAAAGGGGCTGCGTCTGGGCAGTGCCGAGATTTACCAGGCGGTCGAGGGTCTGACCGAGGTGATGGATTCGCTGGTGGTTGATCTGGAGTTTCTGGGCAAAGACAGCTTTATGCCGCTTTTTGTGGTTCCGGCTCAGGGCGTGGCGGTGGATGAGGCATTGAAAGACAGGATCAACACTGCGATTCGCACGCAGGTGTCGGCCCGCTTTGTTCCCAACGAGATCATCGAGATCACCGAAGTGCCGCGTACCCTGTCGGGGAAGAAGCTTGAAGTTCCGGTGAAAAAACTGTTGCTTGGGGCTGATCCGGCCCGCATCGTGAACCGCGACAGCATGGCCAACCCCGAAAGTTTCGATTTCTTCATTGCCTATGCGGATGCACGGGCCAGAACCTGAAGGCCCGCCCATGACACCCGCCGAAGAACTGTTGCAACTGCTGGATATTGAACAGCTTGAAGTGGACCTGTTTCGCGGCATCGGGTCGGGAGGCGAGACAACCACGCGCATCTTTGGAGGCCATGTGATCGCGCAGGCTCTGATGGCGGCCTACCGCACGGTGCCGGACCGATTGTGCCATTCTCTGCATGCCTATTTCATCCGTCCGGGTGATCCCAGAATTCCGGTGATCTATCAGGTGGACCGCGCCCGCGACGGCGGCAGTTTCACCACCCGGCGGGTTGTTGCGATTCAACATGGCAAACAGATTTTCAACATGTCGGCGTCCTTTCATGTCGATGAAGAGGGCTGGGAATACCAACATCCCATGCGGGACGTGGGCAACCCCGAAGACTGGCCCAACCGGGACGAATTACGCGCCGGTCTGGTTGATCAGATCCCCGAAAAATACCATTCTGATTTCCTGCGCAAACGCCCCATCGAACTGCGCGAGGTCGCCCCGCGTGATTTCTTTACACCGGAACAGGCCGATGACCGAAATCAGCTTTGGTTCCGTATGGAGGCTGCATCGGGCCAGGGGCCGCAGATGCAGCATTGCCTGCTGGCTTATGCGTCCGACATGAACCTGCTGGGATCGTCACTGCGCCCGCACGGGCTGACCTGGTATCAGGGCCGGGTGATGACCGCGAGCCTGGATCACGCGATGTGGTTTCATGCGCCGATAGAATTTGCGGATTGGCATTTATATGACCTTGACGCGCCCTGGACGGGCGGCGGTCGCGGGTTCAATCGCGGGGCGATCTATAGCCAAGGTGGCGCGCTGGTGGCGAGTGTCGCGCAAGAAGGTTTGATGCGGCCGATCAAGAAGTAGGATTCGCTGGACGGGCGTCGTGATCAGCCGATGGTCAACCAAATTGCCAAGAATTTCACCGCCGCGTGGAATTCCAGATCACCACAGGCGGTGGCGACCTTCTATGCAGATGTGCTGGACCTTACGCTGGCCTGCGACGCCGCCCCGACGCAATGCCGGGGCGGGTTGGAGGGTTAGCCAACCACGTTGAAGTCCGGCCCGTAGGGATAGCCGGTGATATTCTCGTTGCCATCCTCGGTGACGATCAGGATGTCATGTTCACGGTATCCACCGCCGCCCGGCTGGTTGTGTGGAATGGTCAGCATCGGTTCCATCGAAATGACCATGCCGGGTTCCAGCACCGTGTCGATGTCTTCGCGCAGCTCCAGCCCCGCCTCGCGGCCATAATAGTGCGACAACACCCCGAATGAATGCCCGTAGCCAAAGGTGCGGTATTGCAGCAGGTCACGCTCGGCAAAGAAGGCGTTGATCTTGTTGGTGATGTCACCACAGTTTGCGCCGGGTTGCAGCAGGCTCATGCCGTATTCATGCGCGGCCACGTTGGCCTCCCAGATCTTGCGGCTTGCATCGTCCACTTCGCCCACGAACATCGTGCGTTCCAAGGCGGTGTAATAGCCCGAAATCATTGGAAAGGTGTTCAGGCTCAGAATGTCTCCACGTTCCAGCTTGCGGCTGGTCACCGGGTTGTGCGCGCCATCGGTGTTGATCCCGGACTGGAACCACACCCATGTGTCGCGGTATTCGGCATCCGGGAAGCGTTTGGCGATCTCAAGTTCCATTGCATTGCGGCCCGCCATGGCAACGTCAATCTCGCGGGTGCCAACCCGAATTGCGTCCTTGATCGCATAGCCGCCAACATCGGCCACCGCCGCCCCGGCCCGGATCAGGTCCAGCTCGGCGGGGGATTTGTGCATGCGTTGGCGCATCGTTGCCGGGGCCATGTCCACACATGCGCCCGGTTCCAGGAATGCGTCCAGCAATGCCTTTTGCGCGATGCTCAGGTGGTCGCCCTCAAACCCGATGGTTTTGCCGGAGCCGGTGACCGTTTCAATGGCGCGCCAATAGTTGTTACGCTGCCAATCGGTGTAGGTGATGTTGTCGCCATAGCCGCGCCGCCACGGCTGCGCGGCGTCGATACCGGCACTGAACGTCACACTGTCCGTCGGCGTGACAACGCAGGCATAGGGGCGGCCAAAGGCACAATAGAGAAAACCGGAATAATAGGCGACGTTGTGCATTGACGTAAAGACGCAGGCGTCGACCCCGGCTGCGATCATGTCAGCGCGCAGTTTGGTCAACCGTGCCTCATACTCGGCATCGGCAAAGGGGAGAATGCGGTCTCCCTGGTGAAAACGGTAGTGCTGTGGACGATCCATCAAGTGGCTCCTTCGTTCCGCAAGCCGTAGACGGAAGAAGGCAAAAGACCCCTCAACCGCAAAACGGCAAAGAAAAGTCCCGGCGTTCAGGAAGGTGAACAGGGTGTGCACATCGTGCTGGCGACGCCATCGCCGACCCATGGTCATTCTTTGGCGCATGTCACTGCGACTTGGCAAGGGTTTTTCTGCATCACTGCAGTTGGGGGTGGTCATTATTCTCCTGAATATCGGCGCATATTCACGGGACTTTCAAAAAAAGCCGAAGGCTTTTGCAATTTTCCCCCCAATGGCCTTGGGACCGCAGACCACGCATAATCGGCCACAGGAAATTCAGGTGAGGAACCGATATGTCAGCGCGCTATTACGCCCCAAAGGGTGGCCATCCGGGACAAGATCAACTCTTGACCGATCGCGCGGTGTTCACGGACGCCTATGCGGTCATTCCCAAGGGGACGATGCGCGACATCGTGACAAGTTTCCTGCCATTTTGGGACAAGACGCGGCTCTGGGTCTTGTCACGCCCCCTGAGCGGCTTTGCCGAGACCTTCTCGCAATACATCATGGAGGTAGCCCCCGGCGGCGGATCGGATCGCGCGGAAACTGACCCGGCGGCACAGGGTGTTCTTTTTGTGGTCGAGGGAACCGCAACACTGACCGTTGGCGGTGCGACCCACACATTGACGCCCGGCGGGTACGCCTATTTGCCACCGCAAACGGGCTGGACACTGCACAACAAAAGCGATGACATGCTGCGATTTCACTGGATTCGCAAAGCCTATCAGGCGGTCGATGGTCTTGATCGTCCCGACGTTCTGATCCTGAACGAACAGGATATTGCCCCAACGGTCATGCCGGACACGGACGGAAAATGGGCCACGACCCGCTTTGTTGATCCGGGTGACCTGCGCCATGACATGCATGTGACGGTTGTCACCTTTGAACCGGGCGCGGTGATCCCGTTTCTGGAAACCCATGTGATGGAACACGGGCTTTATGTGCTGGAAGGCAAGGCCGCCTACCGTCTGAATGCCGACTGGGTAGAAGTCGAAGCGGGCGATTACATGTGGCTGCGCGCCTTTTGTCCGCAGGCGTGTTATGCGGGCGGGCCGGGTCGGTTCCGCTATCTGCTTTACAAGGACGTGAACCGGCACATGCCATTGCGGCCCATGTTCTAGGACCGACCCCCGATAGCGGCGGATAGTTCCCGTGCCGCTTCAACAACGGCGGCGCTGAATCTCTCAATGTCCGCCGTTCCGACGCGCGAGGTCGGACCGGATACGGATAAGCCTGCAACCGCTTCGCCGTGAATGTCGAAAACCGCAGCCGCAATGCAGCGCATGCCAATATTGCGCTCCTCGGCGTCGATGGCATAGCCCCGCGCACGGGTGTCGGCCAGATCACCTAAAAGCGCCTTTGGATAGGTCAATGTGAATTCAGTGAAACGCTCAAGCGCTGTCGTTTCAAGAGTCTTTTTCAATCGCGTCGGATCCATCTGCGCCATCAACGCCTTGCCAATGCCGGATGAATGCATTGGCGATAATGTGCCGGGTGGGAAAAACGCGCGGATACTGGCTTGGGTCTCTACCTGGCTGACAAAAAGCACCTGACCGCCTTGCTCAATCCCCAGGTTCGCCGTCTCTCCGGTTTGCTCCATCAGGCGGCGCAGAACGGGGCGCGCGCGTTCAACCAGGCTGGTACGTTTGAGAAATCGCGCCCCGATCACAAAGGCGCGCGGACCGATATGCCAGACCTGATCCGCCTGATCGAATTCGACCAAGCCCCGGCCTTCGAGAGTGACCAGGATACGGTAGACCGTCGCGGGTGACTGGTTCAGATCGCCTGCGAGAACGGACAATGTCTTGCCCTGCGCTTCGCTCAGGAATTCAAAAACCTCCATGGCACGGTCCAGCGATTTGATGGTGTTTTGCGCTGTCTTGTCGTGCCAGTCGCGGGGCCTGCCACGGGATTTTCTGATGCCTTGATTCTCGTTGTCTTGTGGTTTCATGGGATGTGCAGTGAAAAATGTGAAAATTAAATTCACCATATGAAAAACGTAACCAGCTGACAATGATATATTTTTCGCACTCCCATTAAAATGAAAAATGTTTTCAAAAAAATATCGGAAGTGTAGCGGAGCGCCTAGGGTGATCCCGACGATTACCAGGAGACGACGATGAGCTTCCAAAACCCTGTATTCATTCCCGGCCCCACCAACATGCCGGAGGCAGTACGCCAGGCCTGCTATATGCCCACAATCGACCATCGGTCGCCCACATTCGGCAAGATTTTACATCCCTGTCTTGATGGGGTCCGGCAGGTTCTGAAATCGGAAACTGCGCGGATCTTCATCTTTCCGTCGACGGGTACCGGTGGATGGGAAACCGCACTGACGAACACACTCAACACCGGCGACAAAGTGCTTGCGGCCCGCAACGGCATGTTCTCGCACCGCTGGATCGACATGTGCCAGCGTCATGGGCTGAATGTTCAGGTTGTCGAAACTCCGTGGGGTCAGGGCCTGCCCGCCCGGAAATACGCTGATATTCTGAAGGCCGACAAGAACCACGAGATCAAGGTGGTTCTGGCCACGCACAACGAAACCGCCACAGGTGTCAAATCCGACATCGGGGCCGTGCGCGCCGCATTGGACGCGGCGGGCCATCCGGCATTGCTGTTTGTGGATGGGGTCAGCTCGATTGCGTCGATGGACTTCCGGTTTGATGAATGGGGCGTGGATGTTGCTGTAACCGGTAGCCAGAAAGGGTTCATGTTGCCTGCGGGTCTGGCGATTGTCGGTTTTTCGGACAAGGCCATCGCGGCCTCTGGAACGGCGACCCTGCCGCGCACCTTCTTTGACATTGGGGACATGCAAAAAGGGTATGACGCCAACGCATTTCCCTACACGCCGCCTGTCGGGTTGATGAACGGTCTGAAACTGTCGCTTGACATGCTGCTTGGGGAAGGTATCGAAAACGTCTTTGCCCGCCATCGCCGCATTGCCACTGGTGTCCGTCTGGCGGTTGACGCCTGGGGTCTTGAGCTTTGTGCCGCATCCCCGGATGTCTATTCCGATACGGTGTCGGCGATCCGTACGCCCGACGGCTTTGACGCCACCGACATCGTGACACATGCCGCCGAAGTCTATGGTGTGGCATTCGGTGTGGGTCTGGGCGAGGTGGCGGGCAAGGTGTTCCGCATCGGGCATCTGGGCAGCCTCACGGATGTCATGATGCTGAGCGGTCTTGCGACGGCAGAGATGTGCATGGCTGATCTGGGTCTTGACATCAAACTGGGTTCAGGGGTGGCCGCAGCGCAGGAATTTTACCGCTCCAACCCTGCCGTTACGCTCAGGCATGCGGCGTGAAGAGCGACACCGCAATGTATATTCCGACCTTTCAGGACATGCTGGACGCACAAGAGCGCATCGCGCCTCATATCCTCCGTACGCCTGTACGAACGTCCGACTATCTCAATGACCTGACGGGTGCGCAGCTGTTCTTCAAGTGCGAGAATTTTCAAACGCCGGGCGCTTTCAAGGTGCGCGGCGCAAGCAACGCGGTCTTTGGCCTGAGCGATGCGCAGGCAAGGCTGGGCGTGGCGACACATTCGTCGGGCAACCACGCGTCTTGCCTCAGCTATGCGGCCAGCCGCCGGGGCATTCCGTGCAATGTGGTCATGCCAAACACCGCGCCGCAGGCCAAGAAAGATACCGTCGCGCGGTACGGTGGCAAGATCACCGAATGCGACCCCTCGACCACCTCGCGCGAAGAAACCTTTGCCAGAGTTCAAGCCGAAACCGGTGGCGATTTTGTGCATCCCTACAATGACCCCCGTGTCATAGCGGGGCAAGCCACCTGCGCGGCAGAGTTTGTCGACCAGATGCACACGGACCATGGTGGCGGTTTGGACATCGCGATGGCCCCGATTGGCGGCGGCGGCATGATTTCGGGCACCTGCCTGACCCTGTCGACATTGGCCCCCGAAACACAGATCATCGCCGCAGAACCGGAACAGGCCGACGATGCCTATCGCAGTTTCAAGGCAGGCCATATCATTGCGGATGACGCGCCCAGGACGATTGCCGACGGACTGCTGGTACCGCTCAAAGACCTGACCTGGCACTTTGTGTCCACCCACGTGGCGGACATCCTGACGGCGTCCGATCCAGAGATCATCGACGCGATGAAACTGACCTGGAAACACCTGCGCATTGTCATGGAAGCCAGCTCTGCGGTGCCGCTGGCGACTATTTTGAAAAACAAGGATCGGTTCGCGGGCAAGCGGGTCGGCATCATCATCACAGGCGGCAATGTCGATCTCGACGCGCTGCCCTGGCTCCCGTGAAGGAAACCCATCCATGAACACCCATGTCAAATTTGAAGACTACGACGTTGGCTATGACATTCCTGCCAAACCCGGCATGGACGAGGCGGACATTCAGACCCCCTGCCTTGTGCTGGATCTGGATGCGCTGGAGCGGAATGTGAAAAAGATGGGCGACTTTGCCAGGGATGCGGGCATGCGCCACCGCAGCCACGGCAAGATGCACAAGTCCGTTGATGTGCAGATGTTGCAGGAATCGCTGGGCGGTGCCTGTGGTGTGTGTTGTCAAAAGGTATCCGAAGCCGAAGTATTTGCGCGCGGCGGCATCACGGATGTGCTGGTCTCCAATCAGGTCACGGATCCCCGGAAAATCGACCGTCTTGCCCGACTGCCCAGTCTGGGCGCGCGCACCATTTGCTGTGTCGATGATCTGGCCAATGTTGCGGACCTGTCTGGCGCGGCGGTTCGGCATGGCACGACAATTGAATGTCTTGTTGAGATTGATTGCGGCGCGGGCCGGTGTGGTGTCACCATGACGCCGCAGGTGGTCGCACTGGCGCGGGCGATTGACCGCGCCGAGGGGCTCAAATTCGCGGGCATTCAGGCGTATCAGGGCGCGATGCAGCACCTCGACAGATACGAAGAGCGAAAGGGCAAGACCCAAATTGCCATCGACATGGTCAAGGACGCGGTCAGCGCGCTGAAACAAGATGGGCTTGAGTGCGACATCGTCGGTGGCGGCGGCACCGGCAGCTACCATTTCGAGAGTGCGTCGGGTGTGTTCAACGAACTGCAGTGCGGGTCATATGCCTTCATGGACGCGGATTATGGCCGCATTCTTGATGAGAATGGCACCCGCATTGATGAGGGAGAGTGGGAGAACGCATTGTTCATTCTGACCACCGTGATGTCCCATGCCAAGGTGGACAAAGCCATCGTGGATGCCGGATTGAAGGCGCAATCGGTGGACAGTGGCCTTCCGACCATCTTTGGTCGTGACGACGTCGAATACGTCAAATGCTCGGATGAACATGGTGTGGTTTCGGACCCCGATGGCGCACTGAAGGTGAACGACAAACTGCGTCTGGTTCCCGGCCACTGCGACCCGACCTGCAATGTGCATGACTGGTACGTTGGTGTGCGCGGCGGCAAGGTCGAGACCGTCTGGCCGGTATCCGCGCGCGGTAAGGCGTACTAGGCACGACTGACCATCGGGGACGTCCCCCGAATATCCGACAGGCCCCGGTTTCAAGACCGGGGCGCGTTGCCCTGAACTGGAGCCACAAGATGATTATTGTCCCTGAACACGAAATTGCCGATCTGATGACCCGCGAGGCGGCGTTTGCTGCTGTCGAAAGCGTCTTTGCCGCCATGGCGGCCAACGATGCCTATAACTTCCCCGTCATCCGGGAGGCGATCGGGCATGAAGAGGCGCTTTATGGCTTCAAGGGCGGGTTTGACAAGTCGGGCCACACGCTGGGGCTCAAGGCCGGGGGATATTGGCCCCACAACCTCGAAAAGCGGGGTTTGATTAACCACCAGTCCACGGTTTTCCTGTTTGATCCCGATACCGGCAAGGCTGCGGCGATGGTGGGCGGCACCCTGTTGACGGCCCTGCGCACTGCGGCCGCATCCTCCGTCTCGATCAAACATCTGGCGCGCCGGGACGCAAAGGTCATGGGCATGGTCGGTGCGGGCCATCAAGCGACATTTCAGCTCCGTGCGGCGCTGGAACAGCGGGATTTCGAAAAGGTCATCGGCTGGAACTACCACCCCGAGATGTTGCCCAATATCGAAAAGATCGCAAATGACGCCGGTGTGCCGTTTGAAGCGGTGGACCTTGAAGGCATGGTCGAAGCGGATGTGGTGATTTCGATCACCTCCACATTTGCGCCCACCATCATGGCCGCCCACATCGCGCCCGGCACCCACATTGCCTGTATGGGCACCGATACCAAGGGCAAGCAGGAAGCCGAGGCGGCGCTATTGGCCCGCGCGACCGTCTTCACCGACGAGGTGGCCCAATCCATCAGCATCGGTGAGGCCCAACATGCCGTGGCTCAGGGGTTGATTTCGCAAAGCGACATTCACCAGCTTGGCGCGGTAATCAACGGCATCCATGCGGGCCGCACGTCAGGCAAAGAGATCACTCTGTTTGACGGAACCGGCGTTGGCCTACAGGATCTGGCCGTCGCGGCAAGGGTTGTCGAGCTGGCCGTTGAAAAGGGCGTGGCAATCGAGGTCGATTTCTGAGCGCGGCAATGGTGCAAAGGCACGCCGCGCCGCACAGACGGGCGCGGCGTTCTCACATCAGGCGTATGAAAAAGATCAGGCTCATCCCAAAACCAACTGCGGCAACGATCCGGCGCAGGGTCGCCATCGGGATCATCCGGGCCAGCGGCGCACCGGCGTAGCCGCCTGCGGTCGAAGCGACCATCATCACACCCGCCTGATACCATTCGACCAGTCCCGCAACCGCAAAGGTGGCAACGGAAATGCCTGACAGGGCAAAGGACAGCCCGTTTTTCAGCCCGTTCATCTGGTGCAGGTTCGACATCCCCCAAAGGGAGAACAGCGCCAGCAGGACGATACCCAACCCCCCGTTGAAATAACCGCCATAAGCCGCAACGCCGAACAGGCCGACATTGCCAAAGGGTGTAACAGACCGGGCCT
>CAXBKL010000093.1:0-14559 GCA_963976125.1 uncultured Sulfitobacter sp. | reverse complement strand
AAAGCAATCCTTCCCGATCCGGGCAGGCTGGCGACAAGGGAGGCGCATCCATGGCTCACAAAAAGCAGGTTATCGGCGGCCCGTTGGAAATCGGCGGGCGGGTCTTGTCGTTGTCTCGGGCCATCCGGGCCGGCGACTTTGTCTACCTCACAGGACAAATCCCGATGAAAAACGGCGCACCCATGACAAACGGCACCGTCGAAATCCAGACACGCGCCGTGTTGGAGGACATCACCGCTACCCTGGCACTCGCCGGGTGCACCCGCGATGATGTGGTCAAAGCCATGGTCTGGCTGCGCGAGCGCAGTGATTTTCCTGGGTTCAACACAGTCTACGGCGAATATTTCCCGGTTGAGCCGCCGACCCGCTCCGCTGTTGTCAGCGACCTGCTGGTAGATGTCAGGGTCGAGGTTGAGGTGGTCGCCTACCGCCCCGTGGACAATATCTAAGGCATCTGCCCGACACTGGCGATTGCTGGGGGCAAGACAAGGGCAACGGTCCCGATCCGACACAGACCATCACGGCCGAGGCACCCAATGCACAAGCCGTGATCTTGCCTTGGATTTCAAATCGCAAACGACGGTGCTTCGATCACCTCGCCGACATGGCGTAAATGGCACCCTGGCGCCGCAAGCAGCTGTTTCAATCAACACCATCAATGACGGCGAGATTGCACTTTGCAGATTTGTAGCGATGCTCAACCAATTCACGATATTCCGGGTCGGCAAGCCAATCCTCCGCTTTGGCCCGACTGGGAAACTTCATAACAACCGTTCTCGGAAATCCCCATTCCCCTTCAACCACTGTTGTTTCGCCGCGGGTCGTTGCAAGCAACTCTCCGCCATACCGTTCAAAGATCGGCATAAAGCCCGCGAGATAAGATTTAAATCTCTCTTCATCAAATATGTCGAGTTGACCTATCACATACGCTGCCATCGCAGTTCTCCACGTATTGGTTTGATGCGATGGAGGGTAACATGAAAATTCGGCGGAGGTGCCTTTTTCTGGAGCAGAACGTCGCCGGATTGCATGCCCCACACCCTGCATCCCACCACGCTTATCACAGGTATGTACGCCCGGTGTACGCCGGGTGTACGATTTGTGACATTTGACCAATTGTTAACCAAACGCCGGTCCCGGCCGGCCTTTCAGGTGCTTTTTGAACTCCTACCCTTCTGACAAACAAGTCTTTTTTGCCACCGACCGCACCCACCGCGCGGCTCAAGAGTCATGGGGTCTCGAAAAATGCGAAAATGGTGTATTTATGGGACATGGCGTCTCAGTAATTGCTTTACTTGGAGGGAACTTTCTGCTATGCTAAAAATACATGGTCCGGCATATTCATCTCTGGATAATACCAGATTGATCCTCATATAAGTCCAATATATGATGCCTGAATGACCCTTCCAGTTGAAACCTTCTTTCTTCACCCCGAGGCGCAGGGCACTCTGCAGCAGCAGATTCAGCAGATGATTGCCCAGGGCATCCTGTCGGGGAGATTTCAGAAGGGGGAAAAGCTGCCGTCGACGCGGAGGCTTGCCGCGCATCTGGGTGTCAGCCGGATCACCGTGACCATTGCCTATACCGAATTGCTGGCCAACGATTACCTCCATTCAAAGGGACGTTCGGGGTATTTTGTTTCGGAAAATGCGCCTGCCCCTCCGGCGTTTGCGCCGACATTGGAGGCGCAGGATGGGGTGGACTGGAACCGGGCCATCGGTCAGCGGTTCAGTGGCGGTGCAACCCTGAAAAAACCTCAGGATTGGGCGCAATTCAAATACCCTTTTGTCTATGGCCAGGCGGACCCGACGCTATTCGATCATGCAAACTGGCGGCTGTGTGCCTTGCAGGCGCTGGGGCAACGGGATTTTCATTCCCTGACCACGGATTACTACGATCAGGATGACCCGCAGCTGATTGAATTCATAGCCCGCCATACCTTGCCCCGACGCGGCATAACCGCCAGACCGGAGCAGATACTTATCACTCTGGGCGCTCAGAATGCGCTTTGGCTGACCACGCAGGTGCTGTTGACGCAACGCCGCCATGCCGCGCTGGAGGATCCCTGTTATCCTGCATTGCGCGATATTCTGTCGCAATCGCGATGCCATGTAACGCCAGTCAGAGTGGACCAGGACGGCCTTCCTCCGCAGGCGATTCCACCTGAAACGGATGTGATTTTCACCACGCCCAGCCATCAATGCCCGACCAATGCCACCATGCCTATGGAAAGGCGGCGCGCGTTGCTGGCCCATGCCCGTGACACGGATGCGTTGATTGTCGAAGACGATTATGAATTTGAAATGTCGTTTCTGAAGTCGCCGTCGCCTGCGCTGAAATCGCTCGATACCGATGGCCGGGTGATCTATGTCGGCAGCTTCTCGAAGTCGCTGTTTCCCGGTCTTCGGCTTGGCTATCTTGTCGGGTCGGAACCCTTTATCAAGGAGGCGCGGGCCTTGCGCGCAAATGTTCTGCGCCACCCGCCTACTTTTTGTCGCTGGGCCACTATGATGCCCTGATCCGGCGCATGGGAACCGCGTTGCAGGAACGCCGAAAGGTCATGGAGGAGGCCCTGGGCCAGCATGACCTGCGCATTTCGGGGCGGGGCTATTATGGCGGATCGTCATTCTGGATGCGGGCGCCGGATGGGGTGAACACCGATGTTCTGGAACACAGGCTGCAAGGGCGGGGGGTTTTGATCGAACCGGGGCGGCCGTTTTTTGCGGGGGACCATCAGCCGTCAAATTACTACCGGCTGGCCTATTCCTCAATTCCGACCGCCCGCATTGCAAAGGGGGTTGACCTTATAGCCTCGGAGATCGCAAAGGTCGTATAATTGGCCCTATCCTATACAATCGGTTGGACCTAACCACGGCTGGATTGACAGCCTAGTTTCCGCGCAAAGAAAAGAATCGCCCGTACACCATTTCTTAAGGATCACCTGCTATGAAAATGACCACCGAAGAGGCCTTTGTAAAAGTCCTCCAAATGCACGGCATCGACAACGCCTTCGGGATCATCGGCTCGGCCATGATGCCCATTTCCGATCTGTTCCCGGCGGCGGGGATCACGTTTTGGGATTGTGCGCATGAAACATCCGGCGGCATGATCGCGGATGGCTACACCCGTGCGTCCGGCAAAATGTCCATGGCCATTGCGCAAAACGGTCCCGGCATCACCAACTTCGTGACCCCGATCAAGACCGCGTATTGGAACCACACCCCGCTCTTGCTGGTCACACCGCAGGCGGCGAACAAGACCATCGGGCAGGGCGGTTTCCAGGAAATCGAACAGATGAAACTGTTCGAAGACATGGTCTGCTATCAGGAAGAGGTCCGCGACCCCTCGCGGATGGCCGAAGTGCTGAACCGCGTGATTGAAAAGGCATGGCGCGGTTCCGCGCCCGCGCAGATCAACATCCCGCGCGATTACTGGACCCAGGTCATCGACATCGAGCTGCCACAGATCATCCGTCTTGAGCGCCCACAGGGGGGCGAGCAGGCGGTCAGGGATGCGGCCAAGCTGCTGAGCGAGGCGGAATTCCCAGTGATCCTGAACGGTGCGGGCGTGGTCCTGTCCGGCGGTATCGACGCCTCCGCAAAGCTGGCCGAGGCGCTGGATGCGCCGGTTGCCTGCAACTATCAGCACAACGATGCCTTCCCCGGTTCGCATCCGCTGGCCGTTGGGCCGCTGGGCTACAACGGGTCCAAGGCGGCGATGGAAATCATCCAGAAAGCGGATGTTGTTCTGGCGTTGGGCAACCGGTTGAACCCATTTTCGACACTGCCCGGTTATGGCATCAACTACTGGCCGGTGGACGCCAAGATCATCCAGGTCGACATCAATTCCGACCGCATTGGCCTGACCAAGAAAGTCGATGTCGCCATTCAGGGTGACGCAAAGCGCGTCGCCGAACAGTTGCTGGAGAACCTGTCCGCAGGTGCGGGCGACAAGGGCCGTCAGGAGCGTAAGGATCTGGTGGGTCTTACAAAATCCCGCTGGGCACAGGAACTGTCGTCGATGGATCACGAAGACGACGAGGACGAGGGAATTGATTGGAACGAGCGCGCGCGCAAGGCCAAGCCGACCCACATGGCCCCGCGTCAGGCATGGCGCGCGATCATGTCGGCGCTGCCCAAGGATGCGATCATTTCCTCTGACATCGGCAACAATTGTGCCATCGGCAACGCCTATCCGTCCTTTGACAAGGGCCGCAAATATCTGGCGCCGGGTCTTTTTGGTCCTTGCGGCTATGGCCTGCCTGCGATCCTTGGCGCAAAGATCGGGTGCCCCGATGTTCCGGTTGTCGGTTTTGCCGGAGACGGCGCATTCGGTATTTCCATGAACGAGATGACCGCCTGCGGACGCGGCGACTGGCCTGCGATTACCATGGTGATCTTCCGCAACTATCAGTGGGGCGCGGAAAAGCGGAACACGACCCTCTGGTTTGACGACAACTTTGTCGGGACCGAGTTGAACGAAGGCGTGAACTATGCCGAAATCGCCAAGGGTTGCGGTCTCAAGGGTGTGCAGGTCACGGGCATGGAGGAACTGACCACCGCGTTGAACACGGCCGTCAAGGAACAGATGAAAGACGGCGTGACCACCTTCATCGAAGTTGTTCTGAACCAGGAACTCGGCGAGCCTTTCCGCCGCGATGCGATGAAGAAACCAGTGTCCGTGGCAGGCATCAACCGTGAGGACATGCGCCCACAGGAACGTGCATAAGCAGTGCTTTTGCGAGGTCAAAAACAATTGGACAGGCCATGACCGTGCTGCAAGACCTTCGGGACCGCGCGGCATCCCGGCCTGCCCATATCGTCATGAGCGAAGGCCACGACCCCAGGGTTGTGGCCGGCGCTGTTGAGGCTGTCCGTGCAGGCATCGCGCGGATTACGCTGGTAGGGTCAGGTGTGGAGGTGCGTGCGCAGCTTGCCGCTGCCGGGGCCACCGGGGCGGATGCGCTTGCCATTCAGGATCCCGCAACATCGGATCTGACAGAGCGGGTTGCACAGACCTATTTCGACCTGCGTAAACACAAAGGCATCCGCGAGGACTACGCCGCCGAACAGGCGCGTGACCCGCTGGTTTTTGCTGCGATGATGGTGCGTCTGGGTCTCGCGGATGGCACGGTTGGGGGCGCGGTTGCCACCACCTCTGACACCGTCCGCGCCGCGTTGCAGGTGATTGGCAAGGCCGAAAATGCGCCTTTGGTCTCTAGCTTTTTCCTGATGGCCCTGCCCGAAAACCATCCGTCGGGTCGGGGTGCTATGGTGTTCGGCGATTGTGGGCTGGTCATCGACCCCGATGCCGGGGAACTGGCCGCCATTGCTGTGGCGTCCGCCGCATCCTGTCAACAATTGCTGGGTGAAGCGCCCAAGGTGGCCTTGCTCAGCTTTTCCACTTTTGGCAGTGCGCGCCACCCCAAAGTGACCAAGGTTTCGGATGCCGTACAATTGCTGAAAACCAACCACCCTGAACTGGACGCGGACGGCGAATTGCAATTCGATGCGGCATTTGAGCCTTCAATCGCTGCCTCCAAGGCCCCCGGTTCCGCCGTTGCCGGCCAGGCCAACGTAATGATTTTCCCCACCCTCGACGCGGGCAACATCGGATACAAGATTGCCCAGCGTATCGGCGGCTGCGCGGCCATCGGTCCGGTGCTGCAAGGTCTTGCAAAACCCGCCAATGATCTGTCTCGTGGCTGCACGGCAACCGACGTCACGAACATGATCGCTGTCACCTCCCTACAAGCCGCCCCCTAGCCCCCCAGGAGCCAACATGACGCACAAACAGCCCGTTCTCGATCTGTCGCCCAAGGTCTCCGATGAGGTGCGCAAAACCACCTGCTACATGTGCGCCTGCCGCTGCGGGATCAACGTGCATATGAAGGACGGCAAGGTCGCCTATATCGAAGGTAACCGCGACCATCCTGTGAACAAGGGCGTTCTATGTGCCAAGGGGTCGGCCGGCATCATGCAGCACAACGCGCCCTCGCGGTTGAAAGCACCGTTAAAACGGGTCGGCCCACGCGGATCCGGTGAGTTTGAGGAAATCAGCTGGAACGAAGCCTATGACATCGCTTGCGGCTGGCTAGAGCCCATCCGCGAAAACAATCCCGAAAAACTGGCGTTCTTTACCGGCCGGGATCAGTCGCAGTCCTTCACGTCTTTTTGGGCGCAGGGGTTCGGCACACCGAATTACGCCGCGCATGGTGGCTTTTGCTCTGTCAACATGGCGGCGGCGGGCATCTATACGATGGGCGGGGCGTTCTGGGAATTTGGCCAGCCCGATTGGGACCATACCAAGCTGTTTATGCTTTTTGGTGTTGCCGAAGACCATGACAGCAACCCCATCAAGATGGGGATCGGCAAGATAAAGGCGCGCGGCGCACGGGTGATCGGGGTAAACCCCATTCGCACCGGGTACAACGCCGTTGCTGACGATTGGGTCGGCATCACGCCGGGCACCGATGGGCTGTTTATCCTGTCGATGGTGCATTGCCTGATGAAGGCGGGCAAAATCGACCTGAAGTATCTGGCGCAATACACCGATGCCCCGGTTTTGCTGAACGGTGATGCAAAGTCGCCCGAATACGGGCTATATCTGCGCGACGAGAACGGAAAACAACTGGTTATCGACCGTACCACCGGCAAGCTGACGCCCTACGATCAGCCCGGCGTGAAACCAGATCTCTCTGCCACGCACCGCGCCAAGGGTGTGAGTCATCGCCCGGTGTTTCACCGGATGGCGGATATGTACCTGAGCGATGAATATGCCCCCGAGGCCGTCGCAGAGCGTTGCGGCATTCCCGCACCCCGGATCCGCGCTATCGCGGCCGAACTGGCGCGGGTGGCCTTTGAAGAAGCGTTCGAGCTGGATCACGAATGGACCGATTTCCGGGGCGAGACACACAAGACGATGACGGGCCGCCCGGTGTCATTCCATTCCATGCGCGGGATTTCGGCCCATGCCAACGGCTTTCAAACCTGCCGCGCGTTGCACACCCTGCAAATCCTGCTCGGCACCGTCGAAGTCCCCGGCGGCTTCCGGTTCAAACCGCCCTACCCGAAGCCCGCAACCGCCCATCCCAAGCCCCATACCGGCATGACACCCGGCGGCGCCCTGAACGGGCCGCACCTGGGTTTCGTGCACGGACCCGACGATCTGGCGCTCAAGGAGGACGGCACGCCTGCGCGCATCGACAAGGCATTTACCTGGGAAAATCCGATGTCGGCTCACGGGCTGATGCATATGGTGATTTCCAATGCCCATGCGGGTGATCCCTACAAGATCGACACGCTGTTCATGTATATGGCCAACATGTCGTGGAATTCTTCGATGAACACCGGCGGCGTGATGGAGATGCTGACGGACAAGGATGAGAACGGCGACTACGTCATCCCGCATATCATCTACTCGGATGCCTATTCATCAGAGATGGTCGCCTATTCCGACCTGATCCTGCCGGACACCACCTATCTTGAACGCCACGACTGCATTTCGCTGTTGGACCGCCCGATCTGCGAGGCTGACGCAGCAGCAGATGCGATCCGCTGGCCCGTGGTCGAACCGGACCGCAACGTCAAAGGCTTTCAATCGGCACTGTGCGATCTTGGCGCGCGTCTGGGCCTGCCGGGGTTCACCAACGAGGATGGCAGTCAGAAATTCGCCGATTACGCGGATTACATCGTCAATCACGAACGCCGTCCCGGCATCGGGCCTTTGGCGGGTTGGCGGATGGGCGAAAAGGGTGTGCAAAACGGCCGGGGCAGCGTCAATCAGGGGCAGTTGGACAGCTATATCAAAAACGGCGGGTTCTTTGTCGAACATATCCCGGATGGCGCGAATTATTACAAACCGTGGAACCGGGCCTATCAGGATTGGGCGGTCAAGATCGGGCTGTTCGACAGCCCGCAACCCTACCTTTTCTCGCTCTACGTCGAACCGATGCGCAAATTCCAGCTTGCCGCCGAGGGTCAGGGCGACCGCCAACCGCCCGACCACCTGCGCCAGCGGATCAAGGACACGATGTCGCCCCTGCCGATCTGGTACGAGACAGATCAACAGGGCAACGACGGCTATACCATCACCGCCCTGACCCAACGGCCAATGGCGATGTACCACTCCTGGGGATCGCAAAACGCCTGGCTGCGCCAGTTGCACGGACACAATCCACTGTATGTGCCGACCAGGCTGATGCGCGAAAATGGCCTTCAGGACGGCGATTGGGCGCGGGTCACTTCACCCCACGGCGAAATCACCGTGCCAGTGATGGAGATGGCTGCGCTGAACGAAAATACCATCTGGACGTGGAACGCCATTGGCAAACGCAAAGGCACCTGGGCGCTGGACCCCGACGCGCCCGAGGCCACCAGGGGTTTCCTGCTGAACCATTTGATTCACGAACTCCTTCCGCCAAAGGGGGACGGGCTGCGCTGGGCCAATTCCGATCCAATCACCGGACAGGCGGCGTGGTTCGACCTCAAGGTGCGCATGGAAAAAGCCGACACACCCAAGGAATCCCGCCCCGAATATCCGCCCCTCAAATCACCTGTTGGTCAGGGGCCTGAGAAACTGGCATGGAAGGTGGGCAAATGACCGTCTTTCTTTTTGCCTCCAAATATCCCGGGGTCCGGGGCTGGCCCCGGTCCGCCCGTCGCAAGGAGCGCCACATATGACGACCCTTCCACAATCAACCGACAAAAAGCTCGGCCTTGTCATCGACCTGGACACCTGCGTGGGCTGTCATGCCTGCGTGATCTCCTGCAAAGGCTGGAACACCGAAAATTACGGCGCGCCGCTGTCAGATCAGGACGCCTATGGTGCCGACCCTTCCGGCACCTTCCTGAACCGTGTGCATTCTTACGAAGTCCAGCCCGCGCAGGGCGCGGCACAACTCGTTCACTTCCCCAAATCCTGCCTCCATTGCGAAGACGCGCCCTGCGTGACCGTCTGTCCGACCGGAGCCAGCTACAAACGTGTTGAAGACGGCATCGTGCTGGTCAACGAAAGCGACTGCATCGGCTGTGGCCTGTGCGCCTGGGCCTGCCCCTATGGCGCACGCGAGATGGATCAGGAAGAGAAGGTGATGAAAAAATGCACCCTCTGCGTAGACCGTATTTACAATGAAAACCTGCCCGAAGTGGACCGGGTACCGGCCTGTGTGCGCACCTGCCCCGCTGGCGCGCGTCATTTCGGCGATCTCGGCGATCCGGACAGCGACGTCAGCCAGTTGGTCGCGGAACGTGGTGGTGTTGACCTGATGCCTGAACAGGGTACCAAACCAGTGAACAAATACCTGCCGCCCCGACCCAAGGATGCGTTGCCTGAATTTGATGTTCTGGCGCCCTTCCTTGTTCCTGTGATCGACGAACCCAAGGGGTTCCTTGGCTGGCTCGACAAAGCGCTGGAGAAACTCTGATGCATCCCGCTCCTTCCGTTATTTTCTTTTCCGTCTTTTCGGGTCTGGGTTTTGGCCTTCTGGTCTGGCTCGGCATTGGCCTGCCTGCGGTCACTGGCTGGGTGGCGTTTGCCTTTTTTGCCATCGCTTACCTGTTGGCGGTTGGCGGCCTGATCTCGTCTACCTTTCACCTTGGCCACCCCGAACGCGCCCTCAAGGCGTTCACGCAGTGGCGTTCAAGCTGGCTCAGCCGTGAGGGGTGGTGCGCGGTGATCGCGCTTGTTCTGATGGCCATCTATGGTGCGGGACTTGTGTTTCTGGACCAACGCTGGACGCTTCTGGGACTGCTGGGCGCGGTCTTTTCGCTGGCCACGGTGTTCACCACCTCGATGATCTACGCACAGCTCAAGACGGTGCCGCGCTGGAACATGTCGCTGACGCCGGTGAATTTCCTGTCGCTGTCCATCGCCGGTGGCGCACTTCTGGCGGGGCAGGTCACGGTGGCCGTGTTATTGATCGTGATTGCAGGTGCCGTGCAGGCCGCCACATGGATGCTTGGCGACAAACGGCTTGCGGAAAGCGGCACAAACATGGCCACGGCCACGCAATTGGGCGGCATCGGCGACGTCCGTGCGTTTGAGCCACCCCATACCGGCACCAACTACCTGTTGCGGGAGTTCGTTCACGTCATCGGGCGTAAACACGCCTCGAAATTGCGGATCATTTCCTTGGGGCTGATGAGCGTCCTGCCCGTTGCCCTGCTTTTGATGCCCTTCCACCATCTGATCGCACTTGTTGCAGTTCTCGCGCATGTGGCGGGTGTACTGGTGGCGCGCTGGCTGTTTTTTGCCCAGGCGGAGCATGTGGTGGGACTATACTACGGCAAGCGGTAATCGCCCCCTGCCTCGGGCTCGACGCGGGGCGCCTCAGGATGCCAGCGGCAGACGTTTTTCCACAACCCGCGCCATGATCGACGCGCCGACGGGCAAGATCGACATATCCAGCGTAAATTCAGGGTTATGAAGCGGCATCGTCCCTGCATGTCCAACGGTGCAATAGGCGCCCGGAACCACCCGCAGCATATCTGCAAAATCCTCGGATCCCGTGACCGGAGGTGTATGCGGGTCGCAGTTTTCCGGGCCCACGATGTCGCCCGCTGCCTGCATATAAACATCAGACAATTCATCATCATTGATCAACACGTCAAAGACGTTGCGCAGGTCGAGGGTCACCTCAACATCGTGGGACAATGCATATCCGTCACAAATCCGTCGCAGGCGCTTCGCGGCAAGTTCGTACATCTCGTCCTTGAAATACCGGATGGTCCCGGCAAGCGTTGCTGTCTCCGGCACCACGTTATAGGCGGCCCCCGCGTGTAATTGTGTGATCGACATGACCAGCACCTCTTCTGCCGGGATGTTTCGGCTGAGGATGGTCTGGGTCTCGCTGGCAAGCGATGCGGCCACGATCAGCGCATCGCGCGATTCGTTGGGGCGGGCGGCGTGGCTGCCCTTGCCCTTGATGTGAATGTCAAAGAACGCAGCACCCGCCATCGCCTGCCCCTTGCAAATGCCCACCTTGCCCGGCTGGCCGTTTGGCCGGTTGTGCATGCCGAAAATCTCGTCGCAGGGGAACAGGTCGAACAAACCGTCTTCAAGCATCTGGCGCGCACCGCCCAACCCTTCTTCGGCGGGTTGAAAAACGATCACGGCCGTGCCGTCAAAATCCCGCGTGGCCGCCAGATGCTTGGCCGCACCCAACAGCATCGTTGTATGGCTGTCGTGACCACAGGCGTGCATCACACCGGGCGTGGTCGAGGCATAGTCGAGCCCGGTCGCCTCATGAATGGGCAGCGCATCCATATCCGCGCGCAGGCCAACCCGGCGGTTGCCTTGTCCCTTGCCGTGGATCAACGCCACAACCCCGGTCTTACCCAACCCAGTGTGCACCTCATCCGCACCAAATTCACGCAGCTTTTCGGCAACGATCCTGCTTGTGCGGACCTCGGTAAAGCCGATCTCGGGATGGGCGTGGAAGTCACGAAACAGCGCCTCAAGCTCGTCTTTGCTTTCGGCGATTGTGGGCAGGATGTTCATGGGAGACTCCGGGTTTTGGGGTTTCGCATAGGGTGGGGTCAAACCCCACCCTACATCAAGCCCAAAAGGAGCGGTTCAGTTCAGCAAGCCCGCGTGGCGCAGCCCGTCATCCACCAGCGCTTTTGTCCCGTCCGTCAAACCGGTCAACGGCAGCCGAACCTCGTCCGCGCACAGGCCAAGCCGTGACATCGCGTATTTGACCCCCACCAGACCAGGTTCGGTAAAGATCGCCTTGTGCAGCGGCATCAGGCGATCCTGAATCTCAAGCGCTGCGGCATAGTCACCCGCAGCACAGGCCGCCTGCATCCGGCTCAACAGGTTGGGTGCCACATTGGCGGTGACCGAAATACAGCCGACCCCGCCTTGCGCGTTGAACCCATGCGCAGTGGCATCCTCGCCCGACAGTTGGCAGAACTCAGGACCACAAGTCATGCGCTGATCGCTGACCCGCGCCAGATCGCCGGTGGCATCCTTGACCCCGACAATGCGGGGTAGTTTCGCCAATTCTCCCATGGTCTCCGGGGACATATCCACCACCGAACGGGGTGGGATATTATAGATGATGATCGGCAGCTCACAACAGTCGTGCAAGGCCGTGAAATGCGCGACCAGCCCCCGCTGCGTCGGTTTGTTGTAATAGGGCGTGACGACAAGGATCGCAGCCGCACCAACCTTTTCAGCATGACGCGCCAGACGGATACTCTCAACCGTGTTGTTGGACCCTGCACCGGCAATCACCGGTACGCGCCCTGCGGTGGCCTTCACGACTTCTTCGACAACCTGTTCATGTTCCCGATGCGTCAGGGTTGGGGATTCGCCCGTTGTTCCCACCGGGACAAATCCGTTTGACCCCTCGCCGATGTGCCACTCCACGAGTTTTTTCAACGTCTCCAGATCCAGCTCGCCGTTGCGAAACGGCGTGACGAGGGCAGGCAAAGAACCTTTAAACATGTGCACGCTCCTTATGTGCTGGTCTGGCGGAATGCCGGACGGGTGACTGGCGATGCCCCGCGTAGTCATTTGCACTCGCGCGCGATCACCATATGTTGCAAGGCTCTAGCCTCTGACTGATGGGAAATGCAAGCAATGTCACGGATTCTGACGGCCCTATTGCTGGTTTTTGCACTTGCATTGCCAGCCTCCGCAGAGCGGCCGCGTCCTTTGGGGTGGGCGATGGATGCAGTGCGTGCCGAAAACTGGGATGCCGCAGCCAGAATTGCCGCCAAGGACGGGCCTGTCGCTGCTGATGTCATCGAATGGCATCGGCTCAGGGCGGGATTGGGTAATTACAAGGATGTTCGCGCCTTTCTTGACCGGCGACCCGACTGGCCGGGGGAGCGGCTCCTGAGGCGGAAGTCGGAGGAGGCGATACTGGATCAAGGCGACGAGGTGCTTTTGTCATTCTTTGCTGAGGTGGGGCCGCAAACACCAGGCGGTGTGCTGGCCCATGCCGCAGCACTGATCCGGGCGGGTCAGCAGGCCGCAGCGCAGGCCCGCGTTGTGCGTGCCTGGCGCACGATGCCGATGAACGCGACATCGCAGGCGCTTTTTCTGGCCGAATACGAGCTGCTCCTGCGGTCCCACCATGCCGCGCGGCTTGATGCAATGCTGTGGCAACGCAAACACACGGAGGCGCGCCAGATGTTCGATCTGGTGGATGCCGAACTGGTCGCGCTGGCGGAAACGCGCATGGCGTTGCAGCAGCGTGAAGGCGATGTGAATCGGATGATTAACGCCTTGCCCAACAAGTTTGGCACCCATCCGGGCCTGACACGCGACAGATTCGAATGGCGCATCCGCAAGGGGTTTGTGGACGATGCCAAGGACCTGCTGCTGGCTACCTCGACCAGCGCCGAGGCATTGGGGCGGCCAGAAAGTTGGGCCAACCGCCGCCGTGCGCTGGCCCGTGGGGAAATGCGGTCGGGTGATCCCGAACGCGCCTATCGGATGGCATCGCAGCATTTCCTGACCGAGGGGTCGCAATATGCCGATCTGGAATGGCTGTCGGGATACATTGCCCTTCGATTTCTGAAGAAACCCGCTGTCGCCTATCGGCATTTTCTGAACCATGACACTGCCGTGCAGTCGCCCATCTCGCAGGGGCGGGCAGGGTATTGGAAGGGTCGCGCGCTTGAGGCGATGGGCAATTCCGAAGGTGCTTCCGTGGCCTATGGGGAGGGGGCGAAATACCAGACGTCCTTTTATGGATTACTTGCCGCTGAAAAGGCCAACCTGCCCTTTGATGCCGCCCTGAAAGGGCAAAAACCGCAGACTGATTGGCGTAGCAGTCCGCTGGCCCGTGATCCGCTGTTTGAGGCAGGTCTGTTGTTGCAGGCGTCCGGCGAATTGAAGCTGGCCGTGCGGTTCTGGTCTCTTCTGGCAGAACAGCTGATCGCGGATGATATAGCGCTTTTGGGACAGGCGGCAATTGATGTGGGGCAGCCGCACCTGGCGGTGATGATCGGCAAGCGTGCGGCGCAGCGCGGACTGACCATCGCAGCCCCCTATTACGCGCTCCACCCGATGATCGAAATGGATTTGCCAATGGCCCCGGAAATGACGCTGGCCATTGCACGACGGGAAAGCGAATTTGACCCGGTGGTTCAAAGCCCGGTCGGCGCGCGGGGTCTGATGCAGGTGATGCCCGGCACGGCGCGTGATGTGGCCAGCGACCTTGGGCTTTTGTCATTACATAGCGTTGGCCGACTGACCTCCGATCCGGATTACAATGCCCGGCTGGGGGCACACTACCTGTCCCAGATGGCAGAACGATTTGACGGGAACGTCGTGATGATGTCCGCCGCCTACAACGCAGGTCCGACACGTCCGCCCAAATGGATAAGGGAATACGGCGACCCGCGCACCGGGCGGATCGACATTGTTGATTGGGTGGAAATGGTGCCTTTCCGGGAGACGCGGAACTATATCATGCGGGTCACCGAAAGCCTGCCGGTCTATCGGGCGCGTCTGGGGCAGGAGCCATTGCCAATCCCGTTTTCGCAGGAACTAGTGGGCGCGACGTTGAAGGCGTTCGCGCCAAAGAGTGAATAGACCCGCCAC
>CAXBKL010000092.1:0-14561 GCA_963976125.1 uncultured Sulfitobacter sp. | reverse complement strand
TCAAAGCTGTGGACACGGCGTTCTTCGGGTTCGGGGATCACGTCGATCTCCAATCCCGCCGCTTGCAGCACGTCATGGGTATCCAGTGCAGCGACGTGAAACGGGTCCGTCATGTCCGGGGTGTCGGGAAGAGTGATCAACACCCGGCCCGGCCCTGTGAACCGGGCAAGGCTGTCGATGTGGTAATCGGTGATGTCTTCGCCGTAGACCCCCCTGGTCCAGATCATTCTGCTTGCTCCATAAGCTTGTAGAAGGCGTTCTTCGATCTCTGCACGAGACTGGCCGGCGTTGCGATTGGGATTTACCCAGGAGCTTTCATGGGCCATCAACAGGCCGTGGCCATCATGTTCAACCCCGCCTGCCTCGCCGTGCAGACCACTGGGGATCAAAGGCATGCCAAGACGCTCGGCCACGCGGGCGGCGATTTTGCCATCATGGCGATGGACTTGTTTCTTGCCCCAGCCGTTGAACTGGATATGGGTGATGACAAGATCATCGCCCCGATACGCAAAAAGCGGCCCCGCGTCCCGTGCCCAGAGGTCTTCGGTGGGAATATCCCAAAGGGTGATGTTCCCGCGCAGGAGTTTGCGGGCCTTTGCGTGCTCTGTCTGATCGGCCAACAGGATCACAGGTTCAAACGCCGCAATGGCGTTGGCAATGTCGGCGATTGTCCGTTGCAGCATGTCCAGAAAAGCACGGTCGGGATATACCCGGCGGCTCGCCGGCCACATCATGAAGGTCTGTGCGTGGGGGTCTTCTTCGGGTGGGACATAGAGATTTCGGGGGGTCATGGCATGCGCCTTTGGCATCGTGGTCAGGGCGGCGGCCCCGAACAAGAGATCGCGCCGCCGTATCAGAATTCCTGATCCTGATCTTGCTGCCAGGGTTTGACAAGATTGCCGAAACGGGTGAACCGGCCTTCAAAGCTGAGATCAACCGTGCCAATGGGGCCGTGACGTTGTTTGCCGATGACCACTTCGGCGCGGCCATGAAGGCGCTCCATCTCTTCCTGCCAGCGGGCCATCGCTTCGAGATCGTGATCGCCGGGCTTTTCGCGTTCCTTGTAATATTCCTCGCGGAACACGAACATCACCACATCGGCATCTTGCTCAATTGAGCCGGATTCGCGCAGGTCGCTCAACTGCGGTCGTTTGTCCTCGCGGTTTTCCACCTGACGGGAAAGCTGTGACAGGGCAATCACCGGAATATCGAGTTCCTTGGCGATGGCCTTGAGGCCCATGGTGATTTCGGAAATTTCGTTGACCCGGTTTTCGTTCTTGCCGGTGCCACGCACCAGTTGCAGGTAGTCCACGATCAGAACGTCCAGCCCATGTGTCCGCTTGAGACGGCGGGCACGGGCGGCAAGCTGGCTGATTGGCAGGGCGGGGGTGTCGTCAATGAACAGCGGGCAGGCTTCCAACGCCTTTGCGGCATCGACAAAGCGGCGGAATTCCGTTTCGGACATGTCGCCGGAGCGGATTTGCTGGGACGGGATTTCGGCGGCTTCAGACAGGATGCGCGCGGCAAGCTGTTCGGCGCTCATTTCCAGCGAATAGAAGCCCACAACGCCGCCATCCACCGCCCCTTCGGTGCCATCGTGGGTCAGCCCGCGTTTATAGGCCTTGGCGACGTTAAAGGCGATGTTGGTGGCGAGCGATGTCTTGCCCATCGACGGCCGCCCCGCAAGGATCAACAGATCCGAGCGGTGCAGGCCTCCCAGCTTCTTGTCCATGTCGATCAGGCCGGTGGAGACACCGGAAAGCCCGCCGTCACGTTGATAGGCGGCATTGGCGACGTTCACCGCGTCGGTGACCGCCTTGAGAAAACTCTGGAAACCGCTTTCGACCTGACCCTGTTCGGCCAGCTGATACAGCTGCTGTTCGGCCTCGACGATCTGTTCGCGCGGTTCGGAGGCGACATCGACCTTGGCCGCCTTGGCCGATATATCGCGGCCCAGCTGGATCAGGTCGCGGCGCACCGCCAGATCATAGATCATCTGGGCATAGTCGCGCACCGCAAATGCGCTGATCGCCGCCCCGGCCAGACGGGCAAGATAGGCAGGACCGCCAAGCTCCTTCAACCCCTCGTCGTCCTCCATGAACGCCTTGAGGGTCACGGGTGAGGCGAGGTTGTTCTTGGCTATGCGGGAGGCGGCGATGTCAAAGATGCGTGCATGTACGGGATCGTAGAAATGCTTTGGCCCGATGATAGAGGCGACCCGGTCGTAGACATCGTTGTTGGTCAGGATCGCGCCGAGAAGCTGTTGTTCGGCTTCGATGGAATGGGGCATCGTTTCCGGTGCCTGCACAGCAATGTTGTTCGCGTTCAGCGACGTGATCTCGTTCATGTTTTCACCCGATGGTTCCCGATCGCAGTGATAAAGGGCAGGCGCGCGCGGGGCAAATTGTATGTTTCTGGGGATAAGCTGTGGATGGCCCGAAACATGGCATATCTTGCCCCATTTCAGAGGCAAACGTCAATATGATGTGGAGGCGCGGATCAGCCCTTGCGTGCGTCCTGCCATTCTGTCGGGGCGTTCAGGAAGGCCTCGACCTCGCGCAGGGTGTCGGAGGAAAAGGCATCTTGTGCCTTGGCTTCGGCCAGCACATCCCACCAGGTGCACAAGGAATGCAGCGTGACCCCATGATCGCCCAGCGTTTTTTCGGTTTGCGGGAAAATGCCGTAGTAGAAGATCACAGCCGTATGGGCGCAGGTCGCCCCGGTTTCGCGGATCGCGTCCACAAAGCTGAGCTTGGATCCGCCGTCGGTGGTGAGATCTTCGACCAGCAAGACGCGCTGACCCTCGGTCATGACCCCTTCGATTCGGGCGTTGCGGCCATACCCCTTGGGCTTCTTGCGCACATAGGTCATGGGCAGGCCCATACGTTCGGCCACCAGCGCGCCGAAAGGGATGCCAGCGGTTTCGCCGCCCGCGACATTGTCAAATGCCTCGAACCCCGCGTTGCGCATCACGGTCACGGTCAGGAAATCCATCAGGGTGGATCGGATGCGGGGATAAGAGATCAGTTTGCGGCAGTCGATATAGGTCGGGCTGGGCAAGCCGGACGCCAGGGTAAAGGGGGTGTCGGCGTTGAAATGCACCGCTTCGATTTCAAGCAGCATGCGTGCGGTGAGGCGGGCCATTTCCTGCCGGGAAGGATAGCTTGTCGGGATCATGGGGCGGCTCCTTTGGGGGCAGGACTTTTCAAAAAATATTGGCAAATTTCTTTGAAGAAATTTGGTCTAGGTGACGGACCAGTTCAGGTGCATGTCGGGGTTGAAAACGGTGACCGGGCCGTCTGCTGTGTCGATGTGTTCGGGATAGTTCGGCGCTATGCGGGTCAGGGTCATCCTGGCATCGCTGACAGGCAGGCCGTAAAAGGTCGGGCCGTTGATCGAGGTGAAGGCCTCAAGCGTGTCCAGCGCGCCCTCCTGTTCAAACACTTCCGCCAGGATCGACAGGGTGTTGGGGGCGGTGAAACAGCCCGCGCAGCCACAGGGCAGCAGCTTGTTTGTATCGGTGTGCGGCGCGCTGTCGGTGCCAAGGAAGAACCGCGCGTCACCGGAGGTGGCGGCGGCGCGCAGGGCAAGGCGGTGGGTTTCGCGTTTGGCGACGGGCAGGCAATAGTAATGCGGCCTGATCCCGCCGGCGAGGATATGATTGCGGTTTATCACCAGGTGATGGGTGGTGATTGTGGCGGCCAGATCACCGGTTGAAGAGGTAACATAGTCCACGGCGTCGGATGTCGTGATATGCTCCATGACCACGCGCAGTCGGGGATGGCGGGTGCGGATCGGGTGCAGGACACGGTCGATAAAGACTGCTTCCCGGTCGAAGATGTCCACATTTGAATCGGTGACTTCGCCGTGGGTGCAAAGCGGCAAGCCGATTTCGGCCATTTTCTCCAACACGCCGGTGACCTTGTCAAAATCGGCCACGCCGCTGGCGGAATTGGTGGTGGCCCCCGCAGGGTAGAGTTTGACAGCGTGCACAAGGCCCGACGCATGGGCGGCGGCAACATCGTCGGGGTCGGTGTCTTCGGTCAGGTAAAGGGTCATCAGCGGGGCGAATTCCATGCCGTCGGGCAGGGCGGCCATAATGCGGTCGCGATAGGCGGCGGCATCGGCGGCCGTGACCACGGGTGGCACGAGGTTGGGCATGATGATGGCGCGGGCAAAATGCGCGGCGGAATAGGGCAGCACGGCGCGCAGCATTTCGCCATCGCGCAGGTGCAAATGCCAGTCGTCGGGGCGGCGGATCGTGATGCTTTGTGTCATGATGCTGCGCTATCACAGCGGCGCGATATGGGCCAGATGCTATAGTGTTTGGATTGGCCCTGAATTCCCCGACGCAGGTGGCCACGGGTCAGAACGAGGGCAAGCGTTGGCCGCCGAAGTGTCAGCGGCGATGCTTCAGACGGTGCCTTTGGTGCCCTGAGTGCCTGCGGAGCCGCCGCCTGCGTCGGTTTCACCGTTCAGTTTCGCTTCGAGACGGCCAAGCCGGGCCGCGAACATGCGCGCGCGCATCCGGCTGGTGACATTGCGGCACAGGGCCGCAGCAAGAAATGTCCGTTCCTCGCGTTCCAGCGCCGTCAACAGGTTGCGCAGGTAGGACCGGTGGTCGCGCCGTTCGCGGTACATCCGGGCAAAGTGCAGCTCGCTCAGTGTGTCCTGTGCCGCCGCGACAAGCAGATTGCTCCATTGATCCATATCCAGAAGATCGGTTTGCAAGGCATCCCCCATGAAACGCATCCGGAGTTTGGTCACATTGGCGCGGGTAAAAAGTGCCGCGTGCATTGCATCAAGCTGTTCGCGCGGATCATAGAGCACATAGGCCTGCTCTGCTGCGTCCAGCATGTCGGGCGCATAGCCATAGCGGGAGGTGAAATCGACAATCCGCATGTCGGTGAACCGGCTGTCCCATTCGGTCACTCGCGGATCAAGGGTTGCCTGTGGTTGAATGGCGACCACCCGAGCACCGGGGGCCGCAACCGAAAACGCCGCGGCCGCATAGGCGCAGGGGCCGGCGCCGTAAAACAGCACCCTGTCGAATTCGTCAAAAAAACCGTCGTCGATCAGGCGGTCGAAATAGCCATAAACGGCCGGATCGCGGAACCATGTGTCGCCGTCACTGCCCAGGCACAGATGAGACCAACCCTGTTCACGGACCAGATCCCAGCCCAGCGGTTGGGCAAGATCGGATAGGGCCTGAATGCCTTGCAGTGTTTCAAAGCTGACAAGCAGGGTGGTGCCTTTTTCGACAAAGGCCGCAAAATGTCGCCTGCCGAGCGGTTCAAAATAGCCGTCCTGATCCACGATGTCCGCAACCGCACCTGCCCAGGCCCGCTTGGACAGACCCGTAAGGGACGACTTTAATGTGTGCGTCTCGTCTGTCATTGCCACGTCCTCAAAACGTCAAATGCACCTTATGGCGGCGCGCTTGGGTAAGGAAATAGCGGCGTAATGCGGCGAAAGTTAGGAAAATGCGTGGGGAATCGGGGCTATTGCGGGTCCGATTGGTGGGCAAGATGGGCATGGTGCAGCAGGAATTGGGCAGCAGCCCGGTCGAGCGGCTGCGACGGCGGTGTCATTAACAGGCGGCCAAACAAAGCGCGGAAAGGGTCAAGTTTCATCAGGGTGTCGAAGCGGACCTTGCGCCATGCGACGGCCTTTTGGTGCAATTCCGCAAGGATGGCGTCGGACATCAGGTGATCCAGTTGCGCCCGGCGGGTCGGGGCCAGGGCCTGAATGCTGGTGTCGGTGTCGGTGTTGAAATTACGTTCAACCCAATAATCCATGCCCAGCATGTCAGTGCCATGCACCGCACGGCCCCGGTCGGCCTTGAGCAGGTAGCTTTCCAGTGACCCCAGAGGATAGTGGTTGAGTTGAACCAAACCGTAATTGTCCTGCCCGTAATCGGAAAAAATGCGCTGGGTCTTGAAGCGCTCCGTCAACTCCCGACCGGCGCCATCGAACCAACGCGCCCGTTGCAGTTTTTCCCGGTCCGGGTCACGGGGCCGGTGCACGCCGGGTTTGGTATAGGTGCCGTCGTTGCGGTAGAGCGTCTTGAACATTGCGGCGCGCCAGGACCAGTGCATTATTTTCGGGGCGCATCTGGTGAAGCTGTCCAGCAGCGGCGTGTCCTCATAGCGCAACCGCCCCGCAGAGCCGAAGAGCCGCCAGGTCAGGGTGATCGCAGTCGCGTCGGGCAGGGCGGTGTGCAGAGCGTCAAGTGTGTGATCGCCCGCATGGATATTCACAAATTCATCGACGTCCAGCGGCAGTATCCAAGTCGCGCCCTTGACCACGTCAAGTTTGGCGGCGGCCTTGAGTGCGGTGAACTGAATGCCGCGTTTGTCATAGGGGCCATCGTTGCGGATGTGATGGACAAGGCCCAGATCCTGCAAATGATCCAGCATCGCATCGGTGCCATCGTCACAGGTGTTGGAAAAGACGACAAAATTGTCAAAGCCCACGGCCCGGTGATGCGCGAGCCATTCGAGCAGGAAAGCGCCTTCGTTTCGGACACACAAAAGGGCGATGTGGGTCACGGGGTTACCATCTGTCGCGGAAGGTCACGACCTTGTTCATCGAGCCGCGATGATAATAGGCGAGGCCGGCGTCCATAAAACACTGGAATATCTTGTTCACGCCGGAGGTGCCGATCCATTGGGGGTGCATTTCGATGATGGCGGCGCGCAGATTCGACAGATCAAGGTGCGGGATCAGATCGGCCTCGGCCCCTTCGATGTCACAGATCAACACGTTGGGCTTTATGTCCCGAAACACCTGTTTGGCGTTGTGCACCGGTACCTTTGTGCCGGGTCGATCGGCTTCGTCCGGCATCAGCGACAGGGACGACGCCAGCAGGTTGCCGCGGACATAAAAGTCGGCGGTTCCCTTGCGCGGGCCAAGGATGCCGTGAACAACATGGGCGTTGGTCAGGCCGTTGGCGGCATGGACTTTCTGAATGTAGGGGATCAGCAGGGGGTTGGCCTCAAAGGCATGGACGGATTTGATCTTGCGCTTGGACGCCACAAGGGTGGACATATAGCCGATGCCGGCCCCCAGTTCGATGACCGTATCGCCTTCGCGCACGGTGCGCAGGGCACATTCGGTTTCCTTCTTTTCATACCCCTGCGTGCGCAGCAGCCGGCGCAGCCGGCCCTGGATGATGTCCTTGTGCTTTGGAAAAAGCATGCCGCGACATTTGACGAATTGGGCCGCCTCCGGGTCGATCTGTTCGGTTGGGGTGCCTACCATGTCAGTTCTCCATATCCAGTGAGAGCGCATAGGCCACGCGTTCTGTTTCGTTCAGTTTCACCTCAAGGGCCTGTTGATACAGATCCCGGAATTCGGGCATCGCGTGCAGCTCTTCGGCCTTGGCCCGGTGCCAGTCGAGCCCCGCCTGATGGGCTTTTTTCAACGCGGAGTCCTGCATCAGCCGCCCATATTCCGCTCGCAGGCGGGGCAGGTTGCGTTTGATGGTGATGTCGCGGAAATCGGACCAATCCATGCGAATCCAGTAGTTGATCCCGATCGAACGGTCCACGTGCAGGGCGCGGCCCCGCTGGCGTTTGATGAGAAAGGAGTCCGCGCTGCGCAGGGCGTAGTGGTTGAGCTGCAACAGATCGTAGCCGATGTTTTTCTTGGAGGATCGCCAGCCGTTGTGGGCGGCGTCCCCGGTCATGTCCTGACCTGACCCGTTGACCCATTTCACCTTGCGCTCGAATTCCGGGGCCAGCTTGTTGGGGCGGTGGCAGGAAATCTTGGCATAGGCGCCGATGTTGCGGAACATCGTCTTGAACCCCCACACCGTATGCGGCTTGGGACAGTATTTCGGCGCGCAGGCGTCAAATTGGTTGATGACAAACTCATCGCTGAGCCTTGTCACCCCGTTGTGCCCAAAAAGCCGCCATGTCATCGCAACATTGGTGGCATCGGGCACATGGGCAAAGAAATCGTCCAATGTGCCATTGCCACAACGCACGTTGATGAATTCGTCCACGTCGATGTGAATGATCCATTCGGCGTTTCGGATCAGCGGTTCGTTCAGGGATTGGTTCAGCGCATGTTGCTGGGGCGAATTGCCTTTCCAGTTGTTGTTGTTGCGCAGGTGCACATGGCCCATTTCCTGTAGCCGGCCCAGCACCTCGTCGGTGCCGTCCGTGCAGTCATTGGTATAGATCAGAAAATTGTCGACCCCCATCGCGCGGTGATAGGCAATCCATTCGACGATATAGGGCGCTTCGTTTTTCATACAGCCGACAATGACGTTGCCGGTGCTGGCGGGTGGCAAAATGCGCTGTGGCACCGGGGTGAAGGCGGCGGCAAGAGCCTCTTCGTTCACGGCCCCCAAATTGTTGTGCGGCTTGAATTGAGTGCTTAGCACCATCTGGTGATTGACCTTCACGCGGGCCAATAGACGGGAATTTGCCTGCTTTTCGGCGGCGGTCGCGGCATTTTGTGGCAAGAGTGCGGTAAACCGGGCGGAGGCCTCTTCGACTTTGGCATCCTGGGCGTGTTTGACGGCCAAAGGCGTGGCATGTTTGCGCATCGCATGGCCAAAGGCGGCGAGGTATTGCGAGGCGCGGTAGCCCATCTTGGGGTCGGCCTCTTGCCAGGTTTCTACGGGGTCATCCGGGGTCAGCGCGGATTTGAGGTCGGGGAATTCCCTGATGAGCGCGGCATTGTCGGCCCTGAACCGTTTGGAAATGGCGTGAAGGCTGCCCGGCGCGATGGGGGGGCCGTCAATGCGCACGTTCATGCGCATCTGCTGCCAGAATGCGCGCGGGCAGATGATCTCGTGCGTTTGCATGTAGCGGATCACCAGATCGTTCAATTGGCGGATGCGGGTCAGGGAGGCGGCGGGTTCGGGGCTGAACCGCCGGACCGGGTCGACCTTGCCAAGGCGGGCGTCAGATCCAAGAAGTGCCGCCAATTCTTCTCCGGCCCGCTCTGAGCTGAGCAGGTCAGGATCGAGCGGGCGCAGGGAAACTGATCCGTCACCAAAGGTGCCTTCCCACGTGTTGCGCAGGGCGGCGTAGTCAAGCCAGAAGGGCGGATGCTGAATATCGTTGAAAAGGCCGAAGTGCGGCACATTTTCACCACGCAATTTCAGCGCACCGGTCCACCACCTGCTGCGTTTGCGGGCAAGCTCCAGTTCCGGGGAAAGATCCTGCCGGCGGCCTTCCATGATCGAATAAATGTAGTGCCTGGTCAGCCGCCGCGCCTGTTCGTCCACGTAAGCGGCGATGTCGATCCGGTCGAAATGCGGTTCAAACAGCGCCAGCAGGCGGTCGAGTTCGGATTTCTGTGACAGCAGGCTGCCCAGTTGCGCGGCACAAAAGACCACGTGGGGCGCGGTGTTTTCCTCAAGATCCCTTTCCAGAAGGGTGCGGAATTCATGTGTCAGCGTCTGCTGAACCAGCGGATTGTCCATCCCCCGTTTGTAGCGCAGCACGCCGATTTCCTGCGGGTCGGCACAGGCGGCATAAAGCCGGACGTGGTTCCATTCGGGCATCCAGATGCCCATCTTTTCCAGTGACCCGGCCTTGTCCCGGCCAATGCCGCGCAGCCGTGCGCTGGCTTTTTCAGTGGGTCCGATTACCAGCGTCAGTCTGCGTGCGCTCATGTGGTTTCAGCCGCTTGTTTGGGATTGGCATTCACCCGGCCCCACCACGGCAGATCAAGCCCCAGAAAGACGCTGATCTTCTCGCGGGCCTGCGGGTCTTCCAATCGGTAGGCAAGGAAATTGGGCGTGCCGCGAAAGCACCGCGCACAAAAGGCATAATGGCTTTCGATCCAGCGGGTCAGATGGCGCACGTCGGTGCCAAAGGGGCGGGGCAAGCCCGGCACGTCGTTTTCCGGCAACCGCCGCCTGCCAAGGGAGTTCCATCCCAACATGCTTTGGGCGACCCTGTGCGGTTCGCGCACCGACAGCAGGAATTTCGCCTTGGGATGATGACGTTCGATGGCGGTGATAAGCCCCGAATCGGTCTGTGGCCAAAAGCTCATCGTGTTGTTTATGGCATTCATCTCGGTGAAGGCCTGAAACGCCCCAAGACGCCGGAGCGGATCACCGGTTTCGAAATAATCCTCATAGAGGATCGGGGCGAGCAATTGGCCTTGCAGGTTTTCATCCTTGGTCTGGCCGCGACGGATTTTCCAATCCGCCACCTTGAGGCCGGCATGTCGCAGGGCGTGCGCAAGGGTTGTGGTGCCGGATTTGGGCAGGCTGAGGCTGATGATGGGGAAATCCGTCATTGCAGGGCCAGTTCCGCGCGCAGCTTTTCTTCGGCGTCGCAATAGGGGCTGGCTGCGCGGAGTTGCGCGCGCATCTGTTGATAGCTTTCCTGCGCCAGCAGGTCATCCCGCTTGGCCCGGTGCAGTGCCACTGCTTCTTCATGCAGGGCCGCGATTCCCGGCAGGGCCTTGAGCCGCGCCATTTCCTGTTCCAGGGCGGGCAGGTGGCGCAGGATGCTGTTGTCCAGATAGGCAGGATCGTTGCGCGCCCGCCAATAGGCGTCATCAAAGGCGCGGTGTTCGCGGTTCACGTCGCCGCGGTCGTTCTTGACCAGATAGCTGTCGAGAGAGCGCAGCGCATAGTGGTTGAGGGTTGCAAAATGGCGCGCACCCTGCGCCGGGAAGGCGCGGATGCGGCGCTTGTTGGCGCGTTTGCGGAACGGATGCGGGACCGGACGCCCCGATCCATCGGTCCATGTAGGGCGTTGGTCTTGTGGCACGTCCTCGTCATGGAAAGGCCGGTGCGCGCCATAATACTCAAGCGGGAAATCGCCGCGGACCAGAGATTTGACCTCAATCGCGGTGTCGATCCCCCAGATGTCGGGGTTGTGACTGCGCAGGAATTGGCCGATGACGGGGCGGTCCTCGAAATCCTCGATCCCGTCATTGGCAAAGAACTGGAACGTGATGGAAATGGCATGGGGGTCGCCGCAGGCCCCGATCAGGGCCGGGATCGTGTGGTCCCCGGTGTGGATGTTGAGAAATTCATCCACATCCGCGATCCAGACCCAATCGGCATTGCGCACCAACGGGTGCCGCCGCGCCTTTTTCAGCGCCTGCATCTGGTAATTCCGGTTCATCGCCGGATTGGGCAGATGGGCGACAATCCCGTGGTCCTCCAACCGGTCCAGCAGACGGTCGGTGGCATCGGTGCAATCGTTTGAATAAAAAAGAAAATCCGTCACCCCGATCAGGCGCTGATAGGCAATCCATTCCACCAGGAACGGACCTTCGTTCTTGACGCAGGTCAGGGCCGTGATGCGCATATCAGATGCCACCACCCGGTTCAGCAGTGTTCGGGGTCATACTCATTTCATCGCCTCTGGGTCGGGATCACATGTCCCATACCTCTGATTTATTGAGAAATACTATGTCAGGACCACCCAAACGCGTCAATCATGCAGGTCGCACGGGCAGATTGCGTGACATATCCGCCAAAAGCGCCTTGACCCCGCCCCACCCAAATGCACCTTGGGTCACAAGGGGGACGGCATCCATGACAGACATCTCAAGTATTGATGCGGTGCAGGACATGCTGGCAAGTCAGGGCTATGTCAGTGACCGGGCGCTGGGCACGGTGGTGTTTCTCAGCCTTCGGCTGGGCAGACCGCTGTTTCTGGAAGGGGAGGCGGGTGTCGGGAAAACCGAAATCGCCAAGGCATTGGCCACCGGGCTGAACCGCCGCCTGATCCGGTTGCAGTGTTATGAGGGGCTTGATGCCTCCTCGGCGGTTTACGAATGGAATTTTCCTGCTCAGATGGTCGCGATCCGCACCGCAGAGGCAGCAGGGGACGCCAACAGCACCGATCTGACTACGCAGTTGTTCAGCGATCAGTTTCTGATTGAACGCCCGCTGCTGGAGGCAATGCGCCCGGATGAACGTGGCGCGCCGATCCTGCTGATTGATGAATTGGACCGCACCGACGCCCCGTTCGAGGCTTTCTTGCTCGAGGCGCTCAGTGATTTTCAGGTCACGATACCGGAATTGGGGACGATTCGGGCGCCTGAGCCGCCGATCGTGATCCTGACTTCCAACCGCACCCGCGAGGTGCATGACGCGCTCAAACGCCGGTGCCTGTATCATTGGGTTGATTATCCCGGTTTCGACCGGGAAATGGAAATCCTCGCCGCCCGCGCGCCTGAAGCCTCGGAGAACCTCAGCCGCGAGATTGTCGCGTTTGTCCAGCAATTGCGCACCGAAGACCTGTTCAAGAAGCCGGGGGTGGCTGAAACGATTGACTGGGCCAAATGCCTGCTGGCGCTGGATGTCATCACCCTGAGCCCCGAGGTGATAGCCGATACGCTTGGCGCAATCCTGAAGTATCAGGACGACATCGCCAAATTGCATGGGTCTGAGGCAAAACGCATTCTGGATCAGGCCAAGGCAACGCTGGAGCCGGCATGATGGCCTGTCCGGCTCAGGTGTCTCCGGGGGGGGTGGGGGGCGTCGCCCCTCTTGCGACCTGTCGTGGTTGAGTTTCCCGCCCTTGACCTGCCGGATGATCCCAAGCTGGCTGGCAACATCACCCATTTCGCCCGCGCCCTGCGGCGCGCCGGACTGCCAATCGGGCCGGGGCGGGTGCTGGACGCCATTCGTGCGGTTGAAGCCGTCGGATTTGCCGAAAAGCGGGACTTTTATTGGACGCTGCACGCCTGTTTCGTGAACAAGCCGGAACAGCGCAGGGTCTTTGCCCAGATATTCCGGCTTTATTGGCGCGATCCGCGCTACCTTGAACATATGATGGCGGCGATGCTGCCTGCGATCCGGGGGGTGCAGGAGGATCGACCCGCCCAGGCGGCGGAGAAACGCGCCGCAGAGGCCCTTTTGGATGGGGCGGAGGCACCGCCCAGAGAGGATGAAGAGGAAGAGCCTGACGAAGACGCGGTGATCGAGGTTGATGCAAGCCTGACCATGTCCGCCGCCGAGCGGCTGCGCAGTTTGGATTTTGAGCAGATGAGCCTTGCCGAGATCGCCCAGGCCAAGCGCATGCTGGCGCGGCTGACCCTTCCGGTCAAACCCTTGCCATCACGCCGGTCGATGGTATCGCCGCGCGGGCGTATTGATTCGGCACGGACGCTGCGGCGGGCGCTTCGGCAGGGCGGAGAGATGAGCCGCCTAGCCTTCAAAACGCCCCGGCCGCGCTATCCAAATCTTGTGGTGCTATGCGATATATCCGGTTCGATGAGCCAGTATTCGCGGGTGATCCTGCATTTCCTGCATGCGGTCAGCAACACGCGCGGTGCGGGCTGGGCGCAGGTGCATGCCTTTACCTTTGGCACACGGCTAACCAATATCACCCGACATCTGGCGACCCGCGACGTGGATGCCGCCCTTGCTGCGGCTGGTGCAGAGGCGCAGGATTGGGAGGGTGGCACCCGGATCGGGGCCTGCCTTGAGAGCTTCAACCGCGACTGGTCCCGGCGGGTGATGGGGCAGGGGGCGGTGGTGTTGCTGATTACGGATGGATTGGACCGGGATGCACCCGACGATCTGGCGCGCGCGATGCAACGGCTGCATCTGACCGCGCGGCGGCTGATCTGGCTCAACCCGTTGCTGCGCTGGGACGGGTTCGCCCCCAAGGCTGCCGGTATCCGTGCGATGCTGCCCCATGTCGACAGCTTTCGCGCGGGCCACTCCATCGCGTCGTTGGAAGACCTGGCCGCGGTGATCTCGCAACCGGAGGATATGGGTGAAAAGGCACGGCTGATGGGCGCGTTGGCGGCACATCGGCCTTAAGTCTCTTCGCCCTTTCCCGGCGGGCTGCGGGGCTCTTGGAAACCTGCAGATCAGGCGAAGGTGTTCCCGAAAGTGGTGCGGTAGAGGGTTGAGAGATCGTCGAGGCGGGCGGATGCGCCGCCGAAACTGACATCGGGGCCGCCGAATTTTCCAACAATGCTCAGGGAGAGCCCCGATCGGGCGGCCTCGGTTATCAGCGTCTCGGCCTGATCGGACGTGCAGGCGATGAGATAGCGCGCCTGGTCCTCGCCAAAGAGTGTCGGCGTGTCGGAGGCATCGAGCGTGATGCCGATCCCGGTGGTTTCGGCCAGCTCAAAGGCCGCGAGCGCCAGACCGCCGTCGCCCAGATCGGTGCAGGCCGAGATGTGCGCATGATGGGCGCGGATGAAATCGCCGTGGGCCTTTTCAAGGGCCAGATCGACCGGGGGCGCGTCGCCTTCGCAGCTGTTGGAATGGACAGACAGCAGCGCAGATTGCCCCAGGTGTCCTGTGGTTTTTCCAAGGACCAGTGCGACGTGGTTTTTGCGGATGTCGGTCCCGATGATCTGGTCTGGATGCGTGATCAGCCCCACCGCGCCGATGGTGGGGGTGGGCAGGATCGCAACCCCGTCGGTTTCATTATACAGTGACACGTTGCCGGACACGATGGGCATGTTCAGTGCCGACACCGCTTCTCCGATGCCTTTGATCGCTCCGACAAACTGCCCCATGATCTCTGGCTTTTCGGGATTGCCGAAGTTCATATTGTCGGTGGTGGCCAGCGGTGTCGCCCCCACGGCGGAGAGGTTGCGATAGGCTT
>CAXBKL010000091.1:0-14769 GCA_963976125.1 uncultured Sulfitobacter sp. | reverse complement strand
TGATGCCGCGGAGGCGGGCACCCGGATCGGAACTGTGACCTCCGGTGGCTTTGGCCCGACGGTTGGCGGGCCGGTTGCGATGGGGTACGTCGATGCCGGGTCAAGCGCGGTGGGTACGGCTCTTTGGGGCGAGGTGCGTGGCAAGAGGTTGCCGCTGACGGTTGCAAAGTTGCCCTTTGTTGCCGCAAATTTCAAACGATAAACCAACAGGGAAGAAAACATGAAATTCACGGAAGAACACGAATGGCTGCGCGAAGAGGGTGGCGAAATGGTGGTTGGCATCACGATCCACGCCGCCGAACAACTGGGCGATGTGGTATTTGTCGAGTTGCCTGAAGAAGGCACAACGGTCAGCAAGGACGACGAAGTTGTCGTGATCGAAAGCGTCAAGGCGGCCTCCGATATTCTGGCGCCTGTGGACGGCGAAATCACCGAGGTGAACACGGCACTCGCGGACAACCCCGGCATGGTGAATGACGATCCCCAGGGGGAGGCGTGGTTCTTCAAGTTGAAGGTCAGTGATCCGTCGCAGATGGACGAATTCATGGACGAGGCCGGATACCAGAAGTTCATCGGATAGCACAGGCCGCCCCGTCGGAGCCTCCGGCGGGAGTTTATTTGGAAAGATGAAGCAGGGGATCAGTACATGACCTTCAAGCCCACCGACTATTTGCCCTATGATTTCGCCAACCGCCGGCACATCGGACCCTCTCCGGCGGAAATGTCGGATATGCTGAAGGTTGTCGACGCGCCGTCCCTGGCGGCGTTGATGGACGATACGGTGCCAAAGGGCATCCGCATGGAAGGGGCGCTTGAGTTCGGCAAGGCGATGTCGGAACGTGAAGTGCTTGAGCACATGCGCATCACCGCTTCCAAGAACAAGGTGCTTACCAGCCTGATCGGGCAGGGGTATCATGGCACTGTGACGCCGCCGGCGATCCAGCGCAATATTTTGGAGAACCCTGCGTGGTACACGGCCTATACCCCCTATCAGCCGGAGATCAGCCAGGGCCGGCTTGAGGCATTGTTGAATTTTCAGACCATGGTCAGCGATCTGACCGGGCTTGAGGTTGCCAATGCGTCGCTGCTGGATGAGGCAACCGCCTGTGCCGAGGCCATGACTATGGCACAGCGGGTGTCCAAGGCAAAGCAGAGCGCGTTTTTTGTGGATCAGGATTGCCATCCCCAAAACATCGCGGTGATGAAGACACGGGCGGCACCGCTGGGGATCGAGGTTGTTGTCGGCGACCCGGACACCATGCAAGCAAGCCAGTATTTTGGCGCAATTTTCCAGTATCCAGGCACCTATGGCCATGTGAATGATTTCACGGCCCATATCGCGGCTTTGCATGAACACAAGGGCATCGGCATCCTGTCGGCTGACCCGCTGGCGCTGACCCTGCTCAAGGAACCGGGCGAGATGGGCGCGGACATTGCCGTGGGATCAACCCAGCGATTTGGCGTGCCGGAAGGCTACGGCGGGCCACATGCGGCCTATATGGCGTGCAAGGATGCCTACAAGCGCGCGATGCCGGGCCGGATTGTCGGTGTGTCGATTGATGCCCATGGCAACCGGGCCTACCGGTTGAGCCTGCAAACCCGTGAGCAGCATATCCGCCGTGAAAAGGCGACCTCGAACGTTTGTACCGCGCAGGCTTTGCTGGCGGTAATGGCCTCGATGTATGCGGTGTTCCACGGGCCGGAGGGCCTGAAGGCCATCGCGCAGCGCATTCACCGCAAGACGGTTCGGCTGGCCGAGGGGTTGAAGATGGCCGGGTTCGAGGTACGCCCCGCCACGTTCTTTGACACGATCACGGTCGAGGTAGGCCCTTTGCAGGCCGCGGTGATGAAATCGGCGGTTGATGAAGGCATCAACCTGCGCAAGGTGGGTGCGACCGGGGTGGGCATCACTCTGGATGAGCGCAGCAAGCCTGCGACCATCGAGGCAGTCTGGCGGGCCTTCGGGATCGAGAAAGCCGACAAGGACTACACCCCCCATTACCACATGCCGGAAAAGCTGGTGCGGCAGACGTCTTATCTGACCCACCCGATATTCCACATGAACCGGGCCGAAACCGAGATGATGCGCTATATGCGCCGTCTTGCCGATCGTGATCTGGCCTTGGACCGGGCGATGATCCCGCTTGGGTCGTGCACGATGAAGCTGAACTCAGCCGCTGAAATGATGCCCGTGTCATGGCGCGAATTTTCGCTGATGCACCCTTTTGTGCCGGCCGATCAGGCGCTGGGTTACAAGGAGATGATTGACGATCTGTCTGCCAAGCTCTGTGACATCACCGGGTATGACGCGATCTCGATGCAGCCCAATTCCGGCGCGCAGGGGGAATATGCCGGTCTGCTGTCGATTGCAGGTTACCACCGGGCCAACGGCGAGGGTCACCGTAACATCTGTCTTATTCCGATGTCGGCGCATGGCACCAATCCGGCCTCGGCACAGATGGTCGGCTGGAAAGTCGTTGTAATAAAGACGGCAGACAACGGTGACATTGATCTGGACGATTTCCGCGCCAAGGCAGAACTGCATGCCGACAATCTGGCCGGATGTATGATTACCTACCCCTCTACCCACGGTGTGTTCGAGGAAACGGTGACCGACGTCACCGCGATCACCCATGCCCATGGCGGTCAGGTCTATATCGACGGGGCCAACATGAACGCCATGGTCGGGATCAGCCGCCCCGGCGATCTGGGCGGGGATGTGAGCCACCTCAATCTGCACAAGACATTCTGCATCCCTCATGGCGGCGGTGGTCCCGGCATGGGACCAATTGGCGTCAAGGCGCATCTGGTTCCGCATCTGCCGGGCCATCCCAACAAACAGGGCAATGCCGTTTCCGCCGCGCCTTTTGGCTCCCCATCGCTGCTGCCGATTTCATGGGCCTATTGCCTGATGATGGGCGGTGACGGGCTGACCCAGGCGACGCGGGTGGCGATCCTGAATGCCAACTACATTGCCAAGCGGCTCGAGGGGGCCTTTGATGTCCTGTACAAGGGGCCGTCGGGCCGGGTCGCGCATGAGTGTATTCTGGACGTGCGCCCGTTTGAAGAAAGCGCCGGGGTGACGGTGGACGACATTGCCAAGCGGTTGATCGACAGCGGGTTCCACGCGCCAACGATGTCATGGCCGGTGGCCGGAACATTGATGGTGGAGCCGACGGAATCGGAGACCAAGGCCGAGCTGGACCGGTTTTGTGATGCGATGCTGGCCATCCGGGCAGAGATTGACGCGGTAATCAGCGGTGACATGCCGCGCGAGAACAACCCGCTCAAGAATGCGCCGCATACGGTCGAGGATCTGGTGATGGAATGGGGCGAGCGGCCTTATACCCGCGAACAGGGGTGTTTCCCGCCCGGCGCCTTCCGCGTCGATAAGTACTGGCCGCCAGTGAACCGGGTCGACAACGTGCATGGGGATCGCAACCTGATCTGCACTTGCCCGCCGCTGGAGGATTATGCCGAAGCGGCAGAATAACACGCCGCCGCCCCGGACAGGATCCGGGGCGGCGGCGATCTACCCTTCCAAGCTGTCCTCCAGCAGAAAGCTGAACACCTTGCGCAGCTTGTTCCAGGTTGTCCGGTCCGGGGCAGTCAACAGGTATCCCGTGTGACGCGCCGCCGTGTAGGGCCCGCCGTCCAGCATCTCGACATGGGCACCGGCGCGTTCACAAATCAACGCGCCGGCGGCGTGATCCCAGGGATGCAGAGATTCAGTCAGCACAAAATCCGAATGCCCTTGTGCCATCATCCGGTATTCATGAGCCGAACACCTGAGCGCCTCCGACCGGCGAAATGAGGGCAGGACTGCGGCGACCCTGTGCAACATCTCTCCCTTGAACTGGTGCAGCGGGACGTGGCCGCAAAGTGCCTCGATCGGTTTGCCCATGCTGACCGTGACGGTATGCGATGTGCCGATCGGCGTTTCCAGGCGGGCAGTGCTTTGGTCATCCGCGAGGATCCAGTCGTCTGCGACCGGATCGTAGATCAGGCCAAACGCCGGTCTGCCAAACTGTGTCACGGCGAGGATCACACCAAAAACGGCAAGCCCATGGGCAAAGTTCCAGGTGCCATCCACCGGGTCGATGATAAAGGCCAGCGGCGCGCCCGCGATCTTGTCAAGCAGTGTCGGATCGACCGCAGCGGCCTCTTCGCCCACAACAAGCGCATGGGGAAAGGCAAGGAGCAGGGCGCGCGTTATCATCGCCTCGGCGGCGGTGTCGGCTGCGGTGACCAGATCATCAGGCCCGGATTTGGCAGATACATCCACAGCCGCCAGACGACGGAACCGCGGCATGATCTCTGCCTTTGCGGTGCGGCGGACGATGTTCAGGATGTGGTTCTGCTGGGCCTTGCTGACCGCAAGCGCAGGTGCGGCAGGAAGGGTATCTGACATCATGTTTCCATTGCGGCTATTCCCGTGCGCGCAGAACCTGGGCAGGCCGTGCATTCAAAGACTTAAGCGCAAAGCCAAGCCCTGCCAAGACAGTTGCCGAAATCCCCCCCGCGACAATCAACAGCGCAGACGGCCAGATAACGGTGAAATCGGTTTCCATGACAAAGCGGCTGACCGCCCAGCCGCCTAATATCCCCGCAAACAGAGCCACCCCACCGGCAAAGAGACCCAGCAGGGCAGCGCGCAGAATGAAGCTTGCGGCAATCTGCCGCCGCGAGGCGCCCAACGTCTTGAGCACCGCCGCCTCATAGGTGCGCGCGCTTGCCCCGGCGGCGGCGGCCCCGATGAGGACGATAAAACCGGTCACTAACGTCGCCAGCGCCCCATAAGAGGTTGCAGCGGCCAGACTGGCCAACACCGATGATACCCGGTCAATGGCATCGCGCACGCGAATGGCGGTGATGTTGGGGTATTCGCGTGCCAGATCGCGCAGGATCGCCGCCTCGGCCTGTTCCTCTGCATAAACGGTCGAGATAAAGGTATGCGGCGCCCCTGCAAGAGCGGCGGGGTTCAGTGCCAGGATGAAACCGATCCCGGCGGTTGAAAAATCAACTTCGCGGAATGACGCGATGGTTCCGGTAATGTCACGGCCCAGAATATTGACCGTCAGGGTGTCGCCGATCTTCAATCCCATTTCCTCTGCCTCTTCCGCAGCAAAGCTCATCAGGGGGGGACCGGCGTACTCCTCTGTCCACCATGTCCCGGCGGTGATCTTTGTCCGGGGCGGCGGGGTCGCGGCATATGTCACGCCCCGATCGCCATGCAGAACCCAATGATCGCCCGCGACCTCCGTGGCCGGGTTGCCGTTGATCCGGGTAATCACGCCGCGCAGCATGGGTGCGCTGTCAACGCGGCTGACGGCGGGGTCGCTTTCGAGCCGTCTGGAATAGCCGGACATCTGGTCCTTCTGGATGTCGACAAAGAAATAGGACGGCGCAACATCAGGCAGGTTGCCCGAAATGGCGGTGCGCAGATTGCCGTCGATCTGCCCCACCGCCGCCAGCACAGACAGGCCAAGACCCAGCGAAAGCACCACCGCCGAAGCCCCTTCACCGGGGCCGGAAATCGCAGCGAGCGCCCACCGCAGGCGCGGTCTGCCCCGGCTCAGACGGGCCAATCGCCCGGCCAGAAACCGCAACAGGGCGGCGGAGATCGCAAGAATGGCAAGTGCGGCGGCAATGCCGCCCAGGGTCCACAGCGTGAGCCACCAGGATCCGTTGAACCACCCCGCAAGGCCAATCAACGTCACGGTCAACATGAAAATGACACCAAGGTAACGCCAGGGTGGCAGCGGCCGCGCCCCGGTCCATGCGTCGCGGAACAGCGTCGCGGCGCGCACATCCTCACTGCGCGCAAGTGGCCACAGGGTAAACACAAGCGCCGTCAGCAACCCGTATAAAGCCGCCTCAATCAACGGCTGGGGATAAAGCGTGAACGCTGCCGGAACCGGAAGGCGGGCTTCGATCACCGGGGCCAGCAGCAGCGGCACAAAGGCCCCCAGCGTCAAACCCAGAGCAACGCCGACCACGGAAAGCGTGCCAATCTGGATAAAGTAAGTCTGGAAAATCGTGGCGCGGCTTGCACCCAGGGCGCGCAATGTCGCAATCACGGCGGTCTTGCCCTGCAAATAGGCGCGTACCGCTGCGGCCACGCCCACGCCCCCCACCGCCAGCCCGGACAGGCCCACAAGGATCAGAAACGCGCCCAACCGGTCCACAAACTGTGCCACCCCCGGCGCGCCGTTGCGTGCATCGGTCCAGCGCATTCCAGCGTTCGAGAACGCCGCCTCGGCCTGTGCCTGCAACGCCGCGAGATCCGCGTCAGGAGACAGGGCAAGCCGGTATTTACTGTTGAAAAGTGTACCTGGCGACAACAGGCCGGACCCTTCAAGGGCCGCGCGTTTCAACAAGGTCCGGGGACCAAGCGCAAAGCCGCTGGCCGCGCTATCGGGTTCGCGGGTCAGGGCGGCGCTAAAACGGAATGTCTTGTTCCCCAGCTGAAATCTATCGCCGGGAACAAGGCCAAGCCGGTCGGACAACGCCCGTTCCATCACTGCACCGGGCACCCCATCTTGCACGGACAGGGCCGTTTCGAGCGACATGGCAGGGACCAGTTCCACCTGCCCAACAAGCGGATACAGGTCGTCGATGGCTTTGATCTGGGTCAGCGCGCGGTCATCTCCAACAACCGCCATGGACCGGAATTCGACAATTTCCGACACCGCATCGGCCCGTGTCTGCATCCACGCGCGTTCCACATCCGTGGCAAAGCGGTAGGTGAAGTCAAGCTCTGCCGCCCCGCCCAACAGCGACGCCCCTTCGCGCGCCAACCCCGCTTCAATTGCTGCCCGCACAGAGCCAACCGCCGCAATCGCGGCCACCCCAAGCGCCAGACAGGCAAGAAACAGGCGAAAGCCGCGCAGGCCGCCGCGCATTTCACGGCGGGCAAACCGGGCGGCAAGCGCCAGGCTCACGCGATGCGCCCATCGGCAAGGGAAATCACGCGGTCGCATCGTTGTGCGAGCGTTGAATCATGGGTCACAAGCACCAGCGTGGCACCATGCCGGTCGCGCATTTCAAACAGCAAATCCATGATGGCCGTGCCATTTGCACTGTCGAGGTTTCCCGTCGGCTCATCAGCCAGCAGGATCGCCGGACGGGGCGCGCAGGCCCGCGCGAGCGCCACCCGCTGTTGCTCGCCTCCCGACATCTGTGCGGGATAGTGGCCAAGACGATGGCCAAGCCCAACAGCGTCCAGCGTTGCACCTGCCCGCTCGAACGCATCATCAATCCCGGCAAGTTCCAGCGGCGTCGCGACATTTTCAAGCGCCGTCATCGTGGGGATGAGATGAAAAGACTGAAACACGATACCCATGCGCCCCAGCCTGAACCGGGCCAGTGCATCTTCGTTCATGCTGGTCAAATTCTGACCCAGCGCACCAACGGTGCCGCCCGTCGCCTGCTCCAGCCCGCCCATCACCATCAACAAAGAGGATTTGCCGGACCCCGAAGGGCCGGTCAGCGCCAATGTTTCACCGGTTTGCACATCAAGGGAAATTCCGCGCAAAATATCCACAGGTCCGGCATTGCCCTTGAGCGATAAAACCACATCTGAAAGATGAAACACGGTATCTGTCATGCGGAGCCTTTCGAAATGCTGTCCTTTGGATATGGAGTGATGAGAACAATGCGCAAGATAGTCTTTGGCTTTGTCGTTCTTTTGGCAGGCGCAGTACAGGCCGACGAAATCGTAATCGCCGCTTTTGGTGACAGTCTGACACAGGGCTACGGGTTACCGGCGGCGCAGGGATTTGTCCCGCAGTTGCAAACCTGGCTGGACGCCAAGGGGGCCGACGTCCGGCTGATTAACGCGGGTGTGTCGGGGGACACGACCGCAGGGGGACTGGCGCGCGTTGACTGGACACTGACGCCAGAGGTCGATGGCATGATCGTGGCGCTGGGCGGCAATGACCTGCTGCGCGGGCTGGACCCGGCGCAGGCGCGGGCCAATCTGAGCGGCATCCTGAGCGCGGCGGACAGGGCCGATGTCGACGTTCTGTTGATCGGGATGCAGGCACCGGGAAACTATGGGGACGCCTACAAGATCCAATTTGATTCGATTTACCCCGATCTGGCGGCTGAATTTGGCACGCTGCTGGCGCCAAGTTTCTTTGTTGGCCTGACGCAAGGCGCACCGTCCAATCCCGCCATGTTGCGCCCGTTTCTTCAGGGCGACGGCATCCACCCCAATGCACAGGGCGTCGAAAAGATCGTCGAAGGGATCGGGGCCGAGGTGCTGAACCTGATTGCCGGGATCGAAGGCGGGTAGACGATGCCGGGGCGGCTTTTTCTAACCACTCCCATCGCCCATGTGGCGGCGTCGTTGGAGGCTGATGTGGCACCGGTTGCCGACGAATTGCCGCGCCGGAACATGGCACCGGGTCAGGAGATTGTGACATTCACGTCCGATGGCCTGTGCCGGATGCGCTGGGGCATCATTCCGGTGGGGCGGGTCAATGCACGTGGCCGACCGGTGATGGAGACATTGATAAACGCGCGTTCCGAAACACTGTTTGAAAAATCAGCCTACGCGGGGACGGGCCGCGCGGTTGTGCCGGTGAACGGTTGGTACGAGTGGACAGGGGAAAAGCGCCGCAAGACCGCGTGGCAGATCGCCCGAAAGGATGGCGGATTACTCTATTTCGCCGCGATAACAGATGTTTGGAATGGCCCCGGCGGAATCGAGGTACGGCAGGTGGCGACGGTGACCTGTCCGCCGAATGACGACCTGGCCCCGATCCATCACCGGATGGGTGTGCTTCTGGCTCGGCGTGAGGTTGATCTTTGGTTACAAGGAACGGCGCAGGACGTCTCACCATTGATGCGGCCCCTGCCTGTGGGCATCCTCAGCATTGCCAAGGCGACGGGGGTGGATTGGGCCGGTCCGTAGAAACGGGCGATGATCCGCCCGTTTCGATGTGATTGTCGGTGGACCTCAGGCCAGCGCGATGTTGGACGCGCTTTCCCTGCCGTCCCGGCCCGCTTCGATGTCGAAGGTCACTTTTTGATTGTCTGCCAAACCGGTCAGACCTGCACGTTCGACGGCGGAAATATGCACAAATACATCTTTTCCACCCTCATCGGGTGCGATGAATCCATAGCCTTTAGTTGTGTTGAACCATTTTACGGTGCCAGATGCCATGACCCCATGTCTCCTTTGGTTGTTCTGCCCGCGGGATGCGGCAGGGCGGCTCGGTTGAAGGCGTGATCGGTCCTGAGCCGGAAGGCGGGGTCGATAGTCTTTCGCGTAGCGGGGACAATAATGGGTTGTCTCGTTCAAAAATCAAGAGCGTTCAGGCACAGCCGATCCATCAGCAATGGCCAGCGCACAAACGTCAGCCTTGTTTCAGAAAGGGTGAGGTTGGCAGCGGGTCGGGCATGTCGACCTTGGGCAGGTTGGCGCCGGGCAGCATCATGACCGGTGCATCCTGACCCTGCGCGGTGACAACCGACCCGCCTGTTGCATCTGGCGGGCGTGACATGCGCGCCTGCCTGACACTGGTAAGCAATGCCACGGTATCGCCCTGCGCGCTTTGCCCGCTGCCCCTGCCTGACCCGCTGAACGAAGTGGGATCATCGGATGTCTGTGTCGATGCCGCGCTCTGGGTCGGCGGTACCGCAGGCAGTGGTACAGCCTCCTGCGATGCGTTCGGGACAGGCGGGGCCACAAACGGATTGCTGAACAAAATAGAACTCATGTCGTGCTCCGATCAGAATAAGGGAGCCCGCCACCCACATCAAGTTAGCGCTCAACTTGTTGATGAAAGATTAATTCGGAGCCGAACCTTGAAAGAGGGTTAACGCCCTGTCACCGGCGCAAAGGGCTGCTATGATCTGACGGGTGGATGTGCCAGCACATATAGACGGGTTGCTTGATGCGGAGATCGCCGCTGCTTTGCGGGGCAGTGACCCGGTTGCCCGCGCAACCGCGCGGCACTTTCAGGAGCTTCGGCAAATTCCAACGCTGGTGACGGTCAACTTTTCGGGTGGATTTTCTCAGGACTGCTGGTCTGTGTCTCGGGGGGATGGTGCCTACCGGGTGATATATCTGCCAACTGCGGGCTACTTTTCGCTTTGTGTCGAAAGCGCCTTTGGCCCTCTGGACATCGGTGTGCACGGCCCGGCCCTGGGGTGCTTTGGCTCTGTTTAGGGCGTGTTATGGAACACGGGATGCGAAGAAATGAAAAGACCGGCACATGGCCGGCCCTTTCTATTGGTATTGCAGGGTTCTACAGAACAGTGACGACAGTTCCGATGGGCACACGTTCATACAGATCCTTCACATGTTCGTTCAGCATCCGAATACAGCCGTTGGAGACCGACCGGCCAATGCTGTCTGGCTGGATTGTCCCGTGGATACGGAAATACGTATCCTTGCCATTCTGGAACAGGTAAAGCGCGCGCGCACCAAGCGGGTTGGTTGGGCCGCCCGGTTGCGCCTCGGTGTTGCCGATGAACCTTGCATAGGCCTTGGGGTCACGCTGGATCATCTCATCGGTGGGCCGCCAGGTTGGCCATTCCTTCTTGACGTCGATGGTCGCGGTGCCGGTGAATTCCAGCCCGGCCTTGCCGACACCGACACCATAGCGCATGGCCCGGCCCGGAGCGGTCACGAAATAGAGATAATAGCTGCGCGGCAGGATCAGCATCTGACCGGGCTGATACTGGCGCTTGATCGAAACAACCTGGGGCGTAGGGTCAAACTGCGCAGTTTTTGCAGAAAGAACCTGCGGCAGGGACGCGGCGGCCAGTGAACTGGCTAAAAATGTTCGGCGGTGCATGAGATGCTCCATAATTGGTTAACTTATGCTGTGATTTTGCCAAATGGCGTGTCCTTGGCAACCCTGAGAGGTGCAAAACCGGGCAAGTGTTGCGGGTGGATCAGCCAATACGGCCCATTTGGCGGGGAAATTTTTCGACTTTGTCCCCCTAACTCTGGATGCAAAGGGGGCAAGGCGATCTGAAACGGGGGGCTGCCGCCATAGGTTTCACCCAAACAAATCCCTTGCGTGACACGTTTGAGAAGAGAATCGCCCCAACTCCGCCACAAAGGCAGATGCCCAAATCTGGGCTAAAATGGCAGACCTGGGCAGAGAATAAGGCGCGAATGTGCCCTGTTTTGCTGGTTCTGCAAAGTCTCGCCCAGGTTCGCCCCAAAAAACTGCCGCGTCTCAAATTCGACACAAATTGGTCCGAATCCTGCCCGCTATTGAGGGCTTTTCTGGGTCCTACCAAACCAGCGTGGACCTGCTCCATGTACCGCCACACCGATTGAGGGGAACTTGAAATGCGTATTTTGGCCGTTGATGATGATCCGGTTATTCTGGACCTGCTAAAGGAATCCCTGACCGCGCATGAACATTACGATCTGGTCTGCTGTTCGACCGGAGAAGAGGCGTTGACCGTTTTACAATCCGGTCTGACACCTTTCGATTGTTTTCTTCTGGACATCATGTTGCCGGGCATTGACGGCGTTGAACTCTGTGACCGGGTCCGCCAGATGAAAGAATACCGCACAACGCCAATCGTCATGATTACGGCCAGCCGCGAACCTGACCTGATGGGGCGTGCGTTTTACGCCGGGGCCACTGATTTCCTGCCCAAGCCATTGAATGGCGTAGAGCTGGGTGCCCGGATCAATTCGGCCGGGATGCTGAACGACAGCCTGCACCGCGAACGCCAGACCCGGCACACGCTGGATGAACTGACAGCACAGATGAAGGTGCGCTTTGACGAGCAGATCAAACTTTCCTCCAAGGACGTCACCAATCTTGCCAGCCTCGAAAATGATCTCCTGCGGCTGCCAACGGGCTGCTACTCGATGACCCTGTTTTCCATTGATGTGCTTGGGTTGCGGGGTATTCACCGCGCGGTGAAAGCACCACAATTCCGGGCCCAGGTTGAAGCCGTCGCCGAAGCCGCCTGTGCGGCGCTGGACGGCACATCGGCCAGGATTGCCTATGCCGGCAGCGGCCGGTTCATGGGGGTGATTATGGGGCGTCGTCGGTTGAACACCAATGCAGTGCTTGACGACATGACTTCGCGGATGACCGAGAACTGGAACGAAGACGCCACCGGCACTCCGATGCCGCCGCAATTGCAGATTGCCCAAATCGGGGATCAGCGGATTCTCTCGGGACTGTCGGCCAGCGACGTTCTGCGGACCCATCTGGTCAGCAACGATTTGATGCAGGCACCTGATCCTGATCGTCAGGACCGGTTGTTCTCGAAATTCGACCGCGCTGTCGGATAGGGTCTGTTTTCATATTGTCCGCAAGATCATCGGACACAAAAAAGGCGGCCCCAAAGGCCGCCTTTTCCGTATCCTGAAAGCGGGTCGAAACCCGCGCAGGCTTATGCCAGTGCGATATTCGCAGCGCTTTCGCGGCCGTCACGGCCTGCTTCGATGTCGAAAGTCACTTTCTGGTTGTCGGCCAGGCCGGTCAGGCCTGCGCGCTCAACAGCAGAGATATGGACAAAAACGTCCTTGCTGCCGCCATCGGGTGCGATAAAGCCAAAGCCTTTAGTTGTGTTAAACCATTTTACGGTGCCAGTAGCCATTCCGTAGTCTCCTAGATAATTGCCATCCGCGTTGGTGCGATGGCTTGGCGTGGTCGGTCTGAGATCGATCTGCGCCGTATGAGGGAGACAGTGGGTCGAAATAGAAAAACGTTAGCAGAGTGCATATGGCATGGGTTGAGGATTCGTTCAAGGGGTGTGATCGAGATCGGCGATATGTGGCCGGAGCTTGCCCGGCCGGCGCATTTGATGCCGCAAGGGCGCGGGTGCCCGCTGACCTCACGGGAAGCACCTGTACCAGCCAGTGAACGCGCGACTTGGCACCGGCAGCGCGACAATTCGGCGGAAATTGACGCGGATCAAAGAGTGGTCTGGTCCGACGGTCCAAGCATTCCATCAAGTGATAAGGAGAAAGGCATGGACTGGAAACAGTACAATTCCGATATGCGCGGGTCTCTGCGTAATCTGAATCAGGCGGCAAGCGGGACGACCAGAGGTTTCAGTGCCCTGACAAAGACCGTACACGACTCCGGAGTCATTGACCCCAAGACAAAGGAACTTGTCGCGCTGGCCATCTCCGTCGCCGACAGATGCGCCCCCTGCATCGGCTTTCACATCGAGGCCCTGATCGCAAAGGGCGCCACCCGCGAAGAAATCTCGGACATTTTGTCCATCTGCATCCAGATGGGAGGTGGACCATCGCTGATGTATGCCGCCAAGGCGTTGGAGGCCTTTGACCAGTTGTCCGAAGGCCGCTGACAGATACTGACCCGCGGGTCATTCCGTCCGGTCAGTCCAGCACTCCGACCCGGTCGCACACAATGGCAGACCGCGCGTCTGGCCCGTCATGCCCCGTCATGGGCAGGCATCTTTGCCCCTGCACAATCGCGGCAGATCACCGCGACGCCAGGTGATCCGCCCGACGTGTCGCATCATTCAACAAGGACACCATATGGTGCCGCAGCTCGCATATCTGTGCCGCATCTGCCTTGCGTGGTACATCGACCGTCAACCGCTTGAGCACAAACGCCCCCCTTGTGAAGGGCAACGCCAAGATCATCCGGTCCCATGTCCCCATCCTGCGGTGGCGTTTTGTGGCATAGGCATAGGCATAAACGGGGCGCTGCATGATCCGCGCCCAATCCAACGCGGCATCCTTGACCGCCAACGCCGGGCCGCAGGGGCCATCGGGGCTCATACCGATGCTGGTGCCCGCGCGGACACGTCTCAGAATTCTGCGAGAGGCCGCCAGGTTCGGTACGTTATCCGCCATTTCAATTGGGACTTGCCCAAACCGTCTATGCGTCGCGGCACTCAGGCGCCCGTCAAGGGAGTTCGCGCACAGGATGGATACTTGGCCTTCAGACGCTGGCCAATGTACAGGGGCCATCAGTAACCGTTCATGCCATGCGAGCATAAGCACGGGGCCTTCGGCAAGATCCGCCCGCAAACTTTCCATCCCCTCTCGCTGCCAGATTGTCGTGACATGGCAGAACCGCAGAAAACTGCTGATCAGAAGCGCGGGGATGCGCACAATGAATTCGGAATGCTTGAGGCGATGGCGAAATGATGTCACGGGCAATCCTGACGTGATGATGCCCTTTGATGCGCCATTTCTGCGTGAAAAGGCATAGTTGAGCAATGAAAAGCCCGCAAATGCGCCCTTACCCACAAATACGGAAGGGCCTGCCTTTGCGTAAACCGATGGCAGAGCCGTTCAATTGGCGGTCATAGGGGCATTTACCCCCGAACATCCTCAAGATGGCGGCAGACAAATATGGTGCCAACCCGACGCAAAGGGGGGTGTTACCAGGTATCGTAAGGAAATCTAACTGGTCACCGGGAATTGGGTCTCACATCGACGTATTTCGGCGTCGGCTTTCGCTGCAAGCCTTGGAAGAAGCCTGTTGATTTGCGCGAGTTTCGTTCGCTCCTGCGCAACGTCGATAGCAACAGGCGTTGATTGCGTTCGATAGTAGGTTTGGGGGCAAGGGTAGGGGATCGACGCGAAAGTTACTGGATCGCTACGGTAGCAGGTTTGATGGACCGTGTAGGGCACCTGCTGACTAAACACAGCATAGCCTCTGGAAATATTCTGGCGGGCAGTGTTGGCCGCCGAGGCGGCGCTCCTATACTCCTGAGTTGCCGCTGAGATGCATTGCTGTCTAGGATCGGCGCATCCAAGCAATAAAGCGGACGACGCAAGAACGGCCAAAAGGC